>CALPOD020000026.1 GCA_943325105.2 Candidatus Fokinia solitaria | reverse complement strand
TTAGGATATATTAACTAAAAAATTATAACCAACCTTTCTTCTTAAAAAAGTGGAAAGGTATCACAGCTGAAATGAACATCAGAAAAAGAGCAATTGGGTAACCATATTCCCAATTTGTCTCTGGCATATGTTTGAAGTTCATACCATATATACTAGCTATTAGTGTGGGAGGCATTAAAACTGCAGAAGCAATCGTAAAAACCTTCACTATTATGTTTTGTTCTACTGAAAGTAAACCAAGCGTAGCATCTAATAAAAAACTAATCCTTTGAGATAAGAAATTCGCATACTCAGTTAATGAATTGATCTCACGAGATATATGTTTTAACCTTAATCCGTGCTCCTTATAAGCTGTTTTTTCTCTTTCTATTTGTGTGAAATATATTATTAACCTATTAATGCTGACAAGGCTCTCACGACATCTTGAGATTGTATTACCTGTGTTACCAACCCTAGCTATAATTTCATTATACTTGTTTGTACCAACTGACTTATTAGAATATTGTCTCTTTTCAAAAACATTTTGAATTAATACATCCATTTCATTACCTGTTTTTTCAAGTATTTCACCTACATCATGTATAAAAACTTCAGTGAGTGCACTTAATAATACTGATGGTAATTTATATATATCGATTTCATGCCTTGTGAGGTTAAGAAAGGTTTCTATCACAGGCATTTCACTATAGTGTAAGGTAATCAAACAACTATGAGTCATGACAGATGTAAAAGGTGCTCCGGAGTGACCGCTTTCATTTTGATTTATTGTTGTTAAGGTCATATAGTAGGCTTCCTTAGACTTATAAAATGGACTCATGACTTCGATTCTGCTGATCTCCTCACTAGTTAAGACATCTATGTTAAAGCACTTCTCTATGTATTTTTTCTCATCGACTGAAGGGGCATGCATGTCTATCCATACCATATTTGCAGGCAATTGATCTCCAGGGATAATTTCTGTTTTTACTATAGATCCATTATGTATAACATATGCCAAAATCATAATATGAATATCTTAAAGTTTAGTTTTTTAATAAGAAATTAAAACCTGTTTTTGTTATTCAATAACAAGTGAGATTTTACAACTCTGAAATTAATATTTACCACATTTAATATACATAAGAAGTATTTATATACAAATTATTTAATAAATAAATTTATATCTAGACTACTTGCTTCTAGATCATGTTATATGATATAGTGATCAGAACTAATTCTTAAAATTGGGACGTAGCCAAGCGGTAAGGCACTGGTTTTTGATACCAGCATACGATGGTTCGAATCCATCCGTCCCAGCCAATCCAAATTCCTTAATAAATTATTTTCAAAAATCTTAATATATCTGTAATATTAGTAATGTAATATCTTATTTTGAACAAAAAAACTAAATAGGAAAAACAATGACTAAAAAATTCATTCAAAGACAATATGTTAAAGATTCATCATCTACTTTCACAAAAGTGCTTTTTGTAGGCTTACCAGTACTAGGTGCAGTGATTTCACCTTTCGCAGAAGCTCACTTTTTTAAAGACACAGAACCACAGGATTTTACACATCCGCTAGTCGCTTTTTTGGATTTTTCATTAATTTCACAATCAATACATAGTGCTAAGAATTTATATACTAAATCACAACAAAGCACTCAAAAGGTTTTAGATGTTGAAATAGATGGAAAAGAAACTAAAGTTGTTGCTAAGGGCACATTGCCAATTTCAACTTTCTTAAGTGATGTATCATTAATTGCTGGTACAGCTGGATATTTTTCTGCTCAAGATCCATTTATAAAAGGTTGTTCTGTAGTTGGTGGAATAATATCAAATTTGATCTTTAAAGCCTTCGCTGATGATTCAAATAGTCATATAAGTTCAAATTCTCAAGTCGGAGTACAACAAATTAATAGTAATAATATTAATAGTAATAATACAAATATAAACATTGGTAATAGTTACCGTGGTAGTAATAATATTAGCGAGACTGAGCTTACATTATTAGGTATTGCCGCTACAGTGGGATTAAGTTCTTATTTAATATCTGATTCTACTCCAGGAGACTTTAGATATAAATTTTATAGTCAAAATGGTACAGAGCTTCCAATTAAACTAGAGTGGCACAATGATGATTACGCTTTGGTTAATGAATATTGGGAAGAAATTTCTTTGATCTAAGTTATTGGCCTGCCTGGAAGGATTCGAACCCTCAACCTTTAGATCCGTAGTCTAATGCTCTATCCAGTTGAGCTACAGGCAGTACAGTCCACACCATATTATATGTAATCTTTAATTTCAAGAGGAAATGCACTATAATTAGAATCCGTGAACTTATTATGTATAATATAAAACATGTCATCAGAGTCTGAAAATAGTGATTTAAAGTCCTCACAAATATATTTAGCATGGTTTATTTGCTCTGCATTTTTCTTTTATCAATACATGATAAGAGTTTTTCCAAACATTTTTACAAAAGAAATTTTTGAGGTTTTTAAAATAACAGCTGAAGAGTTTGGAACATTAGGTTCAATTTATTCATTAACTTATGGAGCTGTGCAAATACCTGTTGGCTTTTTACTTGATAGAACAAATATCAAAAAGATTACACTTACAGCAATTTTATTATGTATTGGTGGTGTTTTGATGTTTGGAATGTCAAAAAGCTTCTATTTAATGCAAATTTCAAGATTTATTATAGCATTAGGATCTGGAGCAGCTCTCGGGATAACTCTGAAAATCATCACTGCAAACTTTACTGGTACAACGCGTAGTGTATTCTCTGGGTTAACATTAACGATCGGTGCTGTAGGGCCAATTTTAGGAGGTAAAATAGTAGAACAAGTAATACTCTTTCATGATTGGAGAATCGTTGTAATAATTATTGGGATGAGTGGCTTTATTTTATTTTTAGGGAGTCTTTTATTCATCAAGAGTACAAAATATAAAAATGCCTCAGGTTTCAAAGAAAATATTTCTCAATTCAAAAATGTATTTAGTATACCAATATTTCTCTATTCAATCATTGCTGGTGGTATTTATGCACCTGCATGTGTCTTTGGAGATCTGTGGGGAGCGAGATTCCTAACCAGTAAGTTTGGGATTTCTGAATCAGATTCAATAAATGTATCTCTTAGTTTATATATAGGACTAGCTATAGGTAGTCTAATTTTACCTTATTTCAGTGAAAAAATAAAAAGACTTAACTTAGTTATAACAATTGCACTGATTAGCAATGTAGCTCTTTTTTGTGTGATGTTATTTATAGATAAAATTGAGATAGATCAACTATATTTTTTAGTATGTACGATTGGGTTTTTCTGTGGAGCTGAAATGATTTGTTTTAATGCTGCATGGTATATTGTACCAAAAAATTCAAGTGCGCTTACTGTAGGTGCACTCAATTCATTTAGTATGATTTTTAATGCTATTTTTCAATATGTAGTCGGTGCTTTAATGGATATGATGTGGGATGGAAAGTACAGTGAAGATGGGTTGCGTTTATATACACAAGATAATTTTATTTTAGGTATTTCTTCTGTGCCAATAGTGTTGATGATATGTTTTGTAATAAGTCTTGCTTTGACAAAAAAAGTTAAGTTAGGGCAAGAAATTAGTCAGTCTGTATAAAAAATTTTCTTGCAATATCTTTCGTTATAATAGCAAATGGTATTGCAAATATCACTCCAATCAATCCAAATAAGCTTGCACTCACAAGAATACTAAATATTGTCAATAGAGGGTGTAAACCAAATTTTTTACCAACCACCCTAGGACTTATCAATGCAGTATCTAAAATAGCAATTGTTATAAATCCAATTATTAAAATCAGAGTGTTATAGTCAACACCATATTGTATGGTTGAAGCTAAAATACATGATATCAATCCAATAAATGCTCCGATGTATGGAATTACACATAAAATCCCACAAATAACAGACAGTGTTAGAGAATTATTTAAACCTATTATGGATATCAAAATGAAATAATAGATAAAATATATTGTGATCATCAAAGCTTGTACTTGTACGAAATTTTTAGCTAAATTATTGATGTAGTTGAATAAATCACTTCCATAAAATGATCTTTCATCAAATTTTTTAAAATATAAATCAGACAAAAAATAGAATGATATTATTGGTGCGAATACCAAACTAAATGCTATGGAAATAACTGATTGTGTAGATGATACGAGTGCATTTGCAGTTGTATTTAAGTATGTTGGTATTTTAGATATTATTAACTGTTTAAATTTGTTGATCGCCTCTATTATATCTTCATCAATCATTAGAAATTCAAATCTTTCAATAAAATTTTTAGATATTTTATTTGGATCAAATTCCATGATTTTATTTATTATCTCAATGAGATTTTTGTAGATGGATGGCACAATGTTTATGGTTAGGAAAAATACTATGACATATATAAAAATGATAAATAAACCTGCAGCAAGCTCAATAGACAAATTGAATCTTTTATTTGCAAAACTCACTGCTGGTCCACAGATATAAGCGATTATTATTCCGAGCAGAAATGGCATCATATAAACTTTTAATGAAATAAAAATAAGTATAACTTGATTTCCTGCTTTTTCAAAAAAAATTATCTTTATCTCATTTATCAATAT
>CALPOD020000025.1 GCA_943325105.2 Candidatus Fokinia solitaria | reverse complement strand
GTAAATATACTAAAAGTATTATAGAAGCAAAAGCAAACAATCACCCTGCATTAGCTGCTTGATCTGACTGACTTTATATTTTTTCTGTGCTGATCGAAGTCTGATGCAAAAACATGCTGACCATTTCCATTAGCTACAAAGAAGAGCTTCTGAGTCCACTGCGGGTGTAAAACCCCTAAAATTGATGCCCTCCCTGGGTTGCATATGGGTGTTGGCGGCAAGCCTTTATAAACATAGGTATTGTATTCCGAAGATGATTTAAGATGAGAATACAGAACCCTACCATCCCATTTTTTAGTTTCAACTAAATTCAGTCCATATATAACTGTCGGATCTGCCTGTAAGCGCATGTTTTTTTGTAATCTATTGAGATAAACTCCTGCGATGAGAGGCTTCTCTCTATCTATATATGTTTCTTTTTCTATGATTGATGCAAGTGTTACTGCTTCTTCTGGTGAGCTTATTATCTTATCAATTCTCTTATCTCTCTTTGGCCATTCAATTGCTAAAAAGTTTTGCATCATCTTTTGTGTTCTTTTTATGAAATCAAGGTCAAGTGTTCCATATGTATAAAAATATGTCTCAGGAAGTAAAGAGCCTTCTCTAACTGTAATTGAATGAGGTAAATGCGTAAAGTTATCTAGTTGTTTTATTCGTTCTAAAACTTGTTTAACTGTAAAGCCTTCTGGGATTATGATTTGATGCTGTATTACTTTGCCCGCTGTGATAACTTTCATTAAATCAATAATATCACTGCCACTTTTCAGTGAGTATTCACCAGCGATAATTTGTTTGTTATAAACCTTACAATATAATTTTGCAAAGCAATAGAATGTTGTTTTGCGATTTATAATCTTCTTATTATTTAAGTCTTGGCTAATTTCTTTAATACTAGTATTTTTCTTGATGAAAAAGACACTATCTTGCTTGATATTTACTGTATGAAATGCATAAAATATGAAACCAGATATGCCTATTGTTATAACAAATGTTAGTACAGTTAGCGTTGACAGTATTTTGTATACAATACTGTTGAATGCATTACTTTGTATTTTCATTTAATTTTTCCTTTATAGATCTAGCTTTATTAAGTTCATCATCAAGTATAGTTCTTGAACAAATTCCTAACAGCACAGGATCTTTAGGTGTGATACTTTGCATATTCCAATGTGTTTTATTTTTTATAGATAAAACTGTTGGGGTTGTAGATCCAGTGATTTTTGCAATTTGTTTCTCAGACATTTCTGGGCAATTCTTGAGAAGCCAAGCTATTGCATTAGGTTTGTTTTCCCTCATTGCAACAGGTGTGTACTTGATTATCTTTCTGTTTACAGCTCTATTAGCAACTATTGCAGCTTCTGCTGACTCTGTGATTTGTAACTTAGCATTTTGGTTAGACTCACATCTTGTAATCTCATCTCTTGTAAGCTGACCAATCTGTATTGGGTTTATGCCCTTGACACCTGCTGCAACATCACCATCAGCAATACCTTTTATTTCTAATTCATGCATGCCACAAAAATCAGCAATTTGGTTAAATGAAAGACTTGTATTATCTATTAGCCATACAGCTGTAGCTTTCGGCATTAATGGTGTTGTCATATCTAAAATTACTTTGTTTTCATTTAAGAATATCAGATTACTTTCTGTTTTCAAACCCATGAACTAATTTAGTTACTTAAAGCATCGCACATGGCTATTGCAATTGCATCACTTTCATCATTTGTTTCTGTTTTTATATTTCCGAGTTGCAAACTTATCATCTTGCTAACTTCTATTTTTTCTGCATTCCCTTTTCCTGCAACAACTTTTTTTATTGTAGATGCTTGGTATTCTTTAGGTATCATATTGTGATTTGAGCAGGCAAGAATCGCCACTGCTCTTGCTTGTGCTAATTTTATTGACGAAAGAGGATTATTATTAATATAGGTATTTTCTATAGCGCAGTGATTTGGTTGATATTGAACGATTACATCATTTATAGCACTGTATATCTTGTTCAAAGCCAAAGCATCTGATTTATAAATATCTTGTTGGTTTTGTGCTTTTGTTTTAATTACCCCAGATGCAATATAGGTAATTTTGGTATTTTCTTTCTTGACTATTCCCCATCCCGTATTTCTGAGTCCTGAATCAATACCTAAAAAAAAAGTCATATTTGATGTATAATTTAGTGAAAAAAATGCATATCAAAAACCTATTACAACTCAAAGCTTTTAGCAATGAACTGTTGATGAAATTGAATAATGACTCTATAGTTCTTTTGTCAGGAGAGTTAGGAGTTGGAAAAACAACTTTGGTATCATACTCATTACAGGAATTAATTGGTGAAGAAATGTACTTCACAAGCCCAACATTTAGTATAGTGAATGAATACTATTCACAGCAGAGATTATGTAAAGTCTTCCACTTAGACTTATATAGAATTAATAATTCTGCTGAGCTTTATGAAATAGGATTTTCAGATATTATAAATAGTGGGATAGTTTTTATAGAGTGGCCGGAAGTTGCATCTAAAATAATTGATACAGTACAAAAATCTAGAATTATAAAAATTAAATTATCATTCACAGATAACTCAGTTAGAAAAATTGACCTTGAATGATCTTGTAAGATTAAATTTATAGAGTTACAATAAAGTTATTAAGATTAAAAAAAAATTATGTGTTTAAGTACTTTTTTATATACAAAAATCTTTGGGAAATTAGTAGGAGTTGATGCACTTGGCAACTCGTATTATCAGAGCAATCACCGCAGATGGTTTAAAAAAAATAACAGATGGGTTATTTATAATAAAAAAAATAATTTAATTGCGAATATTGATGTGATTTGGTTTAAATGGCTGCATTATCTATCTGATGAAGTTCCAATGAAATTGAAAAAAAAATATCCTTGGACGATAGAAAGTGGCGTTACTGAATATGACAAAGTACAACAAAAAATTTCAGAAATAGTGTATGATGGACAATACAATACTTGGAATCCTAAAAATAAAAACAGATGAACGGGAAACAAAACATTGAAACTACAGTTGGATTAGGAGTTATAGTCTTCTGTATAATACTAGTATTAATGGTTTATAAAAATGGTTTTTTTGGCAGTAGTAAAAGTTATTATACGTTACGTACAGCCTTTGAAAGAGCTGATGGTATAAACATTGGTAATGATATATCTATTAGTGGTGTAAAAGTCGGTGAAGTAAAAGATAAAAGAATAGACCCTAATAACTATAATGCACTTATAACAATCACAGTTGAAAAAGGCTTAGAGTTACCAGTTGACACATCAGCAGAAATAACAAGCAGTAGTTTGTTAGGTGATAAATACATATCACTTGTACCAGGTGCAGAAAAAGACATTCTGAAAGATGGAGATACAATTGAATTCACACAGTCATCAATAAACATAGAAGGATTGATAACAAAGTTCTTTTTTGGTTTGGATAGCGCTAAAAGTGATAGTAGTCAGGAAACTCCCGCATCATGAATCTCTTTAATAAGAGGTGGTTAGCATGGTTAGTTGCCTCATTTTTCTACGCATACCAATTCACCTTACGTATCATTCCAGGTGTTTGTGCAAATGATATCATCACAAATTTTTCCATAGATACAACGCAATTTGGTTTCTTTTGCGGTATTTACTATATTGGATATACATCCATTATGATACCTCTCAGCATATTTATGGACAAATATGATGAAAAAAAAGTCATATTAGCAACAGTCTTAATGACATCTATAGGCATAATACCTCTTTTGAGTGAATCATTTTATTTAGTTCTACTGGGCCGTCTAATAACTGGCATGGGATCTGCAGGTGCTATTCTTAGTCTATTTAAAATCATATCTATTTATTTCAAACCAGAAGAGGGAAGTAAAATGTTAGGTATGGGAGTAACAATAGGTTTATTAGGAGCTATATATGGAGGTAAACCATTATCTTTAATGATTAGTGATATTGGATTTAATGGCACAATAATTGCTTTGACAAGCATAGGTCTAATTATTGGAATAATAATTTTTATTATATTGCCAGCCGACTCTGCAAATTCAAAAACCAGTAATTCAATGGAAATTAATAGTATTTTAAATGATGTAAATTCTATTCTAAAAAATAAAAGTATTATATTACTTGCAGTAGCAGGTGGTTTAATGATTGGTCCGTTAGAAGGGTTTGCTGATGCTTGGAGTATCACAGCGTTTCAAATTATACATGGTTGGGATTTCTCAGATGCAGCTCTTACACCATCAACAATATTCCTTGGAATGTGTATTGGATCTTCTGTAGTTGGATTCATTACTGAAAAGACTCAAAAATATTACAGCATCATAAGCATTGCAAATATATCAATGTTACTTTGTTTCCTTTTTATTACATATGGATTGGGAGTTCATTCTCAGATAATGTTTGCTGTATTAATTGTAATTGGGATAGCTTCTGCATATCAGATAGCTCTATTTGCAAAGGTAGGTTCATTATCAGGGAAATTTGTAACTACAGGCTCAGCAGTAGCTAATATGATTGTTATGATCTTCGGAAGCATATATCATATGATCATTGGGAATGTCATCATGCAGGTAAATAGATTAGAAGGCAATGCATATTCGGTAGATTCCATAAAATTTGGCATATTACCAATTATATTAGGATTGGCACTTGCATTACCTTTGATATTGATTGCATCAAAATCTGAAAAATTAAACAGTTTGTAAGGGTTTTTTTAATTATCCCTTAGCAATTAAATTAATAATTTCTTCCTCTGTTAATCCATATGATGGTTGTACTTCAACTTCACATGACTTCCCTGACTCCAACTCTGTTGCAGTTACAACTAATATCCCATCAGAATCAACCTTGAATGATACTTCTAGTTTGACTTCACCTGCTGGTTTTTTAGGCAGTCCAGTGAGTTCAAATCTCCCTAAAGACCTACATTTATGTACAGTACTACCTTCACCCTGTACTATATGTATTTTAAATCCACTCTGATTATCCTGATAGGTTGTGTAAAACTTTTGCACTATAGTTGGGATAGATGTATTTCTTGATATTATCACTTCAACTATTTCACCAATGACTTCTATTCCAAGCGATAATGGTGTGACATCAACTAAGACATGACCTCCATGTGTTAAAGCTTTAGCATGCATAGATGCACCTATAGCAACAACCATGTCAGGATCTATAGTAATTAAAGGTTTTTTATGTAATAGAGCTTCAACAGCTCTTTGTATTACAGGCATTCTAGTACTCCCACCAGCAAGGATTACATGTGAAATTTTGTTTGCTGATAAATCAGCATTAAATAAAACATCATTTGTTATACTTAAAGTTCTATCTATAAGTTCTTGCCATACAGAAATGACTTCAGTTTTGGTTATAGAAACCTCTTGACCAAGAAATAAACCATTCCAACAGCTTTGATTAGAAAGAAATTTTTTGCAATCTGATGCGATTTTCAAACCATCTGCAACATCAGTTATTGATTCAAAAGTTATATTTAACTTTTTACATATGAATGTCAGAATTGCTAAATCGAAATCATCACCACCAAGATGATTATCACCCCCTGTACCAATAACAACCATTACACCATGGTTCTTTTTTAAAATAGAAACATCAAATGTTCCTCCACCTAGATCATAGACTAAAATAACATCATCAACACCTGCATTTAAACCATATGCTATTGCTGCTGCTGTTGGTTCATTTAATATTCTCATCACCTGTATTCCAGCAATTCTAGCAGCATCTTTTGTTGCTGTTCTTGCAGTATCATCAAAGTGTGCAGGGACTGTTATAACTGCCTTAGTTACTTTTTTACCTATATAATTTTCAGCATTATTTTTTAGATATTTTAAAATCTCCGCTGAGGCTTCGACTGCTGTAATGCTTTTAGAATCCGTTTTTAATTTTAAAATAGAGTTTGATGAGTTCTGATGATCTATGTTGAAAGATTGATCTTTTGCAATTTGATCATTCACACCTTTACCAATCAGTCTTTTTACTGATTTTATGCAATTTTTTTCTTCTAATGCCTCATGTCCAACTTTGATTCCATTTATTGTATATGCAATGACTGATGGGACTACTCCATTTTCACTATATTTATCTGGTATTATTTTGATTCCTTCTCCGTCATAGTAACCGATAAGTGAGTTTGTTGTCCCCAGATCTATTCCAACTATAATTTCATTTTCTTCTGATGATGGCTCTGATATTTGATGTAACTTCATAGCTGATATACGTTGTTTATTTAAATTTAATAATTAATCTTAATCTATACTATACTTTAATCATGCTGCAGGTGCACTATGTCCTTGCGCTTTATTTTGAGATTGTAAATGAAAGGCTTGACTCCTAGTTTTTTGTAGAAGATTATCTAAAAAGTTTAGTTTATTCATATACATTTGAGCAATTTTCGGATTTTTATCTATGATGTTTTGTCTGGCACTTGATAATGCTGTATAACAAAGTCCTGATATTTTGCTTTTAAAACGGTCATAATCTTTTAAATTTTTAAGATCATTAAATTCATCATATAAAGACATGATATCTGACATATCATAATCACCCATTAGTTCTTCTGCAGGCTGTACTTTAAACATCTGATCAATTAAATACTGACATATTAACTTTGGAGAAGAAAGAATTTTATATGCTCTATTGACCATTGCCATTTTTTCTTCTGCCATTTTTTCTTCTGCTACTGATTTTTTCATTAAAGTATCTGGATGATGTTCTTTAACTAATTCAGAATATTTAGTTTCAAGCTTTTGCATATCAATTGTAGTTGAAGGCTCAAGACCAAAAATTGTAAATATTGAAGATTTTTTTTCTTTAATTTTTAGCATTTTTTTTGTTTTTATTAAAACCAATTGAATTTTACCATAGTGACGTACAGAAAATATTACTTTATTAAAAATATAAAATAATTTGCAAATTTTTTTGAAAATAGTGACTATAAAGTTTTCTATGTTGTGTTTTGATTAAGTGCAATATATTATATGTTCTGAAGCAATATCATAAAATCATAAAAATTATGCGTTCTGAAACCTTTATAAATACAACTGCTATCGATAAAATACCACAGGTAAAACAATTCAAAGATCCTAAAGCAGCTGTTAATGAAATGAATGGTTTTTTCATCTCTCATTTTTTTAAGTTGATGTATAACACAGTAGATAGTATGCAAACAGATACTGCTTTTGGTGGTAGTTCAGGTGAAAAGATCTTCAGAGAGTTTTTGATTAATGAATATGGCAATGTTATGAGTGAGAAGTTCAATCTTACAAGTGATATGCTGGAAAAATATGTAGTCTCACAAGACACAGCTCTCAAAACTCAAG
>CALPOD020000024.1 GCA_943325105.2 Candidatus Fokinia solitaria | reverse complement strand
TAAAGCTTAAATTCAATAAGTTAGTGAGAGATTATGCACCTGAAGAATTTATCTCAGATAATATAGAATTGAAATATGAAAAAGTCACTGGAGATAATCTAATCTTTCATCTTAAAAATAAGCTTTTAGAAGAAACTCAAGAGGTTTTAGAAGCTTCTTCAAGGGAAGAATTGACTGAGGAAATAAGTGATGTCTATGATGTTCTAGAAGCCATCTGCAATGTTTATAATATTTCAAAAGAAGAGATAAATCACAAAAAGCAAATGAAGTTCTCTAAAAGAGGTGGTTTTTCACTCGGAATCTTTGCTCATTATATTGAGTCTGATATTGACAATCCTGAAATACAATATTTTAAAAATCTTTCAAAAAAGTATCCAATAATTAAATGATAGCAGTATATCCAGGTACATTTGACCCAGTAACAAGAAGTCATTCAGAAATTATCAAAAGAGCAGCTAGTATTTTTGAAAGTGTAATAGTTGCTGTTGCAGGCGATACATCTAAAAACACATTGTTTTCATTAGACGACAGAGTTTCAATGATGGAGGAAGAAGTGTCTCAGATACCTTATAAAAATCTTAAAGTCACAGCATTTAATGGCCTTTTAGTGAAATTTGCAGCAGAAAATAAAATTAAAGTTATTGTGAGAGGATTAAGGGCTTTATCAGATTTCGAGTACGAGTTTAAAATGGCATATATGAACAAAAAGCTTGATAACTCAATTGAGACAATATTTATACCAGCAACAGAGAAGGAGAATTTTATTTCTTCTTCCTTTGTCCGTGAGGTTGCAAGACTGGACGGTGATGTTAGTACTCTCGTTCCCCTACATGTTCAAAAAAGATTACAAAAACTCTTTCAGGAAGATGCACCAACTATATAAATATTAAGGCTTATAATAACTATGTATATAATTTTCAAGAAGCCTGACACCAAAACCAGTTGCACCTTTTAAGCCATTTGTTAATTCACCATTTGATGTCCATGTGACACCAGCTATGTCGAGATGTGCCCATCTACGGTTTTTATCTTTTAAGAACCGCTGTAAGAATTGTGCTGCAGTTGTAGCACCTGCGCCTGATAACTTGCCAGTATTTCTAATGTCAGCAATATCTGAATTGATACGACTGTCATAATGTTCGCTCAAAGGCATTCTCCATAGTAATTCATTAACTTCTTTGCCAGAATTTATCAACTGCTCTGAAAGCTCATCATTGTTTGAGAAAAGACCTGCAAACTCATCTCCAAGGGCGACACCAATCGCTCCAGTAAGCGTTGCTAAATCTATTATTGTCTGACAATTATACTCTGTTTGCGCATACCACATCACATCAGCTAGAACTAATCTACCTTCAGCATCAGTATTATCAATTTCGATAGTTTGTCCTGACATTGAAATCACAACGTCACTAGGTCTTTGAGCAGTTCCAGATGGCATATTTTCAACTAATCCAAGGAAACCAATTATATTTTTCTCAACCTTTTGTTCAGCTAAAGACTGCATCAGTCCAGCCACAACTCCTGCACCGCCCATATCGTATTTCATCTCTGTAATGTGTGCAGATGATTTTAAGTTTATGCCACCAGTATCGAATGTCACACCTTTTCCAACCAAAGCTAGAGGCGGTATTTCTTTCCCTCTGACATCTCCCCACAACTCAATCGCAACAAGTTTAGCTTCATTAGCACTACCTTGAGCTACTCCAAGTAGAGATCCCATACCTAAAGCTGCCATGTCATTTTTACTTAAAACCTTTACTTTAAGGCCAAGTTTTTCCATTTCTAAGCATTTCTGTGCGAAACTTTCAGGATATATAATATTACCCGGCTCACTTATGAGGTCACGGGTTAAAAATACACCATCAGCAGTTATGCTATATCTCTCAAAGATCTTTGATGACTGCTCAGCATTATTAACAAAAACACTCACCGATTTAAGAGTTAATTCATGATCTTTCTTTTTATTAAAATAGTGTTTAGTGAATTTATAGTTACGGAGTTTAATACCTTCAGCGATATATGCTGCAGCAGTTTGAATGTCTTGAATGTTTTCAGAAAGTATATTGTCTTCAATAAAAATATCTCCTTCTTCGACTTTCATTGCGTTTAACTTTACCGCTATATTTGCACCAATAGATTGGAGTTGTTTTCTTGAAATTTTCTTTTTATCACCACCTCCAACAAGGACTATGAGATGTCCTTTACCATCACTGAAAATAGCATTTGAGGTTGAGCCAACTTTACCTTTAAATGATTTATCCAAGCTGATGAAATTACTTACAGCATTATTCGATTCAATGTCTATTTTTTCCAAAGATTTTGTAAGTTTTATATCGTCACATAGTATAAATATACTGACTATAGATTGTAAATTAGATGGATTGTCTTTAAATTTTATCTGCATTTGGACCTCATTATTTTTAAAAATACATTATGATATATAGCTATTTCCTAACTGTATCATAACTAAATTTGGTGTTGCGATACAGTATGTAGAAATAAAGCCATGTTGTCAAGTATGATTAAGTTCTATGTTTTCAATATTTAAATTCATATTTTTTAAAATATCTCTCACAAAATTAGAGTGTTTTTTATAACTATCTAGAGTAGGGCTTTCGATACATATTATTAGTGCATCTTCTGTATTTGAAGGCCTTATTAACCACCAACCATCTTCACTTTGATATTTTATTCCATCAATATCAATGAAATCCATTTGATGTGCTTTCAAAACTTCAATTAATGATTCCATTACTTTATTTTGTAAGTTTTTTTGACACTTTATTTTAACATCATATTGTGCAAATGTCTTTGGGATTGCATTTATACAATCAATAAAAAAAACCTCATCAGATAGAAAAAATTTTAGCATATAACAGGCTGCAAGAACCCCATCATCATATGGAATATAAGTGTTTTCAGAATTTGAGAATGGAAAAAATATGTGCCCGCTGACTTCACCACCAAGTGATGCATTAGTTTCTAACATCATTTTTTTTATAAATGAGTGCCCTGTCTTTTGTATTACAACTTTATAACCAACTCTTTCTAATTCAGTTATTATTAGATGACTGGTTTTAATATCTACAACTATGGTTGTTTTTTGAAGACTTTTAGCAAAATACTTTGCAAGTATCAGTAATATTTTATCACCTCTTAAAACCTCTCTATCTCCGGTTATAACAACTAATCTATCTCCATCTCCATCAAAACAAAAAGCTAAATCATAATCTGAAACAATTTTTTTGACTCTATTTATATTGACTGAATTTGTCGGATCTGGTTGATATAACATATCTTTTCCAACATTCATTACATCATTGTGTATCTGAAGATTTTTAACAATCTCATTGATTACAGTGGAAGTAGCTCCATTATTACAGTCCCATAAAATCTTTTTTGTCTTACAATTATCAATCTTATTTAATTTCGTTTGATTCAAAATATATTGAACATAATCGTTATTTTGATCAATTTTGAGGCTATTTCTTAAAAGATACTCTTTATAGCTATCAATAATATTTCGCAGCTCATTACCATCTATGATCTTTGAATCAAAAAGTATTTTGAAACCATTATATTCAGGTGGATTATGTGATGCTGTAATCATTATACCTAGGGTCTTTTTTTCAAGATTACTGATAAATGAATGATAATATAAAGAGGGAGTCGGTATTATACCAAAATTTTGCACTAGAATGCCATATGCAGCAAATCCGCAACATAAAGCATTTGAAATAGAAAAAGAAGAAGATCTGTTATCCATGCCGCAAAGTACTGCAATATTGTCTCCATATTGTTTTACATAATGCCCCAATGCCAAGCCTAGAACAAATACATTTTTTTCATCAAAATCAGAAGGTATAGTACCACGTATATCATATGCCCTAATAACTAACATTAGACGATTTAAAGATTCTAACATCTCACTTTTATCGATCATGCGCTACAGTTTGTTATTAAACTAATGGTATATACATATATTATATGAACATGGCGCTTATGTCAATAAAATATTTTATAATATTGCAAAGAGAATCTTCAGATTAATAATGAGAGTGACAAAATATGCAATGTCAAAAAGTTTCTTAAATCGATATAAAATTAGATTTCCAGAATATGAAATGAGAAAAAGCCCAGGGAATGTACCGAGTCCAAATGCAATTGCAGCTAAAGAACTAACAAAAATATTATTTGTATTAGAAATTATTGTGCCAATAGCAGCATAAACCATCCCACAAGGTATAAGCCCAAGACTCATCCCAATCAAAAGTCTAGAGATGATATTTCTACTTTGTGAATGAATATTAAAAAACTTGACTTTTATATTGGTCAACCTTGGTAGCTCTATAATCTTAGGAATTATGATATGCTTATTAAAAATACTGTAACAAGTCTTGATTGCTGATAAAATAAAGAAAAAGATTACCAAAAGCAACATAAAATTCTTAATGCTTCGGAACAAAAGATTTTCTTTCAAAATATATCCAAACAAAATCACAATACATGTCAAGAGTGCATAGGTCATTGCTTTCCCAATATAATACTCCCATGAAATACAGCAGAGAATTTTTTTGAAATTTTTGTCCTTATGACTCTTCAGATCATTTATAATTCTTGATGTAGCTTGACTCATTGCAATTGAACCGCACATTCCTATGCAATGTGAAAAGCTTGTGGTTAATCCCAATAGAAAAAGATTTAATATAAGGGCTAAAGGTTCCAGACCTTGTGCTATAGATGATGCTACAGCTAACCCATTTTGACAGTCACACACTTATAAAACTACAATTGCATTACCATTATTTACCAGAACATAAACTTTACCTTCATTAACTATTGGTTGACCAAAGATACTTTCTTTAAATTGCTTTTGCTCAATAATCTTACCATCTTCTGGATTTACTAAAAATAATTGATTTTTAGATGAAAGGATAAGGATTTTGTTATCTATAATTACCGGTGCAGAATAATAAACATCATCGTATGTATATCTATTTTCAAAGCCTCCCTTACTCTTGGGTTTAACTTTTTCATTTAATTCATATGACCATAAAATTTTTCCATCTTCCTTAGAGATTGCAAAGAGCATTCCCATATCATTTATTCCAAAAACTCTATCATTGAGTAACCATAAAGGCTTAGAAGATATCATAGGAACAATCCATTCAGGTTTATCTTTACCTATCTTAATTTTGATAACAAATCCATCCCCATTATTCAAATATATAGATTCATCTTTGGAGTCTAAGGCAATATTACTATATTCATTAGTAAAATCTTTGCCTTTAACATATTCTCTAGTATTAGAAATTGATGATATCCAATCTATCGAACCACTAACTATATTAATTGCTCTAATCTGATCATCTGCTGTCTGCTGAATTATATATTGATTAAATAATATAGGTTTTGTTTCAGAGATGTTTTTATTTTGCGTTTTTACAATGCTTGGAACAAGCCATAATAGTTCACCTGATTTCAGGTCAATAGAATATACTGAATCGCTTTTTGAAAATATAATAACAATACCATCTTCAGTGATTAATGGCTTTGAACCAATCGACATATCCAATTCAATGCTCCACAATTTCTTACCATTTGTAAGATCGAAACCTGACAAAATATTTGTCCCACAACTAACAACCAAGATATCATCTTTAAAATCAGAAGAGAGGTTAGAACACAAGTTTGGCTTGCTAAAAAATTGCGTGATCAATTTAAGATTTTTTTCTCCTTCAATGAAGTGAATTGCACCTTTATCATTTACTGATACAAATCCGTTTTTGATGAAAGTTGGTGTAGAAAAGATCTTGATATCTTGGTTCCAAGCTCCGTTTATTCGATATTTTTGTAAACCTGATAATTTAGCTTCTAAGGAGCCATTTCTATAATCATAATTACCTTTTGATGCACTAGTGTTTTTAAAAGGTATATTTTGTTTAAAATCTTTTTTATCAACCATACTACCTAAAGACTTAACAAAATATTGACCATCTATTGATGATAAATCCTCTTTGTGTTTTGTACATCCAATTAGGCTTGGAGTAAAAAATAATAATAAAATAGCTAAACTTTTTTTAAACATAAAAATTAATCAAGGTTTTTGTAATAAAAATAAAGCGAAATCACCTGGGATTGATAATGACATCTTAATATTGAAACCACAGGACTTAGCTGTGGATTCTACATGATAAGGTGAATAACTAAACTCTTCAATTGCACTTATAAAGAACTTTTCCTTCTCATCAGATACATTTTCTTCTACCTCATCAAAATTTTCAAGTTCAACAATTTTTATTCCTGTATTTGGTTCTTCTAAACATGTATGAGAAAACCTAAATTTTTTGTCATTTGTGATGATCCTACAAACAAAAATAGTAATACCATTATCTTGCAAAGAAGCAAATATCTGAATAAATAATACCATCAAATCTCCACAATAACGAATGATATCTGGTATAATGATAAGTGAATAGCTATTGTTATCCATAGCTATGTCTGTAATATCAGTACAAGTTTTTATATTGTCATAAACTGGCATATCATTTATATGCATTTCTTCTGCTACTTTTGCGCTTTTCGTACTGATTTCAGTTCCACTGAAATATTGAATATTTGTATTAAAATATTCTCTAAACATTCTACCAAAAATCCCTATAGAACAGCCAACTTCTAAAACTTTTGATGATGGATTCACATAACTTTTTAAGGTTGTTATTATCAAATAATAACGCATCAATAAAGCTTGATCTATTTTTGATGTTTCAAGAGTTAGAGCTAATCTATCTCTCTTTTGTTGCATTATACTTATAGGTATAGATGATATCTCTTGATTATTTATCAAATTCATACAGTAATCAGATTCTATACGATATTCTTGTTGGTTTGACCCTAAATATAAACTCAGATATTGTTTTGCATTCAAATAACTAGCCTTTTCTATGTATATTCGTCCAATAAAGTAATTTGATTCAATTACTTTATAACCTGATTTTTGCAACATCTTGAATCGCATTATACCATCATTAAAATTACCAACAAGAAAATGATATTGTGCCAAATCCCAATTAGTTCCTTTTAGGTCCTTAAGTTTTTTCTTTAATGATTCATATTCTATCTTAAGAAGATCAAATGAAAAGCTTGTTATTATTTCCTTGAATCTAATAACTACATTAAATGCAAATGTTTTAAATTTGGCAAAGCTTTTGTACATTTTTTTTATGTATTTTTAAACATTAATTAATAATCAACAATAGCTGAATTTATTGGCAATTCAACATTTTGTGAAAAAACTATTATTTCACGGCTTTTAGCAATTTTAGTATTTAATGTTCTACTCTTTTCTTCTTGAAAGTTTATTTTTTTCATTGAATTATTACTATGCAACTGCTTATCATAAAGCATAATACTTTTATTCTTTCTAATTTTTGCTGTATTATTTTGAATATAACTTGCATATTTTAGACCATTTTGCCCCTTCATATTTTCAAGAATACTACTAACTTTTTTCAGATATTGATTTCCAAACTCAGGTGTATGTGAATGATAATGTGCAATAGCTTTATTCCAGCTTTTAGAGTGATTGAATTTTTGTACTAAAAAATGTGCGGCATACGCAGCATTATGTTTTGGATGTAATAACTCCTCTGGCTTGTTAAAATTATGTCCATGGTGCTTCCAATTAACTTGATGGCAACCTATGTCTACATTCTGACCAGCTGCCACTGCTTTTCTAAGAAACACCGCCGCTTCAGCATAACTATCAAAAAACTTCCCTTTTCCATCAATACCAATAACCCATGGCCAAGCTAAAGAAACTTTATATTCCGAATTCCATCTACCAGACTCAACAATTGAAATCGACCTTAATATATCTTTTGGGATATTATATTTTTTTTCATAATAACTTGAAGCTGTAATACAAAGAAGCTGTGGATCAACATCCTGTGATTTAATATCTAAACCTTCAGATAAAGATATATCAACTATATTCAACATAATTATTGTGATAAATATAGTAAAACTACTGATAATTATTTGTGTATAGTGATTTTTTTTCATAGAAAACTTATGTCAAGCAAAGCAATAAAGTCATCGCAATTAGGTAAAAAAACCAATTATTTAGATAAATATGATCCAAATACATTATATCCGATATCTCGGATACCTCAAGATAGCTCAAAAAAAATGTATGGATATGATCTATGGAATATGTATGAATTATCATGGCTAAACCCTAAAGGTAAGCCTGAGGTGGCAATAGGTAATATTTTATATGATGCATCATCAAAGAAATTAATTGAATCAAAATCATTAAAATTATATCTAAACTCATTTAATAACTCCAGATTTGAAAGCGCTGAATTAATAACTCAAACAATTGAAAATGATTTATCAGTTGTGCTAGATACAAAGGTATTGGTAAAACTCTGGAATTTAAATAGTAACCCTAAAGTGCAATTTTTAAACCCCAAAGGTTTTTGCATAGATAACCTTGATATATCAATGCAATCATTTGATTTCGATAAAAGGCATTCTGTAATCCAAAGTCTTATTATAGATGATGAAATTATTTCTGAAACACTTTACTCAAATCTTTTACGCTCTAATTGCCCAATTACAAGCCAACCAGATTGGGGTACTCTTACAATAAAATACACAGGCAAGAAAATTTCTCACGTCAAACTTTTAGAATATATCCTTGCCTATAGAAACCATAACGACTTTCATGAACATTGTGTTGAAAGTATTTTTAATGAATTAATGAGTTACTGCAGCCCATCAAAACTGATAGTATATGCAAATTATACAAGGCGTGGTGGAATAGATATTAATCCATATAGATCCACTCACAAAAATCCAGACCTACAAAAAATAATTCTGAAGACACAAAGGTTTATTAGACAATAGATTTATTCTACTGTTGAGAACTCATATTTTAAATCCTTTGCAAGTTCTTTTATATGTTTTTGTTCCAATGGATTACAACAACCTATCCTATAAAACACTCTTATATCTGAAAGTAATTTTACGGGTATATTAACAACTTTTTTACCTGCTATAATTTCGTTTAAGATATCTACCCCAGCAACACCGATCTCTTTTTCCTTTACTCCTATAGCAATATCTGCCCCACTAATTACAGAGCCTTCATCAGAAGCTATTAACGGTAATGAATATTCATGCGCAGCTTCAACTAAAACATTTATCATACTCACAACCATATGATCTTTTAATACCAACACACAATCAAAGCCTTTCATTGCAGTTTTTATTCCATAAATATCACTTGGATTTACAATATTAAACTTCTTTATCGTTAAATCATAATGTTTAGCAGTATTTTCTGCTTCAACAACAGTTTTATGAATTCTGTCATCATTACTGTAAACTAAAAGAATATTCTTTCTTTCAAGTTTTTTAATGAAAGCAAAGATATTTTGAATTGGTATCTCATCCTTCACACTTGTGAAATTACTATGCCCTGCTTTTATAAAAGATTGTCTTTCTGCTTCATTGATATCAACACCTAGTCCAATAATTGGTTTTGTTGAAGTGCTATTTAATGCAAGATGAGTTGCTATAGACCCAATTGGCATTAAAACATCATATTCATCATTATTTGCAAGTTGTGTTATTATAGAGCTAATATTATTAGTATCTCCCATAGCATTAAGCACGACAACTTTCCTATCATCTTGAGTTTCTTTTAGCTTGGCTTTCACACCACTTATGATATCATCCATTGCTTGATGCTGAACTGGTGAAATAACAGCAATTTTTTTACTCTTTGTACAATGACATTCCTCTGCTTGGATCGCAGAGATATTGATCAAATTTAAAAGAATTATAAAAACACTAAGGATTTTCTTTTTGACTCG
>CALPOD020000023.1 GCA_943325105.2 Candidatus Fokinia solitaria | reverse complement strand
TTGCTCTTTTCTTTAACTTAAAATTATATATTGTAATTATTAAGATTTGATTACAATTTTTATAAAATCTCCCTCATAAAGTGTATTAATGCCTAATTTTTTGGCTTTTTCTACTTTGTGTATAGTTGGTTCTGAGCCAATTACAAGATAATTAGTCTTTTTTGAAATACTTGAAGTAAATGCTCCGCCACTCTTTCTAATTAATTCCTCTGCTTCACCTCTAGTGAAATTCTTAAGCTTACCTGTAAAAGCAAATACAAGATTTGAATCAACCTTTTGATTACTTATTGTGATGTAAGGCAATAAATCATCTATTAAATGTAGATTATAATCATTTGTAAAGAAATTTTTAATTGAGATAGCTATGTGTTCTCCGATACCATTTATATCTTCAAATAATTCAAGATTATGTGATGAATTTACAGCTTCAAGGAGTGTTTTATAATCATGAAATTTTCTTGTAATAAGTGTTGCAACTTCAATGCCAATAAGCGGTATCGATAAACTGTAAATAAATTTATTAAAATCAATTGTCTTTGAGTCATTAATGGAAGTGAAAAGCACTTCAGCAGACTTTTCACCCCATCCATGTCTTTTTTGTATAGGCTCTGAAAGATTCAGATTTACTTGTTCAAGTCTGAAGATATCTGCATAGTTTTTTATTAATTTTTCATCCACAAAATACTCAAGCTGCTTATCACCTAATCCAATTATATTAAATGCACTTCGGGAAACAAAATGCTTTAGCCTTTCAACTAATTGAGCTTTACAACTCCATCCTCCGATACAAATTTTATGAACCTTGTCATCAATCACTTCAGAATTGCATACAGGACACCTGCTAGGCATCTCAAATCTGTTTGACTTATCAGCACATAGTATTTTTTTAGTTATCTTTGGAATAACATCTCCTGACCGTACAACACACACTGTATCTCCAACTCTATAATCATTTCTATAAAGTTCTCTAGCATTATGTAAGGTAGCTCTGCTAATCATCACACCTCCTATTCCTATAGGCTCAAGAATAGCAACTGGTGTTAAAACACCACTCCTACCTATTTGTATAATAATATCTAGAATCTTTGTATTTGCTTCTGATGCGGGAAACTTATGAGCTATTGCCCATCTCGGAGCGCTGCTAGTGTTTCCAAGGATTTCTTGTTTTTCAGTACTATTAATTTTATATACTATGCCATCTATTTCATATTTTAGATTTGGACGCCTGATGGCTATATCTTGATAGAAATTCAACATCTCATCAATTGAATAAACAACTTGCATATGTTCTTCAACATAAAAACCTAATGACTTTGCAAATATCAGTTTGTCATAATGATTGGCAAATGCCATTTCAGGAGAATTTAATTCCCACACGAAATATTTTAACTTTCTATCTCTGGTGATATTAGGATCGAGCTGCCTGACAGATCCTGACGCAGCATTCCTAGGATTAGCAAACTTCTGTGTGCTATTTTCATTCAATTGCATAAAGCCTGCTTTATCTATGTAAATTTCTCCACGAATCTCAAGTAATCCTTTATATTCTATTGTGTGTGGTAAATTATTAATTTCTTTTACATTGCAAGTTATATCCTCTCCGATCTCTCCATCTCCTCTCGTTAGAGAAACATTTAATGAGCCATTTTCATATATTGCACTAAATGATACTCCATCAATTTTTAATTCACATACAAACTCCATTTTTTCTTTACTATTACAAACCCGTGCAATAAATTGATGTAATTCATCTTCATTGAAACAATTACCTAAAGACAACATAGGATTTTTATGTTTAACTTTTTTAAATTTCCTACTTGGCTTAGCTCCAACCTTTGACTCTTGATTTTTTAAATGTTTTTTTATTTGAGTAAAGATTATTTGTAGATCATCGAATTTCTTCTGTTCTGAAATGATTTTCTCTAGGATTTTTATTAAATTTTTTACCTCAGTTATTTTCTGATTTAAATTCCTTCTTAAAATATCATATTCAGAATCACTCATAATAGGAATACTATCAACATAATATGCGATGTCAGCCTCATTTAACTTTTCAGCTAAAAATGTGAATTCAGAATATAATTGGTGTAGATTATCTATTAGCTCAACTGTGTTTTGCAATATAAAATCCCAAGATTCTACATTCAAAACCTCTCTGAAGCTTTGTAGTTCTGATAAATGATCTTTTGTCATTAGTGATGTAATGAATCCAACCCCTAATACTACAGGGGTTAAATTGTGAATTTATTGAATAGATATTCTAACTTTTTCAACTATTTTAGTGAAATCTTCTGGATGATGAATTGCCATCTCTGACAACATCTTTCTGTTTAGTCCAAGACCTTGCTTGTTAACACCAGCGATGAATGTTGAATACACCATACCTTGGTCGCGAACTGCAGCGTTGATACGTTGGATCCAAATACCTCTAAAGTCACGCTTTTTATTACGACGATCACGATATGAATATCTAAGTGCCTTTTCTACTTTCTCTATTGCAACTCTGATACAGTTCTTAGCACGACCACGATAGCCTTTCGCCATCTTCAAGATCTTCTTATGTCTTGCTTTGGATGTTACGCCTCTTTTTACTCTAGCCATTTATTTATATTAAATTTTTCGTTTCTTTTTTTATTCTCTAAGCTGCAGTTGATGTATTTTCACTCACAGTTTCATCGCTTTGAGATACATACTTTTTAGACTTCTTACCTGCATAAGGCATGAATGAAAGAGCTCTTTTTGTCTCAACATCATTGAGTGTAACAGTACCTCTTTGTTCGGTTAGCTGCCTTTTACTTCTCTTACGCATATTGTGTCTTTTATTAGCTTGTGTAGCAAGTACCTTACCTGTACCTGTCACTTTGAACCTTTTTTTGGCACTGCTATTAGTTTTTAGTTTTGGCATTTGTTTATGCTATTATATTTTCACATTCCGCACAGTTTACATTCATCACTTATAAAATGCAAGTATTCATGTCATTTTGTTAAGTGAAAATCTTGTGATAGAAATAAACAATAACATTTAAATTAGCTAGTAAACAATATGTCTCAAAATACTCTTCCTAAAGTTTTGCTAATCGGTAGGCCAAATGTAGGGAAGTCAACTCTCTTCAATAGGTTATGTGGAAAAAAAATAGCTATTGTCGATGACATGCCAGGAGTCACAAGAGATATAAAAATGCATCATGCAGAACTAGATGATCTTGAATTCATAGCCATGGATACTGCTGGATGGACTTCAGAGGATAATTTAGGAGTTGAGCCAAGGTTACAATCACTTATGAGTAATTCTACTGAAAATGCCATCTCTGAAGCAAATGCAATCTTATTTGTAGTAGATGGATTGGGTGGCATTACTGTTGAAGATATAGCCTTCGCAGACAAAGTTAGAAGAATGGAAAAAGAAGTTATTCTACTTGTGAATAAAAGTGAAGCAGGAGATAGAAGAACAAAGGCAGATAAAAATGATTTATACAAACTAGGACTAGGAGATCCAATATACATATCAGCAATGCATGGCACTGGCTTATATGATCTATATTTAAAATTAGAAGAATCACTTCCTAAACCAGAGCATGGAGAGGATTTTGTACAGGCAGAAGATCTAGATGATACAATTAAAATCTCGATTGTTGGCAGGCCAAATGTAGGCAAATCAACTATGTTCAATTATCTTTTAGGTAGGGAAAGATCAATTGTAAGTGATGTTTCAGGTACAACAAGAGATGCAATTACAGACGATATAGAAATAACCTTTAATGAGAGTCCTAGAAGCTTAGTTCTTATAGACACTGCTGGGATGAGAAAGAAGAATAAAATAGAAGAAGACATAGAAGGTAGAGCTCTAGGGCAAAGCATTACAGCAATCAGACGAAGCAATGTTGTTGTGGTTGTGATGGACGCCACTGCTCCATTCGAAAAACAAGATCTAACAATAGCTAGAATAGCAGTAAATGAAGGAAAAGGACTTGTGTTTGCTGTAAATAAAATTGATCTACTTGCAAGAGATATCAGACAACAGATAGCAGAAAAAATTGAGGAAATTTCATATAATTATCTTGAGTCAATTGAAAAAGTTCCAATTATCTATCTTTCTGCTCTAGAAGGTAAGTATATACATTTACTGCTGCAAAACATAGTACAAACTTTTGATAAGTGGCAAACTCAGATAAGTACAGGTCAGTTAAATAAATGGTTGAAAGATGTTACTACCAGCAGAGTTCCACCTCTCATGAAATCAAGAAAAGTCCCGATAAGTATTAAATATATTACTCAGAAATCAACTCAACCACCAACATTTTTGCTTTTTGCAAATACAGCGAAGATACCTGTGAGTTATGTGAGATATATGAAGAGATCTCTAGCAAGAAGATTCAATATGGAAGGATTACCAATAAGATTTACAATTAAAACTACAAATAATCCTTATATAAAGTAGATTTATTATATAGAAGAAAAATTATGAATATATATTATTAAAGTGCTTGTCCTTTACTTTGTAATACTTCTTTACGTTGATCAATCTCTTTTTGTGTAGGAGAGCTTTGCAATCCATCTGTAATTTTTTTCATAAAGCTGCTCCCTTCCAACTTTTGTTTTACTGAAGTTAAATTTCCTTCATTTAATTCCTTTTCAGCTATAGCAAACTGACGATCTGTAGCAGTGCTAATGAAGTGTCCTTCTGCTGCTTTCTGTACAGCTGGGTCATTATATGCAGTCGCTTTTGCAGATTTAATCTTATTATTTGCTTCCAGTGCTGTTTTACCCTTCAAGATAGCAGCAGTACCTGCAAATGCTGCAGCAGCAAGAGCAATTAGTCCTGCAGGAGGGAAGACAACAGCTAAAACAATTGCCGCAATTGAAAGCGCACCAAACTTTTTTGAGCCTTGAATTGCTTTAGTTTTTTCTTCCTCATGTGGTTTAATTTCTTTTTCTAATGCTGCTTTTTTTTCTGGAAATTTATCTAATGCTGCTTTTGTTGATTTACCTATTTTTTTTGCTGTTCTTTCATTTCTATTTTTACCTACGGAGCCAATTTTTTTTACAGCTGTTGTGCCTACCATAATACCTAATACAGCTCCTATAGGACCTAATGGTGCAGCAGCGACGCATAATAATGCAACCGCTGCAATTGTTACTAAAGTTTTGCCTACTGCTGTGAGCTTTCTACCATTGTTCCAATCTTCAATAGTACCCTTACCTAGAAAAAAACCAGCAATTTTCCCTAAGGTTCCTGCTTTTTCTTGTTCTTTGTCAGGTGCATATCCTTTATCATTTGCTTCCTTAAGACCATTAAAAAAATTCTTAGTTTTTTGGAAGAAGCCTTCTTTTGGCTGTACTTGTGTTTCTATTCCGTCAAAAGGTTGTATTGTTTTTTTTTGACTTGGAGTTTTGTTAAAATCCTGTAATTCTACTCCTTTTTCTTCTTTCATTTTTATTTGTTCTTGAATTTTTTCCCCAATCAGATTCTAACTAAGGTTTAAAATAAATTCAAGAACTATTTATATAGAAGAAAAATTATGAATATATATTATTGAAGTCCATGTCCTTTACTTGCTAATACTTCTTTACGTTTTTGAAATTTTTCAGCACTAATAGTGCTAGATGACTTTAATATTCCTGATACTAAAGTTTTTGACTCCTGTTTTACTGTTTCTTTCAAACTGCTTTTTACGTCAGATAATGAAGTTTCTTGAGTTAATTTTTCTGTACCTATCTTAAACTGACGATCTGTAGCAATGTTAGCAAAATGTTCTGCAGCTGCTTTCTTTATTTCTGGATTCACCGCAATAAAAGAATTAGTAGTATTTTCTTTTGTACTTTTAATCTTATTATTCGCATTATATGACTTATATCCTTTATAAACTGAAGTGACGCCTGCAACTGCAGCAGCAATACCAGCAATAGCTCCTGCAGGAGGAAAAACAACAGCTAAAATGATTAAAGCAACTGAAACACCTGCAAAATTCATTGAAGATTTCTTTGATTTGTCTTTTTCTTCTTCATGGGGTTTAATTGCAGTCGCTATTTTTTTTTCTAATTCTTGTTTTTTTTCTGGAAACTGATCTAATGCTGCTTTTATTGATTTATCTATAGTTTTTATTGTTCTTTCATTTCTATTTTTACCTATGGCGCTAATTTTTTTTGCACCTTTTGAACCTATATACATTCCACCTATAACACCTACAGCAACTCCTACAGGGCCTAATGGGGTTAATAATAAACCAGCAAGAGTAGCGCATAATACAACTGATGCGATAATGCTAAAAGCTTTGCCTACTGCTGTGAGCTTTCTACCATTGTTCCAATCTTCAACAGTACCCTTACCTACAAAGGCACCAGCAATTTTTCCTAAAGTGCCTGCTTGTTCTTGTTTTTTGTCAGGTGCATATCCTTTATCATTTGCTTCCTTAAGACCATTAAAAAAATTCTTAGTTTTTTGGAAGAAGCCTTCTTTTTGAGTTGCTTCTTTTTGAGTTGCTTCTTTTTGCTGTACTGGTTTTTCTATTCCGTCAAAAGGTTGCATCTCACTTACTTCTGTTTTAGGAGCCTCTGTTTTAGGAGCTTCTTGCATTTTTTTCCCTTAAAAAGTTTATTTCTATTAAAATATACTATCTGAAATTGAAAATGAATTCAAGGATTTTGTTATAGAGAAAACATTAGAAATTAAAAATTATGAAAATTAATTTTTTTATAATGAAAGCTCAGGCATATATATTTCATCTATGATTTGCCTTGTACCTTGATGATATTTGACTATATGCATTGGAGCATATTTATAATATCCTTCGACTACAATTATCTTCTGATCGAACTTTTCTAATAAATTATTCAGCATATTTCTTGAACGCAAATCAAATAGATCTTTTTTGTCCTGAACATTAGATATATCACCTGGATCTTTACTGAATATTGCACCATTGATGATAATGAGATTAAAATTTGGGGTATCGAATGGTTTTGTAAGATCTTGCTGATGGAATGCAATGTTTGCAATTTCTAAATCTTTTATAATCTTTTGTGCTTTGTTGTTCGCTTTCTTACAGCTGTCTATTCCAATGACATACTTTGCTATCTGTGAGATTATTGCCGTTGCATATCCTGTGCCGCAACCGATTTCCAAGACACTATCTTGATCTGTGATTTCTGCAGCTGCAAGGAGCTTAGCAAGCATTTCTGGCCTAGCAATGAGTCTTTTATTATCGTCATCAAGTATTGGGAGCTCAGCATCACTATATGCAACTGATGAAAACTTTTGAGCTATGAAAATATGCCTAGGAATTTTAAGCATAGCATTTGTAACATTTGAATCTTCAACTCCTACAGGACGTATTTGATTTCGCACCATGTTAGCTCTTTGGATTTTGATCTGCATATTCATCTTTACTTATCTCTTAGAATTCCATTGTTTTTTTCCTGTACGGCTTTAATCACTCTATCCATTATTCCGTTGATTATTTCATCAGTAATATTGGCTTCAGTTGGTTGAATATCAAAGCTAAATGCAACAGATTTTTTACCATCTGCTATTCCATTATATACATCAAAAGCTTCAACATTATCAATCAATTTTTCCTTAAGATTATTAACGGTCTTGATAACGTCACCAATCTTTACTTGATTGTCTAATATGAATGCTAGATCTCGTTTTATCTTCTGATGGTTAGAGATTAACAATGGTTTATTTTGCTTTATTTTATAGCCTTTAATTGGAATATTATGGGTAAATAACTCGAAAATTGCAACAGAAGAATGATTAATATCAAATTTTTTCACAATATTTGGATGTAATTCACCGCAGATTCCTAAAACTGCATTTCCAAGTTTTATTCTGATAGATTTTGATGGATGGTAGTATTTAGGTACTTCAGAATCAAGTGAGTAGTCATTTATATTATTACTCATTCCGAAGTCTTGCAATAAAGAAAGGAAATCTTCTCTTACGTCAAAAAAACTCCAGCTTCTGTTTTTATTATGAATGGTATTTTTAAAAATATCTCCTGCACGCAATCCAGCAACACAATATGATTGCATATTTTCGATAAAATTACTGTAAATATTACCTATTTCAAATACTGAAAAGCTTTTCTCTTTGTTGTTAGGATGTTTACAAAGAGTTTTAACTAAATTAGGTATAATACTTCTTCTCATACCAGTAAATTTACTGTTGAGAGGATTTAAGATTTTTACTAACTCCTTACCTTCTGTTTTACTCTTTATGCAATAATTGGATATATGATTTTCTTCTATTGAAAAATCTTCTTCATCTGAATCAGAGTAAAATGACCAAGTTAAAACTTCATGCATACCTCTACCTAAAAGGCTTTTTCTAAGCTGAGATCCACTGGAATCAGTAATTATTCTTGGGTTGAAGATGTTGTCTGATGAGTTGCTATTAACACTTTCAATCATATTTGATTTCACATCTGAACTTCTTATTAATCTTCTGTTTGTATCAGCAGCATTTATTTTATCTATTAATCCCATCCTCAGAAGATCTCCGATTACATCATGATATGTTTCTGTGTTTCCTTGCTTCCAACTAGGGATCATAACTTCAAAGTTGTTATCAGAAATCTTTTTAGGATTAAATGAAAGCCTTGTTAGAATCTCATATATTTCATCTTGATCAACGTTAATTCCAAGATATCCTTCTATGTCATTAATCGATATCTCAATTTTTTCAATAAAATCACTCTTAAGACCATATTCCTTCTGGATTGCACTACAGTATTTAAAATATGACATCATTTGCTCAGTGAATGTATCAAGAAATCTATGATCTATACCACCTTCAAATCTAAATCTACTGTCACTAGTAATGTTAAGCTTTTGACCTGCAAATGAAACTGCTTCAGGCTTAAAGTTTGCAACTTCTACCAATATGTTTTTTGTATTCTCATCAACTTTTGATAGCTCGCCACCCATCACACCAGCAACACATAAAACTTTTTCTGAATCGCAAATTATCAAGATACCTTCAGGTAAAATATATGACTTACCACCAAGAGCAATGAATTCTTCTCCACCAGATGAGAGCTTCACATATATTGTATCACCAGATATTTTATCTAGATCATAAATGTGATTTGGATGCCCAAGATCAAGCATCATAAAGTTAGATATATTAACTAAAGGAACCTCATGCAATTCTTTTACTTTACTTAGATAATGAAGTTCTTCATGCTTGATAATGCTTTGATCGATAGATGTAAAATAATTGAACTGATAACAATTGTCTTTAGAATCGATTTGTACTTCGATTGTTGGCAGATCATTAGATTGGGTATGAGATTCGTCAATTGACTTAAGTTTTCCAACTCTAGCTGCAGCAAGATCTCTAGCGACGCCATAGACACTAGCACAATCCTTTCTTCGGTTAGGTGTTAGAGCTATTTCTATCATCACTTCATTAAGCCCTGCATACTCACTGAATGCTATTCCAACTTCTGCATTATTATTTATTTCGATTATTCCATCGTTAGACTCAAATCTTGGATCATGTGTTAAATCTAATTCCTCAGCTGAACATAACATCCCTTCACTTTCAACTCCTCTTATCTTGGATTTCTTTATTACAAAACTACCATTAGGAACGACTGCATCAATTTTTGCGAGTACAACTTTTATACCCGCTCTTGCGTTTGGAGCTCCACAGACAATGTTTAATGTTTCTGATCCTGTATTGACCTTACAAACTCTCAATGAATCAGCATTAGGATGTTGTTCAGCAGATATTACCTCTGCTATTGTGAAATTTTTGTATTTTTGAGAACTATCTTCACAGGATTCAACTTCCAAACCTATTTCATCTAATTTCTTACAAAGTTTTTCTATTGAATAATCTGGATTGAGATCTATATGTTTTTTCAGCCATAACAGAGTGAATTTCATCTTCTAAATTTTTTCCTCTGATTATACACAAAAATTATCTCTATGGAAACTAGATGCTAAGCAGCTGGAACAGAATTACTGTCTGGGCTTTTTGACTCATTTGATAATCTTGCCACGAAGGTTTCATGTTTTTTAAGATCATCAAAAGGCTTATAAATCTCACCAAAATAATCTCGAATTTTTTCATTTTCAATTACAATAGGTTTTGTCTCTGTATATTCTGACAATCCGCAAGGTCCTACATTTTGACCTGTAAACTTATAATATAAGTAGTCTAACATATGTAACACAAGTAGTATAGCACCTCTGATCAATCCTTCTGAGAAATCGACTTTTGTATTTTCCAACTGCATCCAAAATATCTCACCTTCACCTTGTGCAAATAATCCAATTAGAAAGTCTGATTTATGTTCTAAGTCAACTCCTTTTTCATCAATTCTATTACCTCTATAGTGACTTGAAATTCTACTTCTATAATTACTGTTATTAATGAGTGACTCATAAACTGCAGGATTTTGTATGACAACATGAGCTCCTTTCAAAATTTCCTGTCCTTTGCCTGGATAGATACTTTCTACAGTTTCTATTGTTTTTATAATTACTTCTACTGCAAATATAGTTTTTCGATTACCTTTGTCTTTAGATAAGAGTTCATTTAAAAACTTTTTTTGATTTGTAGGTATTTTTAAATCATTTATTCTATTTAAATTAGACATAGTATTGTTCAAGGAAAGAGTTATATATTTGATTATATACATAACTCATGACTATTAAAGATTAATTATAAATAATCTTTTTTTTAGAAAAATTATTCTGGTTTACTTTTTCTTCTAAATGTTTTCTTCACATCACCCTCACGTCTTTTGTAAGCACCACCACCAGCAGATGAGAATCTCGGAGCATCACCATCTCTTCTTGGTCTTCTATCACCGAAACTAGGTCTGCCACTATCACTTCTTGGAGGCCTTCTGTCACCAAAACTAGGTCTGTCACCATCACTTCTTGGTCTTCTATCACCGAAAC
>CALPOD020000022.1 GCA_943325105.2 Candidatus Fokinia solitaria | reverse complement strand
ATGGTATATCCTGTTTAATTATTTGTCAGATTATTTCAATACAAAAATCTCTTATATCATGTGAATTATAAATAATACAAAAATATATTCACAAAATTTGTTTTAAATCTGTAATATTAGATAAAAAAGCTGGCAAGCAAAAAAAAGATACGTTTTTAGATAGTGAATAAATGTTAGGAAAAAAAATAATCATAGATGGTTTGTATAAAGATGACACTACTGTTGTCTTATACAAAGATGGTGAGATTGCGGAGCTAAGACATCAAAATGCAACTCAAAATTTTATCAAAGGAAATATATATCTCGCTAAGATAGAAAAGATAGAACCAGGCTTACAAGCTGCTTTTGTAAACTATGGAAGAGATAAAACAGGATTTTTACAATTTTCAGAAATACATCCAAAATACTATGATCCCAATAGTTTGGAAAAGCAAAAAGAAATAAATGAAATAAAAGTAGATCCTATATCAGATGAAGATAGTCAAACAGCTATAAAACAGATACATAAACAACTAGTAAGCCCTCCAACTAACAAATATGTACCAATTCATAACTTAATAAAGGTTGATCAGACTGTATTGGTACAAGTTGAAAAAGATGAACGAGGTACTAAAGGTGCAAGTCTTACAACATTTTTATCTCTTTCAGGTAGGTATTGTGTATTGCTTCTAAATTCAACAAAAACAAATATAGTTTCAAAGTTAGTAGAAGACGAAGGAGAAAGACAAAGATTAAAGGACATCGCTAATGAACTGTGCATGTTGCAAGTGAATACCTCAATCATGTTGAAGCCAAGTGCTGCTTATAAAACAAAGGTTGAAATCACAAGGGATTTTGGATATCTGATGAGGCTTTGGAACAACATACAAAAACATATAGAGTATTCAAAAGCACCACTGTTTATCCATGAAGAAGGAGATATAATCAAAAAGTCTATCAGGGACTTATATGATGGTGAAGTTGATGAAATTATAGTTGCTGGAAAGGAAGCTTATAAAAATGCTTCTTCTTTCATGAAACTACTCATGCCAAGGTATGTCAATAAAGTTAAATATTATGATAAATCTAAGCCAATTTTTATAGAATATGGTTTGCATGAACAAATTAAAGGACTTTACAGCGATATTGTTTCATTACCTGCTGGTGGTTATTTAGTAATTAATCAGGTAGAGGCTCTCACATCAATAGATGTTAACTCTGGGAGAGCTAAGAGTGAAGATAGCATCGAAGATACTGCATCAAAAATTAATTTAGAAGCGGCTCATGAAGTAGTAAAACAAGTCAAGCTTAGAAATATCTCTGGTCTAATAGTAGTTGACTTCATAGACATGTTTTCTCAAGAAAGCAGAGAAATGATTGAAAAGATTGTTAGAGATGGCTTAAATAATCAAACAAGTAAAGCAACCGTCACAAAAATGAGTGAATTTGCATTACTAGAAATTAGTAGACAAAGGATTGGTAATAGCCTTTATGAATGTGTATTTCATCGCTGTAGGGAATGTAATGGGAGAGGAAAGGTTAGGTCATTTGAACTGACTGCAGTGGCTATACTTAAAGCAATATGTGATGAAATATCCCTATCACAAGATCAGGAGTTTGAAGATGATATGGTTATAGAAGTTAGTGCAAAACGAGATGTCATAATGGAAATAATCAATGATAGAAAGCAAGAGCTATGTGAAATAGAAGAGCTATCTAATACAAAGATTAACCTCAGAATTGATGAATCTGCAACCCTCGACACATTTTTTATTGAAAGAAAGAAATTAAAAAAATATAAAATTAGTCACACAGCGCTATCAACAATAGATAAAACACATTATATTGATCAAGAAAAATCAGATTTAAAAAGCATCGTGGTTTCTAAAAACAAAACTTTGAAACAAAAGATTAACAAAAATAAAAAAGTTGATATTATTGATGAAGTGCCAAATCATAAAACATCATTAATCAAAAGAATATTTACAAATTTATTAAAATGAATCGAATCAGATTATGCATGATGCTAGCATTATTGTTAGCTCAAGGTTGTAGTAATAATAATAAAAAAGAAGAGAAAATTACTATCACAGATGTATCAGAAGGAGTTAAAGATGAATCAGCAACTCATAATGTATCCGAAGAGACACTACATCCAAAACCTCAAGAAGAAATATCCAATCAAATTCCAGTGAATCAAGGTGATAAGTTCAAGCTTGATGATGATTCTATAAAAATTGAAGGTATAGATAATTCAGTCCACAAACCAATAATGGTTGCTCTTATGGCGCCTATGAGTGGAAAAAATGACATGATAGGTAATGCTATAATGGATGGTGCACACATGTCACTCATAAGTCTTTTTGAAAAATATAAAACCCCAATAAAGTTAAATATAATTGATACCGGAAGTGGGATTGAAGACATTGAGTTCAACATATCAAAACTTGATGAAACTCAATATGATATGATTTTAGGATTGACATCAGATGATCAGGAGAGATTTGTTGCAGCATATCTTGAGCACAATCCTCATAAGCCAACAATTCTAACTCTTAATCCACTTTCACATACGGGTAACAAATTGTGTGCAATATCACCTCAAGAACAAATGCAAACAATCATAGAGCATATAAAAGTTAATGAAAATTATGACTTATATGTTGTATTACCTACCTCAGAGGATATCAATGCTTGGCAATCGGATAAGGTAAAAGTACTGCAGTATACAACAAAAGATGTACAACAGACTAATGATGATTTAAACAAAATTGTAAAAACTCTTAAGGATAATACAAGTGCTCAAAAGGTATTTGTAGTCTTCACTGATTCTAACTGGAAGCTACAAAAATTCATTACTCAAATTGAAAGTATGAATATACAAAATGATGTCAATATTATACTTGCTTCACTTTCTAATCTGAATGGTAGAATGCAAACTACTAATGAAAAAAGACATAAGTTTGGAAATATTGCAATTGTCACTCCAGAAGAAGTCCAGTATAATGAATTCATAAGGGAGTTTCATAAACAACATCAGAGAAAGCCTTTAGAACTAGCATTTTGGTCTTATAATGCTATTCAAGAACTCAAAGATGCTAATTTTGAGGTAGATACTCAGAAGTGGAACTTAAAATCTTCTATGTGTAAAAATAATTTAAGGTTTTTAGAAAAAAAATCAGATGCAAAACACTATCAGCAAAAAGATACAAATTAGTGGAATTGGAATTCATTCAGGCAAAACAGTAATAATTAATCTTTTGCCTTGTGATACTAACACTGGCATTGTTTTCAGAACAATTGAAGGTAGTGAGATAAAGGCTAGATTTGATAATGTCCATACAACTCATATGTCTACAAAGCTTGCAAATAAAGATTGTAGTATTGATGTTGTTGAGCATTTAATGGCAGCTCTGTGGTCAACAAATATAGATAATCTCATAATAGAAGTAGATAACATAGAAATACCTATTTGCGATGGAAGTTCAATAGATTGGATCAGAGAGATAAAATCAGCAGGAATATTACAACAATCTGAAAAGAGAAGGATTTTAATAGTAGAAAAAACATTAGAAGTTAGAGAGGAAGATAAATATGTAATAATATCTCCAAATGAAAATCCTGGGATAATAATAGATTTATCAATCGATTTTGAAAATAAGATAATTGGTAAACAAAGAATTACTTTTGATAGTAATAAAGATTCATTCGAAGAAGGATTTGGATCAGCAAGAACATTTGGATTCGTAAAAGACCTAGAATATCTTCATAGTAAAGGCTTTGGATTAGGTGCATCACTTGATAACTGTATTGGTGTATCTGAAGATGGAATTGCTAACCCTGAAGGCCTACGCTTCAAAGATGAGTGCGTGAGACATAAAGTGTTAGATTGTATAGGTGACCTTTTCCTATCAGGATATTATATGAATTGTAAAGTGGAAGCTTACAAAACAGGTCATAAAATGAACAATATGATCCTGCAGAAACTATTTGAAGTAAAATCAAATTATTTAGTCATTTGACTCTTCAAGGTAATTGCTAAAAGGTTCTTAAAAATTGTAAACATGCTATCTCTTTCATTTTGATCATAAAGTTCATAGTTATTTACAGGCAGATCTCCTTTGACTTTTCCTTTCAACTCTGACATAGCTTCTTTCTCGCCACCGATTCCATCGATCAAACCATTTTGAAAAGCCTGCCTTCCGCTATATGCCTCTCCATTACAAATTAAATCTATGTTCTCCTTTGGGATATTTGGTCTACTTTGATGAACCATATCCTTAAAGATTGATTGCATTTCGTTTATGAACACCTGAATGCTTTTATTACCTTCTTCGGTTATTTTTTCAAACATATTAGGGATACCTTTCAGAGGAGATGATTTATAATTCCAAAACTTAACTCCAATTTTCTCTGCTAACTCTGTAACTTCAAATCCGTCTGCAAAAACACCAATTGAACCTAATGCACTTGTTTCATAAGCAAATATTTTGTCTGCAGCCATTGCAACCATATACCCACCTGACGCAGCTGCATTTTGTACAGATACCACAAGGGGCTTTTGTGATCTTAGGTCTTTTAATGCTTTGTATAATGCTTCACTCCCTGTTATAGTACCTCCTGGGCTATCTACTTGTAAAAGCACACCCTTAACATGATTATTTGCTTGTAAGTCATTGATTTTTTTGAGGAGATCATCTTCATAAAATATTTCACCATATATTTTAGTTCTGATTATGCAATCTTCTTTTATCTCAGTCTTCTTTTCATTTAGCCTATTAGAAAAGAATGATACAGCGATCACTAAAAATATAATTCTCCACAGCCACAGCTCTTTTCTAGATTTTCTTACAATGACTTTTTTCACGATTTTTGATTAATTATTTGGAAAAACCCACACAAGGTGGGCAATTAAACTACTTAGACTTCTCTATGATACCATCAGCAATCATCTGAGGTACTTGTTCATAATGTGAGAATGTCATTGTGTACTGCGCACGTCCTTGTGTCATAGAACGCAAGGTACTAACATATCCGAACATTGTAGCAAGTGGTACGTTTGAGCTTATTACTTGTGCATTAGCTCTTTGCTCCATTCCAAGTATTTGACCTCTAATACTGTTCAGATGACCTATCACATCACCCATGAACTCTTCAGGAGTTATAACCTCAACTTTCATCATAGGTTCTAAAATTTTAGCACCAGCTTTAGCAGCACCTTCTCTAAAAGAGGCTTTGGCAGCTATCTCGAATGCAAGAGCACTTGAGTCCACATCATGGTATGCACCATCAGTTAAAGTAGCTTTAAAATTAATTAAAGGATATCCAGCAAGCACACCGCTCAGAGCAGCATCCTTAATACCTTTTTCAACAGCTGGGATATATTCTTTAGGAACGTTACCACCAACGACTTTGCTTTCAAACTGATAACCTGCACCCATTTCCAGAGGTTCAAATGTCACCTTAATTCTAGCATATTGACCAGCACCACCTGATTGTTTTTTGTGAGTATAATCAATCTCATATTTCTTAGTAATAGTTTCACGATAAGCAACTTGCGGCTCACCTATATTTGCTTCAACTTTGAACTCACGTCTCATTCTATCAACTATGATCTCAAGATGTAATTCACCCATACCAGCTAGAACTGTTTGATTTGTCTCAGGATCACTTTTAACTCTTAGGGATGGATCTTCAGCAACAAGCCTTGAGATAGCAGTTGACATCTTCTCCTGATCAGCGATTGTCTTTGGCTCGATAGCAACTTCTATAACTGGCTCAGGAAATTCCATTTTCTCAAGTAAAACTGACACGCCTTCTTCACATAGAGTATCACCTGTTGTTGTTCTTTTAAGACCAGCTACAGCAACTATATCTCCAGCAAAACATTCTTTGATATCTTCTCTATTGTTAGCATGCATCAATAAAAGTCTACCGATTCTTTCTTTATCACCTTTTGTAGTATTTAAAACTGTTGTACCAGCTCTCAAGATACCACTATAGATTCTCACAAATGTAAGTGATCCAACGAATGGGTCATTCATTACTTTAAATGCAAGACCAAGCATTTTTCCATCATCAGAAGCAAAAACATCAACATCACCTGTTACATCACCTGTACGAGTTACCGTAACACCTTTAGCAGGAGGTATATCAACTGGACTTGGTAAGTAATCAACCACAGCATCAAGAAGAGTTTGCACTCCTTTATTTTTGAATGCACTACCGCACAGAACAGGAGTTATTTTACTTGCTATTGTACCTTTTCTGATACAAGTTTTTAGCTGAGCTTCTGTCAACTCATCTCCATTTAAATAAGATTCAAGAACTTCATCATCAAGCATAGCAACAGTATCAATCAGTTCAGATCTTGCTAATTCAGCTTGATCTTTTAAATCATCTGGAATTTCTGTGTATTCATAGCTAGCTCCTAGATCATCACCGCGCCATATAACAGCTTGCATCTTCACTAAGTCTACAACTCCTTTAAATGTATCTTCTAATCCGATTGGTATTTGAATTACAGCGGGTATAGCACCTAATCTTTCTTTGATCATTTGTACGCAACGCTCAAAACTAGCTCCAGTTCTATCTAATTTATTGACAAAGCACATTCTAGGAACATTATATTTATCTGCCTGTCTCCAAACAGTTTCTGACTGGGGCTCGACTCCAGCAACACCATCGAATGCAGCAACAGCACCATCTAATACCCTTAGAGATCTTTCAACTTCAATTGTAAAGTCAACGTGTCCTGGAGTATCAATAATATTAATTCTATAGTCATTCCAAAAACATGTTGTTGCAGCAGATGTAATTGTAATTCCACGCTCCTGTTCCTGCTCCATCCAATCCATTGTAGCATTACCTTCATGTACTTCACCTATTTTATGTGACTTACCTGTATAATATAAAATTCTTTCTGTTGTAGTTGTTTTACCTGCATCTATATGGGCCATAATGCCTATATTTCGATACATATGGATTGGAGTTGTTCTAGTTGACATAAAATTATTTTGATTGATTTAAATGAAATATTATTGATTTATCAGCTATGAAATACCTTTGAAGTTAAGGGACCTGATTACAGGTGCCCTATATAGCAAAGTATTGTTTACGTTCTAGCACCACTTTTTTTCGTTCCAACGAAAGCATAATGAGCGAAAGCCATATTTGATTCTGCCATTTTATGTGTGTCTTCACGCTTCTTGACAGCAGCACCTTTGCCACTAAACGCTTCTACGAACTCAGCTGCAAGCTTTTCATCCATTGTCTTACCTGGTCTCTTACGAGCAGCGGTTACAGTCCATCTTATTGCAAGAGCTATGCTGCGATCAGGACGTACGTTTGTTGGTACTTGATATGTAGCACCACCTACTCTACGAGAACGGACTTCTATAGCCGGTTGAACATTTCTGATTACTTGTTCAAAAGCCTCAACTGGATCTGTACCTAACTTTGCTGATGAATGTTGTAAAGCTGTGTAAAATATATTTGACGCTATAGATTTCTTTCCTTCTTTCATTAAATAGTTGATGAATTTAGCAGCAACCAAATTATGATGCTTTGGATCACCAAGGATTACTCTCTTTTTTGCACCTCTTCTACGTGACATATTTATTTATTTTTAATTTAGTTAAATTTTATTTAGGTTTTTTTGTTCCATATTTAGAACGAGCTTGCTTACGATTTTTTACACCATGAGTATCAAGCGAGCCACGTACAACATGGTATTTAACACCAGGTAAATCCTTTACTCTACCACCACGTACCAAAACTTTACTATGTTGTTGTAAATTATGCCCTTCACCTTGAATGTATGCTGTTATTTCAAAGCCACTTGTTAGTGTTATTCTTGCTACTTTACGAAGAGCTGAGTTAGGCTTTTTAGGCGTTACAGTTTTTACTAGTGTTGCTACACCAGATCTTTGAGGAGAACCATCTAAAGCTCTTGCTTTTGCCTTTTCTTTTTTAGGTTTCCTACCGTTACTTTTAACTAACTGATTTATTGTTACCATTACTTTTATTCTTTAGCATTTATTATTAGATTCGCACGTGATGCATTTTTCACTACACATTATACTGCAGATTTTTATTTTTGGTAGTACCATATAATATTTAATTATTCTATCCTTGAAAATTCACCTTTACCACTTAAAACATTAAGTAATGAATCCTTATGATATATATTGAAAACCACTATTGGGATTTGATTGTCTTTTGCTAATGATATAGCGGCTGCATCCATTACATTCAAATCATTTGTTAACACGTCTTTATAACTAAGTTTATCTATTTTAACTGCATCTGGATATTTATGTGGATCTGCAGAGTATACCCCATCAACTTTAGTACCTTTTAAAATTAAATCACAACTTGTTTCAACAGCACGAAGCACTGCAGCAGTATCAGTTGTAAAGAATGGATTACCAGTACCTGCTGAGAATATTACAACTCTGCCTTTTTCCATATGTCTAATTGCTCTTCTACGAATATATGGTTCAGCAATAGTTATCATTGGAATAGCTGATTGAACTCTAGTTATTATACCCATACTTTCAAGTCTTCCTTGTAGAGCTAAAGCATTTATAACCGTTGCAAGCATGCCCATGTAATCACCACTAGTCCTTTCTATGCCTATTTCAGATACAGTTGCTCCACGACATATATTGCCCCCACCTATTACAATACATATTTCATAACCGCTTTCATAAACAGACTTAATGTCCTCACATATCTTATTAATTATTTTTGCTTCTAAGCCAAATTTTTGCTCCCCCATAAGAACTTCTCCAGATAATTTTAAAAGAACTCTTTTTTTTGTCATGTATTGTGTGCTAAGAAGATTATAATTTTAAAAGCACTATAAACAAAACATGACTATATATCAACATGCATTACTAAAGAATAAATGATTAAATCGATATCAATACAAAATAAGATTATTCTAACTATAAGTTACATAGCAGTTGTCGTACCAACATTCTTGGTTGCATTACTAGCGATTACATATTACTACCTTGGGATTGAAAGATTATTTAGTGAAAAAATATCTGATAGCATCAGTGATACTGTAAAAATCGCTAACTTATATCTAAATGAACATAATAATAATATAAAAACTAGCGCACTGATTGCAGCTGGTGAAATAACACAAAATATGTACTTTTTGGTTGAAGATCCAAATATGTTTACAACGTTTTTGGATAAAAAAGCACAATCATTAGGATTATCTGAGATAGTTGTATTCACAAAAGAAGCACAGTCACTAAAAATTCTAGGTAAAACATCTATCACTTACTCATTGCTTTTTGAGACAATACCTCCTGAGACAATAAATAAGGCAGATGAAGGTGAGATCATGGTAAAAGCAAGTCCACCAGATAAAGTACAAGCCTTATTAAGAGTTGATCTTTTTATGCAAAATCTCTTTGTAGGCAAAGTATATGTTTTAGTTGGTAGATATGTTGACAGCAAAATCATTCAACATCTTGAACAAACACAAGCACAAGCAGATATATTTTTAGGTATTAAAAAAGGAATTAAAAATATAAGAAAAAAAGTTATTACAGCCTTTCTAATATTATCGTTAGTGTTTTTGTTATTATCAATTTTTATTTCAAAAAAGCTTGCAGCTTTCATTTTAAAACCAATCAATGACCTCTCGAAGGCAATCAAAATGTTTAAATTAGGGAGAAGTGTTGTCAAAGTCACCGAAAAAACTAATGATGATGAAATTAATATTCTTGCCAAGTCATTCAATAAAATGATAGATACAATCACATCTCAACACAACAACATTTTACAGACAAAACATTTAGTAGAAGAAAGGAATCATTTCATTGAAGCTATGATGTCAGAGCTTTCTGCTGGTGTAATAGTTTTAGATAAAAATTCTGTAATTGAAATGTCAAACTTATCAGCGCTAAAAATTTTGGCAGTTGGTGTTGATGAAAGCATTATTGGTTATAAATATAAAAAAATAATACCTGAGTTCACAGAACTAATAAAAGTGATTCTAAGTAAAAAAGAAAGCGAAGACAATGATATATATTCTTCAAATATCAGCATAATAAGAGGTGGAAAAAGTATAAACTTACTTGTTAAAGTGCAGCTTCTTAGAATGCATAGCTTCAATTCTGAATTACATTCATTAGAGCCAAATGATAAAGTTATTATCACCCTTGATGATATAACTGCTGTTGTCTCAGGGCAAAGGTTTAAAGCTTGGGCGGACATAGCAAGAAGACTTGCACATGAGATAAAAAATCCTTTAACACCAATTCAGTTAGCAGTTGATAGACTTGAGGATAAATTTTTAAAGCAAATCACAGATGGTACAGATCTCTTTCAAAAATACATTAGGACTATAAACAATAGAGTAGAAGATATCAAAAAGATGCTGTCAGACTTTGTAGAATTTGCAGGCATCTCAACTCTTAATGTAAAGCCACATCCAATAGTTTCTATTGTGAATGATGTGATCTTTTTACAAAAACATGAGTGGGTACAAATAGAATACATATTGAATAATTCTGTAGGTAATTGTGAAGTGATGTGTGAGAAGACGTATATCAATCAAGTAATGACAAATTTACTGAAAAATGCATCTGAATCTGTAATGATAGCAGGGGAAGGACAAAAAAGATTTAAGGGCAAGATAAAGGTCAGTTTAGAAAAAAGTATTAATAATAATGAAGTGATTGTTTTAGTTGAAGATAATGGTATAGGTATAAGTGCTGATATTATAGAGCGCATATGTGAACCTTATGTCACTACTAAAGCTAGCGGTACTGGATTAGGGCTCTCAATAGTTAAAAAAATCATTGAAGAGCATAAAAGTGAGTTTCATATAAAAAATGCTGTAAGCGGTGGAACCATTGCATCATTTAGTTTACCAATATCAAAGAAATAACAAAACATAGATAAAAAATTATATTTTGATGACAAAACATAATAATCTCTACGGAATCTTCTTCATGGTTGTTAACTCATTCGCATTAGCAACATTATATGCAATCAATAAACAGCTTTTAAAAGGATTACCTTCATCTCAGGCAACTTTCCTCTACAAACTCACTGTTTTTATCTTTATTGCGCCATGGGTTTTAAGGAAAGGATGGGAGGGTATTAGAACACCTGTTCTAAGATTACACTTCCTTAGAGGATTCTTGAGTATTAGTGGTTCTTTATGTTTTGCATATGGTCTAAAACATACAAATGTCGTCAATGCTACGGCTCTAGGTTATACAGAGCAAGTTTTATGGGCAATGATAGGTGTTTTTTACTTCAAGGAAAAGATAAATGGCATGAAACTATTAGCAATACTAATGAGTTTTTCTGCGATGATTTTAATAACTGTGCCAGGAATCTTTGAGAGTACCAATGATAGTTCTACAATTAATTTTGATTACTACTATATCTTTGTTTTAGCTGCAGCATTTTTCTGGTCAATAAATGCAACTATTATAAAGGTAATGGGTAAAAAATCTGTAAAGAATGAAGTACAGGCATTTTATGGGCTACTTTTCCAAGTTCTCATAGCATATCCAGCAGCCTTTTTTGAATGGAATTGGCATAAAATTGGTGGAACTTTTTTCTCTTATCCTACGTTTGCAGGCTTGATTGACCTTAGTACATTTAGCTTAACAGAAACGCAGATGATTCAGATTTTAATGCTGGCTCTTATGTATTTTATACATGTTTTTGCATTCTTTCTTTCAATGAAATATGCAGAGATGTCAACTGTTGCACCTTTCGATTATACAAGACTTGTATTTACTTGTATTTTAGCTTACTTTCTGATAGGAGAGGTGCCTCAATATGCAGTACAATATATTGGATACATCATGATAATTTGTTCTGGAGTATTATTAACTACAGCTGAAAGAAGAAGGCGTAAAAAAGAACAGCTTGAAGTCCAAATAGAAAATGTATAACAAAAAAACATCTTTTAAACCGAGTAAGACTTTAATAGGTATAGTATTAATGATTATACACGCTGCAGCACTATCAGCAATATATGTAATCGCTAAGAGGCTTGGTAAAACCATTTCTGGTGATCAAATAGCTTTCTTATACAAGGCAGGTGGTTTAGTCTGTACAATTCCCCTGATGTTTAAAGGTAGCGTAGTTAATAATCTTAAAACAACTAAGATAAAACTACATGTTTTACGTGCTATTTTCAGTTTATCAGCCGCAATATGCTTTTATAGGGGATTATTAGAAGTACCTGCAGTTGATGCTGCAGCAATCACTTATCTAGAGCCAATATTTGCACTTTTAGTTGGTGTTATTTATTTTAAGGAAAACATTACATCAACTAAAATACTTTTAGTCGTACTCTGTTTAATCGGTACTCTTTTTATATT
>CALPOD020000021.1 GCA_943325105.2 Candidatus Fokinia solitaria | reverse complement strand
TTGATTATAAAGACAATAAAAAGAAGAAATATTAGTAAAATTTTGATTTTTGTTAATTTGTTAAACATTTAAATTTTATTTCTATAATATTTAAGTATATTTTGTAATCTAAAGAATTTATCTACAAATCATTTGTTTATGCAAAAGCTCAATTTGATCATCGAAATATCTCAGAAAAAAATATGGCATAAAAAGAGTGATATCATAGTGGATGCAATCCTTCAAACAATAAAGTATTTAAAATCTTTCAGATCTGAAATAATAGATAGGACATTGATGATATCAGTTGTTTTAAGTGATGATATTAGTCTACATAAAATGAACCTAAAATATAGGGGACAAGATAAACCTACAAATGTTTTGTCTTTTCAAAATATTAATTGGCAAGACGAGATAAAAGATATATTATCACTAGAACAAATAGATATTAATAAAAACACACATTGTTATGCAATTAATGGTAATGATATTCTGAAAACAACATTTAATGATAAAAGCTTAAAAGTGTTACAGATAGGTGATATTGCTATAAGCTATGAAAGGATAGTTGAAGAGTCTAAAGATCAAAATAGAGACTTTGATGAGTATCTAAGTTTTATAACTATTCATGGGGTTTTACATCTTATGGGATATGACCATCAATTTGAAGACGATGCAATTATTATGGAGGAGCTGGAAAACAAAATAATGCTTGAAACAGAAAATCCTCCAAAAAAATATGTAAAAAAAAATTTAAAAGATATATAATTCAAGAATTATTTTATATTAAAACTTGTATTTTATATAGAATTAATATACTTAAAATAAGTTTGATGATCTCATATGGACCAGAAAAAGACTAATAAAATCATAAAACTAATAATATCAAATCATATTATCTCTTTGAAAAGCAAAATAACATCACTGTTTAAAAATAAAACTAAACAACAAACTGACAATACAAAACTACTTGGTACAGGCCCTTCTGAAGACAAGATGGTTGAACATTTCCTTGAAGCTAGAGATATTAAAGCATCTGAAATAATGGTCCCAAGGGCAGATGTTGTGGCAATAAATGTTGAATCAACATTAGAAGATTTTAAAGAAAAGTTTTTAAATACAGGCTTTTTGAGGCTTCTAGTTTATAGAAAAGACCTCGATGATATAGTAGGTTTTATACATCTAAAAGATTTATTTTCACACATCTGTTCTAATAAAAGTGACTTTATAATAGAAGATATTGTAAGTAAAACAATATATACTGCAAGGTCAACACGTTGTTTTGTTCTATTTGAAAAAATGAAAGAAGAAGATGTTGAGGTAGCTATAATACTTGATGAATATGGTGGTATTGAAGGTGTTATAAGCATAGAGAGGCTTGTCGAAAAAATGCTTGGCACTATGCCAAATGTACTTGATGAAGAGACTCAAACAGAGTTAATAATAGAACATTTAAGTGATAATTCATATATTTTAGATGCTAGAACTTCAATACAAAAAGTTGAAGAGATATTTGAAGATGTTGAATTTTTGTCTGAGGAAGAAGGTGAATATGAAACGATTGGTGGATTTATTTTATCATATCTTGATCGGGTTCCCTCTAAAGGCGAAAAATTCACACATAATGGGGGCTTAGAAGTTGAGATAGTTGATGCTAGCAGCAGAATGATAAAAACAATCAAAATAACAAGAGTTAAAAATTCATTATAGCAAATGACAGTAATCCAGGAATACAAGAAGGCCATAAATTCATTTATCAATGATATAGTTATACAAATAGAGAATAAAGATGGAATTAACTCTACATTGTATCAAGCAATGCAATATGTTTTAAATAGTGGCGGGAAAAGAATCAGATCATCCATTTTAATGCATATTGCTGACATGCTAGGTGCTGATTTTGATTCTGCAATCGTTTCAGCGGTAGCATTAGAGCTAATTCACAACTACACCCTTGTACATGATGATTTACCTGGTATGGATGATGACAAATTTCGTAGAGGATTACCTGCATGTCATGAAAAATTTAATGAGGGTATCGCTATTTTAACAGGTAATGCTTTATTTTCTCTTTCTCTCCAAGTTTTAATGGATGGTTTAAAAGGAAAAGAAGATATTTTGTTTAAAGTGATGCAGGTATTGATAGCAAGTAGCGGATACTATGGCATTTTGAGTGGCCAAGCAACAGATCTCGAAATGAAGCAAAATAATAAAAATACAATTATAGGATTGTCATCGGAAGATTCAATAATGGATGTTTTGAATATGTTTTACTTTAAAACTGGTAAATTATTTGAAGCAGCATTTGTAATACCTGGTATACTTGCAAAGCTCAGCTCTGAAAAATGTCAAATTTTAGCTGAATGCGGTGGGATTGTTGGTGTTCTATATCAAGTTACTGATGATATAAAAGACTCTGATTCTAATAATGAGATCACAAAAAATATTAAAAACTCTCTTTTAGAGAATTTTGAAACATGCATCAAGCAACTCGAAAATGATGTTGATAAATCAAAAATTGAGGTTTTAAGGCAGATAATAGCTGAAATCTAAAAAAGAGCCTTAACTCCTTTATAGATATTTTTGAAGGTACTGCCCTGTCAAACTACGACTGTTTGCAGCAACTTCTTCTGGTGTGCCACAAGCTATTACTTCACCACCAGCATTACCACCTTGTGGACCAAAATCTACTATGTAGTCAGCATTTTTTATAACATCCAAATTATGCTCTATAGTTATCACTGAATGCCCATTATCAACTAATCTCTGAAGAACATTCACCAATTTACTTATGTCATGACTATGTAGTCCTGTAGTTGGTTCATCAAGGATATATAATGTGTTACCAATAGATCTTTTTGAAAGTTCTTTTGCAAGCTTTATCCTTTGAGCTTCACCACCTGATAAAGTTGTAGCTGATTGCCCTACTTGTAAATACCCAAGTCCAACATCTTTCAATGCAATGAGTTTCTCATGTACCAATGGTATATCTTCGAAGATTGGTGCAGCCTCATCAGCTGTCATGTTCAAAATATCTGCAATAGACTTATCTTTGTATTTGATTTGTAAAATTTGGCTGTTGTATCTCATGCCATTACAAACATCACATTTTATATATACATCTGGCATGAAGTGCATCTCTATCTTTATTGATCCATCGCCTTCACATGATTCACATCTACCACCCTTCACATTAAATGAAAAACACCCAGCATTATAACCGAGGTTTCTTGCTTCAGGAATAGCTGCAAAGCAATCCCTAATTATCGAAAATGCATTTATATAAGTAATTGGATTAGAACGAGGAGTTCTTCCTATAGGTGATTGATCTACTTGTATAACTTTATCAATATTTTCAATACCATTTATATGCTTATATTTCCCAAATGAATCCCTTGGAGCATAAATTAATGATTTATATAATGTGTGGATGGCAAAAGTTGATTTACCACTACCAGAAACTCCTGTAATAGCAACAAAACACCTTAGAGGTATCTTTACATCTATATTTTTCAAATTAAATGATGAAGCTCCTATGATTTCTATATATTTATCATTTTGTATTGCTCTTCTATATTTAGGAACTGGAATCTTCATTTTACCAGCAAGGTATTGACCTGTGATACTCTCCTCAACCATTGCAACCTCTGCTGGGGTACCGCTTGCAACTATTCTTCCTCCATTTTTACCTGCACCAGGTCCAACGTCAATCAGGTAATCTGATGCCCTTATTGTATCTTCATCATGTTCAACAACTATTACTGTGTTACCGAGATCACAAAGGCTTTTCATTATATTAAGTAGTTTGTCATTATCTGACTGATGTAAGCCTATAGATGGTTCATCTAATACATATATCAAACCTTCTAACCCACATCCTATTTGAGATGCTATTTTGATTCGTTGACTTTCACCACCTGACAAAGATGTAGATCGTCTATTTAAAGTTAGATAACCAACACCAATTTCAACTAAGAAGTTTAATCTTTTCATTACTTCATAGATGATTTTTGTAGCTATTTGTGCATGATTAGTACTCAGCTGCTTTTCTAGCTTTGAAAACCAATCATACATTTCTATGATTGTCAGTCTGCATATGGTTCCTATATTGTGTTCAAGAATTTTTATTGCTAATGCTTCAGTTCTTAAACGACTGCCACCACATAATGAACACTCAATATTTAATTGAAATTTCTTCAACTCTTCAATCATATAACTCATCGTTGATTCTGCAAGTGTCTTCTGTAGCATTGGTATAATGCCATCAAACTTTTGAGTAAATACCTTTGACCCATAGCTAAATTCTATTAACTCATCACCAGAACCATAGAGTATAATTTTTTGTACGCTTTCTGATAATTTTTCAAATGGTGTATCAAGAGTAAAGTCATAATATTTAGCCAGTGCATCTAATACAGCATCATAAGCTTTCTTTTGTTGTATTGTAACTGTTTTACTTAGAAGATTTTGCCATGGAGCTATTGCACCTTCAAGAATACTTAAACTTGGTTTAGGAATTACTAAATCCCTTGCAAATGCATTCTCAGATCCTATTCCATCACACTTTCTACAAGCTCCATGAGGGCTATTGAATGAGAAAAGCTTTGGCTCTATTTCATCTATTTGAAATCCAGATACAGGACAACAATATCTTTCAGAAAATATAAATCTTTTTCTATCTTCAATTTTGATGCTTTTAACTGATTCAAAATCTTCAAAATCAGGATCCAGAATATCTAAATACATTATCCTTTGTCCAAGTAATAAACATTTATATACTTGATTGATTATTAATTGTTTACACTCAATATCACCTGTGATTGTAATCTCTTTTGAAATTCCTTCTATAATGTGTTCATCATTGTTATTGAGTAGAGGTATATCATCTATATGGTGGATATTGCCATCTATAATTACATGACTGCATTCATTTTTCTTAAAATTGACTATAGTTCTTCTATGATCATTAATATCAAATTTCTGTTGAGGAATAACAAAATATACTTTTTTACCAACAGGTATTGTTGTAATCTTATTAATTATATCTGCACAGGTGTGTTTAGAAATTTGATGTCCTGTATAGGGAGAATGAGGAATACCAATCCTTGCAAATAATACCCTCAAATAATCGTAAACTTCAGTTATAGTAGCAACAGTAGAACGAGGGTTTCTTGTACTATTTTTTTGCTCAATAGCTATGGTTGCTGAAAGACCTATAATTTCCTCTACATCAGGCTTGTCATGTATTTCTAAATGTCTAGTATATGTTGATAAACTATTCATATATCTTCTCTTTCCTTCAACATATATAGTGTCAAAGGCTAATGATGACTTTCCTGATCCACTAACTCCAGTAATTACAATTAATTTGTTTTTTGGAATTGATACATCAATATTTTTAAGGTTATGCTCCTTAGCCCCTTTTACAAAAATAAAGTCTTTATCATGTTTTACATGTGTTGACATTTTTTATACCGTACAAAATCGTAATACATTTTAATTGACAATACCAAATTAAATTACATATGTAAATCTGATCAGATAACATCCATTAATTAACCATATAAGTTATTGTGTTAACCTGTTATTTACTAAAAATATCGTCGTCATGTGAAGCTACTAGATGTTAGTCTCTCTTTATTTGGATTCTTTTCAAAATTCGGATGTGTTTTCACCATATCTTTTTCTTGCTGACACTCTATCTCATGACACACGTTTTTAAAATCTTCTTTCATCTGATATCTTGTATATGAAATACAGCCAACAGCAAAATGTGTCGTACGCTCACAATTTGTAGGCACACTTGAAATACTAGCTAAATCTTGAGTTTCAAACCCCTTATAAAAACTAAAAATAGAATTGAATAACTTTCTTTTTTGCTCTTCATTTATTTGGATTATTTTATTAAGTGCAGTTGCAAATCTGTTACGTAGTACAAGAATATTAATCTTGTTATTTTGAGTTTTAAGAAGCTGCATCTCCTTGACTGTTGCATTATATGCAATTGTGATGATTCTGTTTAGATCATTGTCAGATTGCTGGTAAAGTTGTGCATCGCTTGAGCTTGTCCACATTGCTATTTTACTTAAAATATTTTGTTAAACAGTTACTTAACTATTAGTAAATACATATCATAAAGCAATACTGTTTACTAGTGACTTTAACAATAAAAACTAATCACTTTAAAGCGCTTGTTAACTTAAGATTTTGAAGTTGCAAATTATATCCTATATTAGAATTTTTATAGGACAGAATTTATATGAAAATAATTGAAAGTAAGAAAGATCAAAAAAGCATAGCAATTAAAATTAGTTTTCTAAGCTATTGATAAAATCCTTGAGACTTGCATCGCCTAATTCTGAGTTATTATATATAATAATGATTTGTTGTTTTTCACTATCTTCTTCCCACTCTTGAATCGCTTTAAATCCGCAGGCTTGAATTCCAGATAAACTCGCAAAAATCATTTGATTATAAAAAGATAATGGTTGGAAAGTAAGTCCGGTGCTAGAAACTACCTGAGGAGCAAAATTTGTTAATAAACCAGATATTGCAGCTGAAGAAACTCCAGCAACACTGTATTTCAATAAGCCACTATTAGGAAGCTCTTGTGTTAATAAATACTTTTGATCAAGATAAGTTGTAACAACAGCAGGAAAGGTTGAAAATAATGTACACAATCCGAAAGATTGACCAAAAACTTTAATTTGTTGAACATAATCAAGACTCTGTAGACTATTTTTTATTTCTTCAGCACTTTTTGGGATGACAGCAATTATTTCTTTTAAACTATCTAAACTAAAACCAGATGACCACCCACTTTTTTTTATCTGTGGTTCAACTACTATATCCTCAAGTGGTTGTGTTTCTACTACAGATTTTGTTGATATAAAGAAACTCCCTATAGAGTTTGAAAGACATGCAAAGATTGCACTAGTGATTAATTGACTTTTTGTCATTTATTTGTTCCCTAAATGTTTTAATAGTTTCGCCTAAAATAACATATATGAATCAATAAATCAATGTGTTTTATATGCCTTAAGAAGGTGATCGTATGATGAAGTTTTGAATTAAGAAAGATCAAAAAAGTATAGCAAACACAAGAGACAGTGGTTTCCAAATTTGTTTTTGGAGGTAATCCAGCCGCAGGTTCCCCTACGGCTACCTTGTTACGACTTCCCCCTAGTCATCGACCCTACCGTGATACACTGCTTCCTTGCGGTTAGCGCATGTACTTAAGGCAGAACCAACTCCCACGGAGTGACGGGCAGTGTGTACAAGACCCGGGAACGTATTCACCGCAGCATGCTGATCTGCGATTACTAGCGATTCCGACTTCATGCACCCGAGTTGCAGGGTGCAATCCGAACTGAGATGATTTTTTAGGATTGGCTTTAGATCGCTCTATTGCTACCCATTGTAATCACCATTGTAACACGTGTGTAGCCCAGGTCGTAAGGGCCATGCTGACTTGACATCATCCCCGCCTTCCTCCAGCTTTCGCTGGCAGTACCCTTAAAGTCCCCGGCCGAACCGCTGGTAACTAAGGGAAGGGGTTGCGCTCGTTGCGGGACTTAACCCAACATCTCACGACACGAGCTGACGACAGCCATGCAACACCTGTGATAGTCCAACTAAATGACTCCCTACTTTCATAGAGATATAACTATCATGTCAAGACCTGGTAAGGTTTCTCGCGTAGTATCGAATTAAACCACATGTTCCACCGCTTGTGCGGGTCCCCGTCAATTCCTTTGAGTTTTAATCTTGCGACCGTACTCTTCAGGCGGAGTGCTTAACGCGTTAGCTACGGCGCCGAGACCTTAGTCCCGACACCTAGCACTCATCGTTTACTGCGTGGACTACCAGGGTATCTAATCCTGTTTGCTCCCCACGCTTTCGTGCAACAGCGTCAGTATTCGGCTAGATAGTCGCTTACGCTTCTGGTGTTCCTCCTAATATCTATGAATTTCACCTCTACACTAGGAATTCCACTATCTTTTCCGACACTCTAGTCTTGCAGTTTTGATAGCAGGCCTCGAGTTGAGCTCGAGAATTTAACTACCAACTTACAAAACAGCCTACGCACGCTTTACGCCCAGTAATTCCGAGTAACGCTAGCCCCCTTCGTATTACCGCGGCTGCTGGCACGAAGTTAGCCGGGACTTTTTCTGTAGCGCGTCATTATCTTAGCTACTAAAAGAGCTTTACAACCCTAAGGCCTTCATCACTCACGCGGCATTGCTCGATCAGGCTTTCGCCCATTGTCAAATATTCCCCACTGCTGCCTCCCGTAGGAGTCTGGACCGTATCTCAGTTCCAGTGTGGCTGATCATCCTCTCAGACCAACTAAAGATCACAGCCTTGGTAGGCCTTTACCCCACCAACTAGCTAATCTTGCATAGGCTCATCTTGTAGCGATAAATCTTTCACCTCTCGGCTATATAGGGTATTAGCTGTTGCTTCCAACAGTTATCCCCTTCTACAAGGCAGATTCCTATGTATTACTCACCCGTCTGCCACTGACAAACTTGGCGAACCAAATTTGTCCGTTCGACTTGCATGTGTTAGGCATGCCGCCAGCGTTCACTCTGAGCCAGGATCAAACTCTCATGTTTTTCCTGAACTACTTAAAGTTTATTGTTATTAAATTCTCTATGGAATTACCACTGTCTTTTGTGTCTGCTATTAACTTTTTAAATAATTTTGAATTTGTTTTAGAGATTTTTTAATCTCGTAGGAACATTAATAGCAATATTATTTGCAGCTGTCAACAGTGTTTTAGATGTTTTTTTAATATTTTTGTAATATATCTTAATTTATTGAAATAAATGTACTTAATAAATAGATTATGCAAAATCGAAAATCAATTACAGGGTTACTTGAAGAGGTTTGGAAAAATGTAGTAGTACCTCACAAGAAATCAATTATTGTCTTCATTTTTTTTACTTGGATTTTCAATATTTTAAATAGCTTATTATCTTTAAGCTATTTTACGATAGGTAACTTTCATATCTTTCTACTGCTCCTACAAATAAAAATAATTCTTTTCCAGGTTTTGTCAGCTTATATTGTTATTACAGATAAAGATGATTTATTTTTGAGTCATAGGTTTATAAAATTATTTAAGGAGAACTTTTCAAATCTTTTAGGTTTGCAGTTATTACAAATTTTAATGATTGCTGTAATCTCTTTAATTGTGTTCTTAATATTTAAACTATATCCTTCTACTACCCCTGATGAAGCAGTTGGAATAGGGATGATAATGTTATTCATTATAGTTAGTTTTGCGTTTTTAATTTATATATTAATGATTTTTACACCTTATCATGTAATTCTAGAATGTGGGAAGCCAGTTTGGGCTTTTAAAAAAGGTCTTATGACAGCTAGACAAAATATTAGATTAATTATCATAATTGCTTCCATCAAACTTGCATTGATATTTTTTTTAAAATCAGTTGTTTTTATTAATCCATTATTTTTTCTAATCCTGACAATTTTAGATATTATAATTGATATTATAGTTGCTTATCGATGTTTAGAAGAAATTAGAAATGATCAGTAAAAAGTTCAAAATTTTCACACCTTTACTGAAGAGGGAGTATACTTTGCTTAGATATAACTTTGAAATGTTGGTTTTTGCATTACTCTCCTCTCTCACAGTTTTTTTTATCTATTTCTTGATTCTAGATAAATTGATGTTGTCAGATCAAACAATTACTTATGGATTAATTCTAATTACAACTACTCTGACTATAGGGTTTTCAGACTATCTATCAATTCAGGAAGATTTTAAAAGTGGAGTTTTTGAGCAACTATTACTATTACCTATATCACCAATAAAGATTATCATCATCAAGCTTGGTTTAGGATTTATAAAATATATAATAATACATAGCTGTTTTTGGTATCTTATTTGGTTCATTATTTATGACTCAAACTTTTTTATTTTTTATTTCAATTATTTATTATTTATTTTCCATTTGATGGGGGTCTCATTACTTATTAGTAGTATCTCACTATCCATCAAAAAAAATTCAAATGTAATCCATTACACGTTGTTGATTCCCATTATTTTTCCACAGATTATCTTATCTATATTAAGTTTGAAAAACCCAGTATATCTTTTGTTGATTTTAGGATTAGATATTTTGCTTTTGCCAATCTTCATAGTATTCTCAACCATAGTAATTCAAAATGCAATTAAAGATAATACATAGGTAACACTCGACTTTTCAACATAAAATGATTATCATGCAAAAAAATAAATTTCTAATTATAAAATGAGACATAATAAAAGAACTCCCCTACAAATGCGTGAAATATCATTTGAAATTAACTATACAAAACATGCAGAAGGTTCTTGTCTAGTAAAAGTTGGTGACACATGGGTTTTATGTACAGCTTCAATAGATGAAAGAGTACCGCCATTTTTAAGAAATAAAGGGCAGGGGTGGATCACAGCTGAATATAATATGTTACCAAGAGCTACACATGAGAGAGTCACTAGAGACATTGTAAAAGGAAGGCAAAGTGGTAGAACTTTAGAAATTCAAAGATTAATTTCTAGATCTCTCAGAGCTGCTTTAAACCTTCAGCTTCTAGGTGAAAGACAGATCACAATTGATTGTGATGTTTTACAAGCTGATGGAGGTACTAGAACTGCAGCGATAAATGGTGGATATGTAGCATTACAAATAGCATTAAGATCATTAAACAAATCTGGTTTAATGCATAGAATACCAATCCTCAGACATGTCTCAGCTATCTCTTGTGGAGTTGTCAAAGGAGATGTACTAGTCGATCTTGATTATAATGAAGATAGTAATGCAGACGTTGATGCTAACTTCGTATTCACATCAGAAAACAAGTTCGTTGAGGTTCAATATACAGGAGAGAAGAACACATTTGATCAGGAGACAATGATTAAAATGCTGGATGCAGCAAAGAGCTCATGTCTAGAGATCATTGAGAAGCAGAAAGCTGCAATCGCAGCTGCTGTTAGTTAGTTTTTTCTATTGCAACTTTAACATCATCTGGAAGCAGTTCAGAACCTGCTTCTAATTTTAAAGAACTACCTTTAAACTCATCACCAACTTTTTCAACTCTACCACCAAGGTTTTTGTTGAGGAAGTACTCAGTAAGAACAAAAAATGACAAGCGATTCTCTGGTCTTGCAAATCCGTGACCTTCATCAGGATAAAGTGCATATATTACAGGTATATTCTTTCCCTTCATAGTGTTGACTATTTGATCTGATTCAGCCTGCTTAACTCTCGGATCATTTGCACCTTGAGCAACCAATAGAGGTTTAGAAATATTATCTACAAGGCTTATAGGAGATCTATCCATCAGGTTCTTTTTACCCTCTTCTGTAGTTAAGTTTCCTCCGATTTTCCTATTTAAATTTTCAACATAAGGTTTCCAATATGGAGGTATACTTTCAAGTAATGTTACTAAATTTGAAGGTCCAACAATATCTACTGCACATCTGAAAAACTCTGGTGTAAATGTTATACCAACAAGTGCTTCATAACCACCATAGCTACCTCCCATAATGCCAATTTTATCTTGTGAGGTGATATCATTTGATACAGCCCAATTAGAAGCATCTATTATATCATCATGCATTTTTTTAGACCACTCTCCATTACCTGCATTTATAAAATCTTTACCAAATCCAGTAGATCCTCTGTAATTAACACTTAATACTGCATATCCTCTATCTGCAAGCCATTGGTGTGTCTTATCTAATCCCCAATCATCTCTTGCTGTAGGCCCACCGTGCACATACATTATAAGAGGAAGTTTTTTATCTGTCTTAATTGTTTTAAGGATATTACCATCATATAAAGTATCTGTTAGAATTTTAACATCTTTTGGTAGTGTTAAGTAACTCACTAGATCAAGACCATCTCTACTTTTAATAACAACTGGATGCATCTGAGCTAACTCATATTTAGATAACTTTGTGTCACCTGAAAACAAAAATGTAATCTCTTCTGTTTCAGTATTAACTTTATAATACTGCGGAGGTGTTATGTCTGAAGTGACCGCTATAGTCCAAACTTTATCGTCAAGAGACCTACTTGTAATATTTATGTCAGAATGACTTTTGACATTACTTAATACAGATTTAAAAATCTTTTCAACTTTAGCATCAAAGAATTTCCATTCTTCCCTCGCATAATTTGAAGCTACTGCTTCTATTCCTTTTGTAATTGGATTTTGAATAATACCTTGTACATCAGACTTATCACTTTCAAAAATCAATTTTTTATCTTTATTTGATATATTCAATTCAAACAGACCAGCTTTATCTCTACCGCGAGAGTCTAACATATAAACTTTCTTATAATCTCCACTAAATCCAACTATTGCTGTTGTATAAACATCCTCCGGAGATATTTTCATGAACTCAGAATACTGAGTATCTTGAATATCTTTTATAAGATTCTCTATTTCATTTTCAGAAGCATTTGATTCTATCAATTTGATTAACTCAGGAATACTTTTCTCCTGCTTTTGAAAAATATCATATTTAATGCCTCCATCTGGGGTATTCACAATACCAAATCTCATTTGGAAATCTTCATCGATCTGGAGTTCCATGTATTGGTCATTTTGATAGATAAGTTTTAACTCATTAGTTTTGATATTCAAAAGATATAAGTCAAATAAATCTTTTCTTCTATCATTCAGCATTATTATTGCATAATCAGGGAAATCTTCGCTCAGTGAGTTCACCTGAGCTTTCACCCCTGGGAATTTTGTCAACTCTACTAATGCCCCCGTATCTATGTTTACACTGAAAAGATGGTGATTCTCATCACCGCCTTTATCTTGTGAGTAAATTATATGTTTATTATCATAGCTCCAAAAATATGATCTAATGCCTCTGTGAGTATCATTTGTGATTGCTTTTGCAGCATTGATATCATTACCTGTTGCTAGAAAAATATTCAGCACACCATTGTGAGGTGCAATAAAGCTTGTATTTTGTCCATCATAGCTTATCTTTACACCGATTCTGTCTGGATTACCAAAAAGGACAGAGCGTGGAATTAGTTGTGTATCACTCATTAGATTAGATTTTGTTTTATTAAGATGTTTCTCTGTAATGATCCCGATTATCGCAAACAACACACATAAAATCAATATAGGTATTAAACGATTCTTTTTCTTTTTAGTTAAATTTTGTCTAGGGACTTGCATAGAAATTTTTATACTTCACATTTTGTTTGTTGCGAGTATATTTTTTATCATAAATTTTTATTTAATGAAAAGCTTATTTCCTTGTCTGACGATTTTTCCTGTTATTTCTAGCTCAATGAGGGTTTTATTAAACTCCTGAACTGAAATCTTCAAGCTATTAAAAACTTCTTCTATGTCGATAGGGACATTGCTAAGTTTTTCTATGACTTTGCTTTCAATAGAGCCATCTTCAAAATATTCTTCTAAAGATTTTTGTTGTTTTTCAGTTACAGCATCAGAATGAACATTCATTTCACATAATATATCTTGAGCATCTCGTACAAGTACTGCACCAGTTTTTATTAATAAATTTGTACCATATGCACGGGGATCAGTTGGAGATCCTGGTACAGCAAATACATCTCTACCTTGTTCTAGAGCATAATCAGCTGTAATCATAGTGCCAGAGCGCTGCATAGCTTCAGTAACCAAAACACAACTTGATATGCCTGAGATAATTCTATTCCTACGTGGAAAATTTTTAGATATAGGCAAAGCATCCATCTGGTTTTCACTAATTACTAAACCTTTTTCATATAATGTATGTTGCAGTTGTGTATTTTCCTTTGGATAAACGCAATTTATGCCACTTGCTATTACTCCTATCGTACCAGTTTCTAAACTCCCATAATGTGCAGCTGCATCTATCCCGCGAGCCAATCCAGAAACTATAACAAAACCATTTTTCCCTAGATCTGATGCAATCTTTTTTGTGATTTTTTCTCCATTTATTGATGAATTTCTTGTACCTACTATTGATATTTTATTTCTCTTGAGTAATTGTGTGTTTCCTTTAGCAAATAAAACTGCTGGATATCCCTCTATTTCCTTTAAAATTGCAGGATATAAATCATCACATGAAAGGATTATGTCACCACCGAAAGTGTAACACTTTGAGATTGAATCTTCCACTTCAGAAACTGCTGGAGGAGAAAGATCTAGTTTATATCGTCTTTTTATTTCTATGAGGTTCTCAAGAACTGATATAGGATTATTAAATTTCTTTAACAATTTCTCAAAAGTCTTTGGTCCGACTTTAGTTGTAAAAGCTAGTCTTAACCAAGCAGTAACAAAGGAATCATCACGCATTTAACAAACACTTATATTTTAATTGAAACTATTAATACTAAGTATATCATGCGTGATAATGAGCCACAATCGACATATTATCTTTTACTTGCTAATGCTAGTAAGATTTTTTTTCATTTGTTCAAAAAACTTCATTTCATTACCTTTGACTTTTGTTTGTATAGATGAATCAAAAACATCTTCCTTATTTGTTTTGTATAGTTGGAAATCTTGCACTTGATCATTATAATCAAATGTAATTTTCAAGACTTTTGTTTCTATTTTCTTATCTCCTATGAATGGTTTTCTTATAAAGATATTTTCTACATAGAAAAACTCTGATCTTTTATGATTTGATTCATTCTGTAAAGTTTCCATAAAAGTAGGTGATCCTAGGGTCTTCATTACATTTTCTTTAGGAGCTTTAGTTTTTTTAAACTCTTCAAGTTTTATCTCAAGATTATTAACATCATTAAATGTGTATCCGTGATAGATTAATTCTTTATTTGAGCATCCACAAACAAGAAACATTTGTATCAGAATTAAAACATTAATAATTTTTTGTTTCATTTTGTATTTTTATTATTTTATTCTTACTTAACTATTAGTATATACTTAAATAGTCAAGAAAAAATACAAAAACTCATATAGATGATTCCCTTAAATCTAGCAGAAAAAAAATTTAGAGTTGCCTTCAGAGAAGCATTATCTGAAGATCAAGAAAATTCAGAAGCAATCATCACTTCTTTAAACTCTGCAGTAGAAAACATAAAGTTTGCTCACAATAAAGATCAGCATGTTTTATATAATAGAATGCAATTAACAGCATTACTAACACTAGAAGCTGAGTTTTTTAAATTTGTATCTGAGCAAGAATCTACTGAGGATCTTAAGCAATATGAAGATTTATATGAGAAACTCTTTGGTCCTCAAAGTGAATTTATAAAAAAATATCAAGAGGGTGCAAATGCACCTGAAGCTCATAAAGCGAGTGTATTAAAATATGAAGATTTAGATCCATTTTGGAATACTAGAATTAATTTTGATAATAAAGTGGAATTTATAAAAGAGATCAAAGACGTATGGAAATTTAAAAATCATAGCATTGCATTACCGAATGCTGATGAAGAAACAATTAGATCATTTTTAGCAAATATTGACCCTCGTGTAATGAGTTATGCAATTGTATTAAATGCAGATAATTTCAAGATAAAATACATTAAACCATCTAAGGTTGATATCTTACATG
>CALPOD020000020.1 GCA_943325105.2 Candidatus Fokinia solitaria | reverse complement strand
CCCCCTATTATTTTTTATTTAATATTTTGAGTATTGTTTTAAGTTAATATTTTAAACATACACTAGAAATATTACAGTTATATTAACAAAAGAGAGATATTAAAAGAACTGTAAAGATTCTAGTGTTTTTGCAGATTTTTCATGAATCAATAAATACTAATCATTCCAAAGTTTTATTAAAGAGCACATTTTCTATCGAAGAGGAAGAGAGGTACATCTTCTTTTTTTAGAAGACTGAACCCAAGAGTTTGATTGTGCAGCACTAGATGGATCAGGACTAACAGGTTTATCTAATTCTAGCTTTCTTTTTCTTAGAGCTTTCATAGCCTGAATTTTAGCTACATTCTCTTTCAGAGCCTCCTTTTGTTCTGTTGTCAGAGCTTTAATTAGATCTCTTCCCAGGTCTTGAAGCAGTAACATTTGCATTTCTGTCAGAGCCTTAATTTGACCTGGTGTCAGAGCCCTAATTTGATCTAGTTCCAGAGCCCTAATTTGTTCTGGTCTCAGAGCCCTAATTTGATCTAGTTCCAGAGCCCTAATTTGTTCTGGTCTCAGAGCCTGAATTTCATCCTTTGTAAGTAACCTTATTAAAGATGGATTTTGTTTACTAACCTCTAATACTTGTTCTTTTGTTTTTAATGCATCATTCTTTCTCAAAGCCTTAATTTGTATTTCTGTCAGAGCATTAATTTCATCCTCTGTAAGTAACCTTATTAAACATGGATTCTGTTTACTAACCTCTAATACTTGCTCTTTTGTTTTTAATGCATCATTCTTTCTCAAAGCCTTAATTTGTATTTCTGTCAGAGCCTGAATTTGTTCTTCTGTCAGAAGGTTAATTTGCCATATTCCTAGATTCTGAATTTGATGTTGTGCCAGCCACGAAAATTGATCTGGACTTAGAGCACTAATTTGCCTTTCTGTCAGAGCCCTAATTTGTGCTTTTGTAAGAGCTTTGAATTGATCTTGTATCAGAACTCCGAATTGACTTGGGCTCAGAGCCTGAATTTGCCATTGTAGCAGAGCCTGAATTTGTTCTTTTCTCAGAGCCTTAATTTCATCCTTTGTAAGTAACATTATTAAACATGGATTTTGTTTACTAACCTCTAATACTTTATCTACTGCATTTAATGCTTCATTTTGTCTCAAAGCCTGAATTTGCCAGCTGTCTAGGCCATGAATTTGTTCTTTTGTCAGAGCCTGAAGTTGTTCTTTTGTCAGAGCCTTAATTTGATATGGTTGCAGAGCCCTAATTTGTTCTGGTCTCAGAGCCCTAATTTGTTCTGGTCTCAGAGCCCTAATTTGATATTCTGTCAGAGCCTCAATTTGATCTTCTGTCAGAAGGTTAATTTGCCATATTCCTAGATTCTGAATTTGATGTTGTGCCAGAGCTGCAATTTGTAATGCTGTCAGAGCCTTAAGTTGTATTTCTGTCAGAGCCTGAATTTGACCTGGTGTCAGAGCCTGAATTTGTTCTTCTGTTAAAAACTTAATTTGATCTTCTGTCAGAGCCTGAATTTGAAATTGTAGCAGAGCCTGAATTTGAAGTGGTAGCAGAGACCCAATTTGTATTTCTGTCAGAGCACTAATTTGTTTTGGTGTCAGAGCACTAATTTGTCCTTGTTTTAGAGACTGAAGTTGTTCTGGTTTTAGAGACTGAAGTTGTTCTGTTGTCAGTTCTATAATTTGATACCATTGCAGAGCCTTAATTTGACCTGGTGTCAGATCCTGAATTTCATCCTTTGTAAGTAACCTTATTAAAGATGGATTTTGTTTACTAACCTCTAATACTTGTTCTTTTGTTTTTAATTCATCATTTTGTCTCAAAAACTTAATTTGTATTTCTGTCAGAGCCTGAATTTGTTCTGTTCTCAGAGCCTGAATTTGTCCTGATGTCAGAGCCCTAATTTGTTCTGGTCTCAGAGCCTGAATTTGTACTTGTGTCAGAGCCTTAATTTGTACTGGTTCCAGAGCCTGAATTTGTTCTGGTGTCAGAGCAAAAATTTGTATTTCTGTCAGATCCCTAATTTGTCCTTGTTTTAGAGACTGAAGTTGTTCTGGTTTTAGAGACTGAAGTTGTTCTGGTTTTAGAGACTGAAGTTGTTCTGTTGTCAGTTCTATAATTTGATACCATTGCAGAGCCTGAATTTGTACTGGTGTCAGATCCTGAATTTCATCCTTTGTAAGTAACCTTATTAAAGATGGATTTTGTTTACTAACCTCTAATACTTGTTCTTTTGTTTTTAATTCATCATTTTGTCTCAAAAACTTAATTTGTTCTGGTAGTAGAGCCTTAATTTGTGCTAGTGTCAGAGCCTCAATTTGTATTTCTGTATAATGTTTCATTTTCTCCTTATTGTTTTAAGTCAATATATTAAACATACACTAGAAATATTGCAAATAAATATTACAAATATATTAAAAAGAAAGATATTAAAAGAACTGTAAAGATTCTAGTGTTTTTGCAGATTTTTCATGAATCAATAAATACTAATAATTTTAAAGTTAATTTGTTTTTTTGATGTATTACTTATATATTTTGCTATAAACCTTTACCGTAAATAAAAAATGAAAAAAATCCTTCTGATTAAACCTAGGGGCTTTTGTGCTGGCGTTGAGAGAGCTATAGATATAGTTGAAAAGGCATTGTCAAAATATGGCAAACCTGTTTATGTAAGGCATGAGATAGTGCATAACAAAAAAGTCGTCGACGACCTTAGAAGCAAAGGTGCAATATTTGTAAAGGAATTAGATGAAGTACCAACTGGGAGTTTAGTAATATTTTCAGCTCATGGTGTCTCAGAAAAGGTTGAAAATGATGCCTATATCAAGATGTTAAATCCAATTGACGCTACATGCCCTCTTGTGAAAAAAGTACATAATCAAGCGAAGCGATATTCAGAAAAGGATAGAGAAATAATATTAGTTGGACATGCTGGACATCCAGAGGTAGAAGGTACGATTGGTAGAATTGATAAAAAAATGTATCTTGTACAAACACCTGAGGATGTTAAATTATTGGATATTGATCAGAACACACCAGTTGCATACGTTACTCAGACAACTCTCAGCTTTGATGATACTAAAGATATAATAAATGCATTGAATGAAAGGTTCACTGACATAGTTGGTCCAGAGCTATCTGATATATGCTATGCAACTCAAAACAGACAAACTGCTGTTAAAAAAGCTTGTGAAATTATTGATATTTTACTTGTGATTGGCTCAGTAAATAGTTCAAATTCAAATAGACTGAGAGATGTAGCTGAGAATCATGGAAAAACAGCATATCTTATTGATAATCATACAGATATTAATACTGAATGGTTTTCTGATACAACAAAAGTAGTTGGGATAACTGCTGGGGCATCTGCACCGGAGTCATTAGTCACAGGAGTAGTTCAACATATAAAAGATTTACTTAAGATTGATATCATTGAAGAGCAGGACTTCGGGATAGTTGAAAGAGTAAAATTCAATTTACCTAGAGAACTTATTCAATAGTTTTAATTATTTTCAGCTCATCATTTTCATAGGTAATAAGATGAGATCCATACCTATTAAGATCTGATGCAGTAATTTTATCCTTTGCTCCATCACACAGGGTATCATCATGCATGTTTATGAATAAAGCTGGTTTTTTCTCATTACATTGAGCAAGCATTGATTGATCCATCTCAGTATTTACAATAAAGATATTATTTTTTGATATACAAAAATTACTTTTACAACTATTAATTCCTAATTTTTTCTTTTTAGATAATGTATTTATACTTTCTTTAAAGAATTGATCTTTTCCGAGCTTACTTTGCCAAATCTCTTGTGCAAATCTATCTTTCTGTTTTGATGAAAAAATAAATTTATCATCTGAAGTCTTATCGCTAATTATCGAATACTTGATTGCGAAGGTTTTAGAATTTATAACTAAAATTATATTTTCATACTTTTGCCACATAAAACACCCAGCAATAACTAATGCAACTCCAGCAATCTTTAAATATTTTAAGTTACTTACACAAAAGATAAATAAACCAACCGATATTGTTATGATTCCGATTTTAGTAAAACCTCCAACATGTATATCAGCATGGGGCAATTGACTGATCTGACGTGCAATACTGAGCATAAAGTCTATACTATATTTTAATATTATCAGTGGGAATCTTTCTAATCCGAATGGCATTAATAACATGCTTAACATCCCGAATGGCATTATCAAAAAATCACTGAGAGGTACGCATACAAGGTTAGCTATAATGCCGTAGGGAGTAAACTGATTGAAGTGATATATAATAAAAGGTGCAGTTGCCAAGCTTGCAGCACCAGATGCTATAACAAGTTTAAAAAAATACTCTACATATTTTTTTAGTTTTAATTTTATAAAAAGTGTATCACAGATTTCAAATGTCGTTACAAGAGCAAAGCATGCTGCAAATGACATTTGTAGACCAGGTGCAAAAAGTGCTTCAGGTGTTAATAACAACATTATTATAGCTGCTAAACAAAGTGATCGGATTGGCTCTATATATTTATCATACACAATGCATAGCATTAATATAGATGATGTAATAAGAGCCCTTTGAGCTGACACTGGAGCTCCAGCAAGAAATACATAAAAGGTTGATAATAAAATTGAAAAAATTGCTGATATCTTTGAAACTGAGCAATATAATGCAATCTGAAAGTTTGTGATAAGAGGTATAAAATATAGTAAAATTGCTCTTATGAAAAAAAATGCTATAGCTACAACGACTACTACATGCATCCCTGAAATAGCTATGATGTGTGCAAGTCCTGAGACTCTCAATGCATAATAATCATCAGAATTTATTTGACTGTTTTCACCTACAAGAATTGCAGCTGTGATACCGCTAGACGGCTCTGGAATAGCATTTTTTATCTTTAAGGTAATTGTTTTTCTTAACTCATTGAGTTTTTGTTCAACATAATCTAAAGCTGTAGAATCTGATTCCTGATCATCTATTATTATAGGCTTTTGCAATGCATAGCCTATAGCACCTATGCCTTTAAAAAAAGCATACTGACTAAAGTCGAAACTTCCAGGAAACGCTGGTGGCGGAGGTGGCATGAGAGTAGTCTTAAGAAACACCCATTCACCAATGATATTTTCAGCATTTATTTTTTGCCTTAAATTTATCCTAACGACTCCTAAATCAATTTTTTTTATTATTGCATCGTTGTACCTATTAACTTGATATACATCCTTTAAATAAATTCTAATTCCATGATCTCGATTTTCAAATTGTTTGATCTTCCCAATTATATATATTTCATCTATTTTTTCTGAAAGCTGTTCTTTCGGAATCATAAAGTCAAATCTAATTGATGCTGCCGTAAAACCAATAGCAAGTGAAGATAAGAAAATAGAAATAATGAGCAAACTTAGATAAAGGGTCTTTTGAAAAGATATAAATTTTTTATCTGATACTGCATTTAAAATATTTAAATCATAACTTATCGTACATAATTCATATCTCCAAAGACATAATTTGTATAACGCATAAGAAATAATACTAATAATAATTCCAGTAATTGAATATGAATTTTGATATAAAAATGTAAATCTTATCCCTATGCCCCAAGATACAGCCATTAAAATAAAAAATAACTTATTTTTGATGATATTTTCCAGCAAAATTCTTATATTTTGACTCATATAATGATTAATTATATTGTTATAACAGCGGTTAAATATAGGCACAAATCCTCATTACAATGTTGCATTTAAACCTCATTGAAATATTTTTGTAATATTTAATACAAATTTAAGCATATAAGTGTATAATTTTTTGATAACACCTCTTGATAAGCATTTTACGTTAGTGTATAAATAATATCAACAGCATGTGAGATTATCCTATAATCCTATCCTTCCCCCCCTCCTATTTGTTCTTGGTTTATCTCTCGCATGTTGCTGAGATTTTCCATTTATTATTTTGATGTTTCTTTAATGATCCAATCAAGATATCCTTGATTTACTGATGATATTTCTAACTCCATAATACAAGGTGTCTCATATGGATGAATACACTTCAACTCTTCAGTTAATTTAAATATTAAATCTTTTGTAGTTTTTAGAATAATCACTACTTCTTCATTATTTTGTATTTTCCCATTCCAAATATACATAGAAGTGATTTTAGGCAATATATTTGCACACCCTATTAATCTTTTTTCAAGTAGTTTCTGGATCATTATGACTCCAGTTGCATTGTTATTGACAGTAGTATATAGAACTCCCAATATATGATTTTTCATAATGACTGTTTGATTTTATAACAAAAATTGAATCATAAAAAATAAAGATGTTGATGTCAAAACAAAATATTTTAAGTAATAAAAACATTAGTATTTTAATAATCTTATTTGTATTTATCTCTCTTTGGAATTTCCAGCATCCACCTGAACTATCTTTAAATGCGTGGCATACTTTTATTATTTTTATTGTAACAATAATAGGTCTGATTACAAATCCTTTCCCAATGGGTGTGATCACACTATTAGCACTAGTAACGTGTATTTTAACTTCCGCTATGCCTTTGAAGGTTGCCCTTAGTGGATTTAGTGAAGGCATTGTATGGTTAGTTGTTTGTGCATTCTTTATAGCACGCACTGTTATTAGTACAGGTTTAGGTACTAGAATAGCTTATTTTTTCATATCTAAGTTTGGCACAAGTCCCATAGGAGTTGCATATAGTATAATTTTTACTGAATGCCTAATATCTCCTATGATACCAAGCGCCGCTTCAAGAGGTGGAGGTATAATATATCCAATCGCAAAAGCTATAATTGAAGGATATAATTCGCAATTATCACATATGAAACAAAAAAGCATTGGTAGTTTCTTCACTATGATCTGTCTACATAGCAATATCATAACTAGTACGATGTTTTTGACAGCAATGGCAGGTAACCCAGTAGCTCAAAAACTTGCTATTAGTTGTGGAGTTGATATCACATGGTTTAACTGGGCATATGCTGCATTCATACCAGGTCTTGTATCATTAATATTACTACCGTTTATAATTAAAATATTTTGCCCGATTCCGAAAGGATTAGATAATCAAGTGATTATAGAAAGAGCTAAAGAAGGTCTTGTAGCACTTGGTAAAATGACAAAAAATGAAATAATAACTGCATTTATATTTATTTTACTAATTTTTCTATGGGTTTTTGAAAAGCAAACAGGTATTAGCTCCACTGCAACAGCAATGCTTGGTGTTTGTATTCTTTTATTATCTGGCGTCTTAAAATGGCAAGATGTAACTCATGAAAAAGCTGCTTGGGATATATTTATATGGTTTGCAATACTTGTCACAATAGCAAACTCACTAAATGAGCAAAAAGTCACTTTATGGGCAGGAAGTATTATCTCAGGATCCCTTAATGGATACTCTCCGCTAATGACAGGAGTTATAGTTTGTTTAGGCTTATTTTTTGGTCATTACATGTTTGCAAGTGTTACGGTATACTTAACAGCTATGTATGGAATATTCTTAAAGACATTTTTGGAAATTGGCTTACCTCCACTGCCATCAGCTTACACATTAGTTTTAGTAATAATGTTATCATCTGGTTTTACTCACTATGGAATTAGCTCAGCACCTGTATATTTTAGTGGGGGATATCTTACAGTGAAAGAATGGTGGCAAAAATCATTCTGTATTACAATCGGAGTAGGTGCTGTTTGGTTTATAATGTGTATTTTGTGGTGGAATGCAATAGGATGGCTTTAATAAGCCATTTCTAAAGGTATTTCGCAATACTCATTTCGTTTAGATATTTCATCGTAATTGGTAACATATATGATAACTTTCTCTGTACAGCAGAAGCATTTATAACACTTATAGCCCTGTCTGTTTCTCCCATTCCATTTAAAGAATTAACGTACAGCTCTGAAACTGTTTCTAATGTTGTATTGGCTTCATCTGTTGCTTGCTTAATTCTTTGCTGTGCATTACCAGCTTTTTGTAAAAATTCTACAAAGCCTTGTTGTGCTTCATCAAGCATCGCACTAGCTTCTTGAATTGTGATTTTACTGGCTTCAGTTGTAGGATCTTGAATATCACGCATTTTCTGCAATGCACCAATAAGATTTTGGAAACACGCATAGTTTGCTTTATCACCAAACTCGCATTCCAGTCCATCGATATGAAATTTTAAACCAAAATTATCTCCTAAATAGTAGTTTGCACCTGCTGTCCCATTAACTATATCATCAAATGGTACCTCATTTGTATTAGATCCATTCCATATATTCATCCCAAAAAATGAATTAGAAAGTGTATCTTGTATTGCAGCGAGCAGATTTTTACTATCCAATTCCATATCGATACTCACCTTTCCATATTGGTTTAAAGCTCTAACAGAAAGTATTTTTGCTTGCTCAACAGTATTATTCAAATTTTTTATTGCTGATTCTTGCATATAAAGTAAGTTTGTAGACCATTCATAATTTCTAACCTTTAATTCACTTTGTCTTAGTAAATCTTCTACATATAAATTTTGATCTGCAAGAGATGGATCCATTTCATAGTAATGCTGTTTTTTAATATCAGATGCAGCGGTATTCTGAAAAACTTGTATTTCATTTTGAGTTTTATGTATTTGACTTGTGATGCTTTTTATAATTGAAAGGTCACAAGAAGTGTTTTTTATAGACATTTTATGAGTTAAATATTATCGATTAAAGTTTGTAAAAGATTATTACTTGTATTTATGAACTTCGCAGCAATAGTATAGTTTTTTTGATATTGCATAACTTTGATGGCTTCATCGTCTACATTAACACCTGTTTCTCCTGCCAATTCAATTGATAGCATTTCTTTAAGTGCTGTTTCACGATTTGCAGTAATTTCATTATTGATGGACCTGATATTATTCACACTCACAATATCAGCTGCATAACAATATATTGTAGAGTTTTGATGATCAATATCAAAGGTTTTATTAAAAGATATATTTTTTGTTCTCAGTTTTTGATATTCACTTACAAGTGAAGTATCTCCAACGCCTGCACTAAAGAAAATAGTAGGGGAATCAAAATTTGATAAACCAGTTCTATATTCTTCCATTTTGCCTACAGCAAATGAATTCACAGAGTTTTTTATTGAATTATTTAATTGCATGTATACAGCAATATTTTTAGTTGGAGTTGCATTGTCATCTTGCAATAGCTGTACATTCACATTCCCATTTTTGAATGAAAAAACATCATTCAAACCAAATGCGCCACTGAAACTACCACTAACTCTAGAGTTTTGTACTGATGCAAGATTGGAATTTGCAGAATCTATAGCCACTACACCATTTCTTTGAGTATTTTCTATTTTCAAAACCCCTGGCGTATTATCATCAGTGATTTCAACACCATTACTATCAACTATTGAAGCCTTTACTACAGAATTAGTACTACCAGTCAAAACATTAGCATCGCCAGTCGCAGAAATAGGAGTAAAAGTTTGATTTACAAATGCCCCAGTATTAACAATATATTCAACAGTTGCAGTTTTTGTAACACCATCTAAAGTGGTCTCAATTGTAACTTCGAGTGTTGTTGAGCCAGATGATTGTGGTATTGTAAATGAAGGCCCACCATTTATACCTGTGCGAATATGATCTGCATTGTTTACTGTGATTGCAGAATTAGTTGGCAGTGTGATTGAACTTCCATTAGCAGTTACACCTGTGATTTTGAAATCCATATTTGCTGCTGCAGGATTTTGATCATAAGCTATCAAATCAAAATCTAACTCAATATTCCCTGAATTACCAACATTCTTCACTGCTAAATTTACAGTATGGAATCCATCTATTTCTAATCTCGAGGTTGCTGCTGCTTGGAAGTATTGGTTAATTGTATTTACTAGCCCTCTGGTTGTAAAACTTCCACCTATATTATTTGTTGTGAATTTATTTAAATCCAACTCCAGAGCAGGAATTTTACCATAATTCGCAGAAACCATAGGCTTACCATCACTACCCATAGGGTTAATAATTATTTTGCCGTTCCCAAGCATTATATCATTACCAGTACATAAAACTGATCCATTCATTTCACTCAATGGGTTTGAGCCGTTTCCTTTATTGTGTATTTCGTTAAAAACAGTTGCAACTTTAACTGCCATCATATCTATTGTTTCACTTATGTGAGGAATGAGAAAATCTCGTACTTGAAGAAATCCATCTATAGCTCCTGCTGAGAGGCTATATGACATATCGGATGTTTGCCCACCATTTATGAAAATATTTTTACCTTTCTCCCTTCCATCGACAGATGTTACAACTAAATATACTGGGTTCAAAGGATTGTCCTGTATGAAAGTATCAATACTTTTTGCTGGATCATATTCAAAGTGGTACCTTTGTTTTCCAACAATCTCCTGCCCACCATTTTTTAAATATACATGTAGAATTCCAGACTCATCTTTAGAAAAATTTATATCAAAGTATTCTGAAAGTTTTTGTAATTCTGAGTTAACTTCATCTTGTATTTGAGCATATTCAATAGATTTGTCACTATATAACATCTGCTTGGTATTTGCCTGATGTATATTAGAAATAGTTGAGTTAATATATTGAAATGCAGAACTTAGGGTATCATCAGCCTTGTATCTTTGTTCCTGTAAGTATGTTGCAAAACCATTAATATAACCACTCAAATCATTTGCTTTATCTCTTACATCATTCCTCATACTAGAGTTCATAGGGTTTAATGCAAGTGTATCTATTGAGTCTGAGAATACTGAGAGTTTATTGAATAATCCTTGATTTGTACCAGGTAATGCTAATTTATCAGTAAATTCTTTACATTTACCACTTATGTAAGAATGAGATTTTGATGATGCACTAACGCTGAGGAGGTTCTTTTGCAGTAATTCATTACTACTATTTCTTATGCCATCGATTTTAACTCCTTGTGGTGAATTCGCTACTACGACTGAACTGCTATCAATTGTTTTTACACTATACTTTTCATTATCAGCATTTGCAATATTTTGCATTGCTAAATCTATCTTGCTTTTATTAAGCTGAAGAGCGCTGTTTAAGATTCCAATCGAGTTTGAAGACATATGTAAATAATAATCGCGTTTCCTATGTTTTTATTAGTATATTTAAAAAGATATTTTATTGCAAGCCATATATGAAAATACCATACCTATTAGCTAATTCTAATGTTTTTTCTTTGTTTAAAATCAGACATAGATGTGATTCCAAGGCAATGCCTTTTATTCCATATTGGTGCATTTTTGTAATTGTTTGTTCTCCTATACATGGCAGATCTATGCGCTTATCTTGATTTGGCTTACATATTTTCACTAATATTGGCTCAGTATCAAACTTTTGTTTTATCAATCCACACCTTTTTATAAGCTCATCTGTTCCTTCTGCAGCTTCTACACCTAAGATCAATCCATTTTGAATTATTAATGATTGTCCAACATCAAGCTTAGATATTTCCTTTAGCATCTTAAGCCCCTGCTCTATATCTCTGGTATGACTTCTCTTAATTATGATATTTGTCATGTTGCCAGGCTTTGCAATAAAATCAACGGCAATTTTCTCTGGTGATAAAACATTTAATCCTTCATCTTCTAGAAAACTTATTATTGCTTTTGTTAAACCTTTATCACTAAGTCCGCTACATAAAATTTTTGTGAATAACTTTGCTCCTTTAATATCAAGTATTAGCTTTGGAATTGCTGTTCTTTTAACTCTACCTGCTAATATTATGTTTGAAATATTATATGATTTTATCTTGTTAATTATATTGCTGACAGCGTGTATTGGAAATATATTAACTGTTAAATTTTCAAATAAGCTCAAGTCAATTTGACCCTCTAGGCCTATTATTTCAACTTGGATTTCATGTTTTATGCATGCATCATAAATCTCTCTTGGCATACTGCCTTGTCCAGCTATTATTGCTACTTTTTGTGGAAAAGATAGATTTTCATTCATCATATACCTATTAGTGTAATTATTTTGAAGGTGTACAAATTGGCCTTACCTTATTTGTTTTTAAAAACTTAACAATTGTTAAAACATTATCATTATTTTGATATTCTAATTCAACTTTATGGACCCTTGCAGAGAAACAATCATCAGCATTTTTAAAAATCATTTCATATGCTTGATGTACCGCTGCAATATCTTCATTTTTAAAACCATGTCTTTTTAATCCTCTTGTATTTACACCTAATAATTTAGCTCGCTCCCCTGCAACTGTAGCATATGGCACAATATCACTCTCAACACCACTAAGTCCACCTATAATTGCATATCTCCCGATCCTAACAAATTGATGTATCGCAGCCAATCCACCTATAATGACATTATCTTCAATAATAGCATGCCCTCCGATGGTAGCATTGTTTGACATCACAACATTATCACCTACTATACAATCATGAGCTATGTGAGTAGAAATCATGAGTAAGCAATTATCACCTATTACTGTTTCCATTCTTCCAAGCTTAGTACCTCCATGTACTGTAACATATTCTCTTAAGGTGTTATTTTTCCCTATTTTAACAGTAGATTCTTCACCTGCATACTTTAGATCTTGTGGTATAAAACCTATTGCAGCAAATGGAAAAATCTTAGTATTTTCACCTATTTCAGTAATACCATCTATATGCACATGAGAGTACAGTTTGACTCCAGATTTCAGCGTTACATTATCACCTATTATACAATAAGGTCCTATTTCTACACCATCTGATATTGTTGCATGTTGGCTTACAATTGCAGTTTCATGTATTAATGGACTGCTTACTGTGTTTTTATATCCTAATTTTTCTGACATCTCATTCGTGTGAGTCTGTATCATTTCTTAACAATCATTTTTGTGCAAGAATTGCTGAGAACTCAGCATCAGCAACTACAATATTATTTACCCTTGCTTCTCCTTTAAGTTTCCATGCATTATGTCTAGAAAATGTTTTAAAGACATGCAATTCCATTGTATCACCAGGTTCGACAACTTTTCTGAAGTGAGCTTTTTCTATAGACATTAAATACATAATTCTACCAGCAATATCTTCAACAGTATGCGTCACAAGGGCTACACCAGCTTGTGCCATAGCTTCAATGATCAATACTCCTGGCATTACAGGATGTCCAGGGAAATGTCCTTGGAAAAAAGGCTCATTGATAGTAACATTTTTTATGGCTATAGCAGTTTCACCTGGTACTATATGAATTATTTTATCAATTAATAAAAATGGATATCTATGGGGAAGTATCTCCATAATACCTTTTATATCCTTTGTATTATCTTTGTTCATACTAAATATTATTACGTGAACTTATAAATATTGATTGCTATCTTACATCAGAAAAACCATAATTGAGGATAAATTAATGTTTTTTTACTACATTTTTTATAATCCCTAGTGTATTTATACAACACATTTAGTTTCCTATAGCTTTATTTAAAAAAATGGTTTGTTTATGCCAATCAAAAATTTTTATTGCTGGATATCCACCAACTTTTTCTCCATCTTTTAGATTATTTAATACGCCACTTTGAGCTGCTATTTGAACCATACTTCCAATTTCTATATGTCCATTTATGCCAGCTTGACCTCCAACCATAACATAATCTCCAACCGTTGTGCTGCCTGCTATTCCTACTTGACCACATATGAAACAGTTTTTGCCAATCACAACATTATGTCCTATCTGAACTAAGTTATCGATTTTTGTATTGTCTCCAACTATTGTATTATCTAATGCACCTCTATCTATACATGTATTGGAACCTATTTCAACATTTTTACCTATAATGACTTTACCAACTTGTTTGATTTTCTTAATTTGCTTTTGTTTATCTAACGTGAAGCCAAATCCATCCTGACCAATTCTAACGCCACTGTGTATGATGCAATTATCACCAATCTCACATTCTATAAGTGTTGTATTTGATGCAACCGTTACTTTATGACCAATTTTCACACCTTTACCTATGTATGTTGACGCTCCAATTACACAGAAATCACCAATGATAACACCATCTTCTATAACTGCTTTATGATGTATTGCACATCCTTTGCCAATCTTTGCACTCTCAGAGATAAATGCTGAACTTGAAATTGAACTATTTATTTGCTCTTCAGGATAAAACATATCTAAAACGTATGCATATGCTAAATATGGATCATCACAAACAATCTTTGTAACTCTTTCAGGCAAAAGATCTATGTCCTCACTTTTTACAATACATACCCCTGCATTTGTCCTTGAGAGAAATTTCCTGTATTTATTGTTATAAAAAAAAGATATATGTTCTTCAGTTGCATTTTGTAATGTAGAAACACCTTTAATAGTTTTATTCTCACCTATAAAAGAGCAATTAAGATTATTTGTTATTTCTTTGACTGAAATTTTTGCGGACATATAGTGAATTAATTATTTGTATTTTATTGATTATTTTTTGTATATATGAGATTTCTAAAGTGGTTTAATACGGTAGATAATAAGTTGCTGACAGCAATTGTAATGCTGATGATATGTGGTTTTATAATGACAATGGCTGCGAGCCCTGCGGTTGCTGAAAGACTTACAGTGAATCAGTTTCATTTTATAGAAAAACAGTTAGTTTATCTTTGTATAGGACTAATCTTAATAATAACACTTTCAACATTAAATGAAAGGGTAGTTAAAAAAATTATTACAACAGGTTTTTTATGTATACTAATTTTATTGATTGCTGTTTTATTTGTAGGAGATAGTACAAAAGGAGCAAAAAGGTGGTTAAATATCTATGGCTTTTCATTACAACCATCAGAGTTTTTGAAACCATTTTACAGCTGCATAGTTGCTATGATCCTTGCTAGAAGCAACTATGGCAATAAGTTAGAAATGTTTCTCATTCTTGTAGGGCTGCATACAATAATAATTTTCTTACTTTTAATGGAACCAGACTTTGGTATGTCTGTCTTGATCTCTACTGTCTTTTTTATCCAACTATTTATAGCTGAAATGAATATTTTATGGCTATTAGTTCTAGCATGTATTTTTCTTTTTGGAGTTGTTATAGTTTATTTTTTATTCCCACATGTTGCAAGAAGAATTGAAAAGTTTTTACATTCCTCTGATGGAGTTGTGAATTATCAAGTACAAAAGTCTCTGGATTCATATTCTAATGGTGGGCTTTGGGGTAAAGGACCTGGTGAAGGTACAATAAAATTTCAACTTCCAGATGCACACACTGATTTTATCTTCCCAGTTGCAGCAGAGGAGCTAGGTATGATATTTTGCAGCATGATAATTTTTCTAATGCTGTATATTATTTTGAGGAGTTTTAATAATATAATAAAAATAAAATACAGTCTCTATAGGGTCTATTGTACAACTGGGATCATAAGTTACTTCGCGATTCAATCTATCTTTAATATTGCTGTAACCCTGGATTTGGTCCCAACAAAAGGTATGACTTTGCCATTTATAAGCTATGGTGGGTCATCATTGATCGCTCAAGCTATATCATTTGGCATATATCTCAATATCACAAAATATGTACAGAAGGTTGGAGTGAAGAAGAATACAATACATGTGAGGATCTGACCTTTCTTCGGTTGAAAAAAATATTATAAAGGCTACAATAAAAATATCATTAAAAAATAATTAGACCAAAAAAATGCAAAAATATCCTATTACTCCAAAAGGTATAGAGCGAATGAACAGCGAACTCACAGTTCTCAAGAATAGTGACAGACCTAGAATAATTCAAGCTATAGCAGAAGCAAAGGAGCAAGGAGATCTATCTGAGAATGCTGAATACACAGCAGCTAAAGAAGAACAAGGTATGATAGAAGCTAGAATATCTGATCTTGAGAGTAAAATCGCACTTGCAGAAGTTATAGAGCCATCAGAGATACAAAGTGATAAAGTTCAATTTGGAGCGACAGTACATTTAGTTGATATCGAGACAAACGAAAACAAAAAATATAGAATTGTTAGTGACTTTGAAAGCGATTTAGCAAAGGGTGAAATTTCAATCTTCTCACCACTAGCAAATGCAATGCTTGGTAAAAAAGTTGGTGATGAGGTTGAATCTCAAACACCGCGTGGCATTAGATACTATGAGGTCAAAAAAATAGAATATATCTAAGATGATACTTGGGGGGCTTGCTCAGGCTTTTTGCAGAGTTGTATCCAATTATAAAATGTGCTTTCAAACACTACACAAAAATTTCCAATCAAAATAAATAAAATAGCCAGCATAACCTGTGTTGATGGGATTATATCCTTTAAAATATACATAGTCACTGCAGAAACAATAATTCTGAGATAGCTGTGTGGTGACATCCTGATAACGCTGGAAAATTTATATGATAAGAATAATGCGACAACACTCAACACACCTATAACGCCACTGCCTAAAGCCCACATAGTTTCATCAAATGAGATTGTTTTCCACTTAGCATATGCAAAAGGTGTCACCATCACAGTCGCTATTGCAAAACAATAAAATGCTTGTGTGAAATGGTCATCATTAACATCAGTTTGTTTTTTACAAATGATATTATAAACACTCCAAGATATAGCTGCAATAACTGCCAATAAAATGCCTGAGACATAATTTGGAGATATTTCTAATGGACCTTTGAATCCACCTCCATAAATCATTACAATTACTCCACATAGTCCTAAAAACAGAGCAATAATACAATTGATTCCAATTTTTTCTTTTAAAAATATGACTGCTAAAATAGTTGTAAAAACCGGTGAAAGTTGTGTAATTGTCATTACCTCATTCGCTCCTGTGAGTTTTAAAGCTTGCATCAGAGCTGGAGTTGCGATTGCACTAACTGTAGCTCTCAAGAAGTAAGATTTTAATGAGTGTACTTTAAATTTTGCTTTTGTTCTTTTAAATCTTGAGCCTTTACCATTAACAGGAAATAATATAATTATTACAAAAAGGGTTACAGTGGCTGCAAATGCTTGTAAAAAGTATTGCTGTTCAACTGAAATATTATCTAATTTCAGCTTCCATATAAGAGATACAATTGCAAATGTAACTATATTTATTATCTTGAAGAATGTTGCAATTCCATGTTTAGTTGATTCCTGCATAGGCATTTATTATAAACTTTTTAACATTATATAGAGTAAATTTCATGTTGTTTCAATGTTTTCAGTAATACAAAAAAAAACGTGATATATTAAAGTTAGTTGCATAAAAATAATAAATTTTCAAAATGCAAAACAATAGCGTGAAAAGTGTACTGCAAAAAGCAGAAAAAGACATACAGCAAAAGGGCTTCCTTATAACAAAATTAGATGAAATTGTTGGTTGGGCTAGAAGTAATTCTTTATGGCCAATGACATTCGGTTTGGCATGCTGTGGTGTTGAAATGATGCAGGCTGCAGCTAGTAGATATGATATGGATCGTTTTGGAATGCTTTTCCGTCCAAGCCCTCGTCAATCAGATGTAATGATCGTTGCTGGAACTCTTACAAACAAAATGGCTAAACCACTCAGGCTTGTATATGATCAGATGCCTGAGCCTCGCTGGGTTATTTCAATGGGAAGCTGTGCAAATGGTGGTGGTTATTATCATTACTCATATTCTGTCGTAAGAGGATGTGATAGGATAGTTCCGGTTGATATATATGTACCAGGATGCCCACCCAGCGCTGAAGCTCTCATATATGGATGTTTTTTATTACAACAAAAGATAAAAAGAGTTGCGAGACAAGGTGTATAAGTTCTTTCTAATTATATTGCTGATTCCTTTGCAATGCTTTGCTGTTGATGAGGATTATCTGAAAAACCTTGTTATACAAGCCGATACTCTTGAGATAAATCTGAAAGATAAACAAGCGAAGCTGAATGGCAATATGAAAATTGAAAGCGATGTTCTCTCTATTGATGCTGATGGAATATTAATAACATTTGCTGAAACTCCTAAGTCCAATGAGTTGAAAAATTTACTAAGCAATACAGATAAAATACAGACATTCAAAGTTTTTGTTGATAAAGGATATATCAAAGCATCTCTTAAAACAAAGGAGAAAACATATAAGTTAAAGTGTAAGGATATCGCAGGAGATATAATTGATAAAAAGATTATAATATCAGATGCGACTATATATGATGGCACTAATAATATTGTTGGGGAGAAAATCATTTATGATATGAACTCTAAACAATTATCAGTAAAAAGTAATTCAAATAATAAAGTTAGGATTTCAATCAAAGGCGATGGCTCTAAAGAAATTAAGTGAGTTAGCGGAGAAAGTCATATTAAAATCTATCGCAAAAAGCGATAAAGAAGGGAATAATTATGTTTTAATTTATAAATTATCTAAGAGATGGAAAAACATAGTTGGTGATGAAATCGCAAGTATGATGAAAATTCATTCTATATCAGATGATGTTGATGGTAGTAAATTCATGATGTTGAAAGTTATGAATTCTGCCTATTCAGTTGAGGCAAATATGTATAAAGAAATAGTTAAACAAAGAATAAACACACACCTCGGATACGATATTATATCTAAGGTGATGGTGATTAGTTAACGTCCTAGTCCTCCTTGATCTGTTGCTTTTACATAACAACACCATCCATTAGGTTGCAGAACATTTTGCATTTGTTCTTGTTTCAGAGCCTTACGTTCATCAGCCGTGAGTAATCTTATAAAAGATCTATTTTCTTTAATAAGATCTAATACTTGTGCTACTGTATGTAATGATGGCTTTTCTCTAAGTGCATTAATTTGAGTTTCTGTCAGAGATTTAATTTGTGCTTCTGTGAAATCCTTCATTTGCACTACTTGCAACCATGACAGTTGCAATGGTTCCAGAGCTTTGATTTGTTCTGGTTTCAGAGCTCTAAGTTGTACTGGGTTCAGAGCCCTAAGTTGATCTCTTGTCAACAATAGTAGTTGTACTTCCGTCAGAGCAGAGATTTGTATTGGTTCTAGCGATACAATTTGATAATTGTATAAAGCCTGAATTTGTAGAGACTGAATTTGTGGTGGTCTCAGAGCCTTAATTTGTAATGGTGTTAGCCATGAAAGCTGTGTTGGCGTTAACCATGAAATTTGAGTAGTGTGCAGAGACTGAATTTGTTCGTGTGTTAGAGATCTCAAATGCCATTTACCAAGACACTTAATTTGTTGTTGTGTCAGATAAGGAATTTGATCTGATGTCAGAGTCATCATCTGCTCTTGTGTTAGAGCCTCAATTTGTTCTGGTCTCAGAGCCCTAAGTTGATCTGTTTTCAGAGCCCTAATTTGTCTTGGTTCTAGCCATGAAATTTGTTCTGGTCTCAGCCATGAAATTTGATCTGGTGCCAGAGACTGAATTTGTTCGTCTGAAAAATATCTAATTTGTACTTGTTTCAGTTTCTTAAATTCTTCTTTTGATAAGGAATCAAAGGCCAATGAATCAAGATACCTAATTTCATCTTGTGTCATAGCCCTAATTTGTGCTTTTGTAAGAGCATTAAGCTGTACTGGTGTCAGAGCCTGAATTTGCAATGGTTCCAGAGCCTTAAATTGTACTGGTTTTAGAGCTTCAATTTGATAAACAGATAGAGACGCAATTTGATCTTTTGTCAGAGCCTGAATTTGATCTGCTGTCAAAAATGAAACTTGTAATGCTGTCAGAGCTGCAATTTGTTTTGGTAATAGCGCTCTAAATTGTGTTATTGCCAGAACCCTAAGCTGTGCTTCTGTCAGAGCACTAAGTTGTGCTTCTTTCAGGTATGGTATTTGTTCTGTTCTTAGCCATGATATCTGTGCTGGTCTTAGCCATGAGATTTGTTCTGATCTTAGGCGTGAGATTTGTTCTTTTGTTAGAGCTTCAACTTGTGCTGGTCTTAGCCATGAAATTTGCAATTGCTTTAAGGCTCTAAGTTGCTCTGGTAGAAGTCCCCTAATTTGATCTGGTGTCAGCAATGATATCTCAAGCTGTGTCATTGCTTTAAGTTCACTTTCACCCAATAATCTTATCAAAGATGCATTTTCTGATCTT
>CALPOD020000019.1 GCA_943325105.2 Candidatus Fokinia solitaria | reverse complement strand
TTATTATTCCTATATCGCTACGCAAGTAATACGCAAAAAATCCAATCAAGCCACTTAATATAAATACTAATCTCCAAAGTTCATATGTTTCATTATAAAAAATTAATGCACTCACAGCAGATGCTAAAATAATTCCAAACATAGTTGATGATTCATACAATGCAGAAATTTTATATGAATTATCTTTATCCATCAGAAATGTCCTAGAGATTGTTATTTCACCTGCAGCAAAAAATCCTAAAGTTAATCTACATGACATTAAGCAAATTGTTGATAGCCAACCGATCGATTTGTAGCTAGGAATTAATCCAATCAATATTGTCACAATAGATACTCCGAAAATTGATATCTTTAGACATGATATAGGACCTAGTTTTTGAACAATTTTAGAAAAAACATAAGATCCAAATGGTCTTGTAAATCCTGATAAAGCTATTCCGCTGTAAGCCCAAATGAGCTGCATTATGTAATTGTCAGTTGGGAAAAAAAGCTTTGCTAAAATTGGTGCTAAAAACACATATAGAGCTGTATCAAAATGCTCTAAAGCATTGCATATTAAAATTGATAGATTTAGTTTTTTCATAGTTAAATACATCTTCCTAGCGCAGGTATTATCCTGATCAGGTTAAAAGGGTATGATCTCAGCTTTGCATAAAAACACGCATTGCACCCCTGGTATAAAAAATATTTGTCGTCTAAGATAAATAAAAAGTCAAGTCAAATTGTAAAAAATGAGTCAAGAAATAAAAGTTAAGCTGTCGCAAGCATACAGAATATTGGGCTATTTAGGATTAGATGATCATACATATACTCACCTCTCTGCTAGATCAGAAGATGGCAATGCTTTTTATATTTATCCATTTGGGTTGCGATTTGAAGAAGTAACACCAGATATCTTAATGAAAGTTTCTCTTACAGGTGAGGTTTTAGAAGGAAGTGAATGTCAATACAATCGAACTGGATATGTTCTACATACTGCAATATATAATGTAAGACCAGATATCAAATCTATTTTTCATATACACACACATTCAACTACAGCTGTTTCAATTTGTGAAGATGGATTATTGCCAATCAGTCAGTGGGCATTACATTTTTTTGAAAAGATTGCATATCATGAATACAATTCATTACTTCTAGATTTTGATGGTACCAATGAACTTATAAACGACTTAGGACAACATTACATAATGTTTCTAAGGAATCATGGAGCGGTAATATGTGGCAAGACAATTGAAGAAGCAATGTTTTTCACATATCATCTTGAAAACGCTTGCAAAACACAACATATAGCTCTGTCAATGGGACAAAAGCTTATCACACCTACAAAAGAAGTTTGTAAACAATCTGTAAATGATTTACTAACATTCGAAAGTAGCCTAGGTAAAAGAGATTGGGATGCGTGGATAAGGTGTTTAGTGTTAAATAATCTTTGTGATTTTTAATCGACAATTATTTTTAATATATTTAACAATCATCGTATGATAGCTTGTTTAAAATAAAACATCTTTTATATAAGATTTTAATTTTTGATGTGTAGACTAAAAACAACTATATAAACTAAAAACTTTTAGAACTCAATTGTTTAGTTGTCAAATAACTTCATAAATGTAAACTGTGTGATCAGACAGGCAAAATAGTAATGCTTTATTGGTGCTTCCTTAATGTGTACCACCACTTTCTGTTAAGAAAAACAAAAAAAATGTGGGTCACCAAGCTTCAATTTTGCATTGTAACAAACAAATTTAATTTATTTTAAATACAATGAAAAAGTTTTTATTTTCAACAGTTTTAACAGCTGCAGTTGCAGTTTCTATGGTTGCTGCAGCAGCAGATACTCCTGCGCCGGCAAAAACCAAAGTTGCACACAAAACAGCACATGCTAAGAAAGCACATAAAAAACATGATGATGCATACAATCCAAATGCACACAAAAAAGAAGTAAAGAAAGTTGAGGAAGTTATATTATTTGCTGATGCAAATAAACATGTAGCTGAAAAACACAAACCACAAGATGCTCTTGTAAACTCAGATGGTTTATCAGTAAAAGTTGGTGGTAAAGTTGACATCCAATATGGTGTAATTGATCAGAAAAGTGAATTTAAGCATCCTGCAAACAATTCTAGTTTATCTCAGAGTGATGATATAGGAGGAAATGTTGCAAACACTGCACCTTCAGCATTCGCAAACCAAAATGCTATGACTTCTAATGGTGAATTGAATTTCACAGCTGAAAAGGAAGTTCAAGGTAACAAATATGGTGCACAGCTTACAGTTAATGCAAACACTTCTCCAACATCTAGTGGTAATACAAACGTTGCTAGTGGTGTTTCATTATTCATGGAAAACAGTATTGGTCGTTTTGAAGCTGGTGCTATTGATGGTGCAAGTGAAGATATGGCAATATCTGGAGCTACTATAGCTAAAGGTACTGGTGGTATTGATGGTGATTATTCTAACTGGATTCCATATAAAGCTATAAGTGTTGCTAATCAAGTTTTAGATAACACATTCATTGATTCTCCAACATTACCTTTTGATGCAAACAGTGCAAAAAAAGCAAATAAATTAAACTACTACACACCTACAGTGAATGGTTTCAAAGCTGGTTTAAGTTATGTTCGCGATTCTACAGTACAGGGTACAACATTTGAAGCATTAGATTTCAAAGGTACTGGATATAAAAATGTTTTTGAACTTGGTCTATCTTACGAGCACAAAGTAAATAATATGTCATTTGCTATTTCTGCTACAGGTAAAACAGGAGAAGCTCGTGATGCTGCAATCTCAGGAGAGAATCCAACTACAATTGCATTGAAAAAACTAGCTGCATGGCAAGTTGGTGGTAAAGTTTCTTATGATTCATTTACAGTTGCTACATCTTATGGTGATTGGGGTAAATCTGGTACTCAAGAGCTTGCAACAGCAACTACACCTAAAAGACAACAAAAGTTTTGGACTGCAGGTTTAGCATATGATCATCAAGATAAAGGTGGTGTTAGCTTAACATACATGGGTAGTAAAAGAAGAGGAGCTTTCTCACTTGATGCTTTACCATTCATCACAGCTAATCAAACAGCTTATGATAATGCGACAAACAAGTTTGAATCTTTTGTTCTAGGTATGGAATATAAAGTAATGCCTGGTTTAATGCCTTATGCTGAAGTAGCTACATTTAAATACAAGTCACCTCTTGTTGATAGCAAACTTATGACAGCAAACAAAGGTACTATTGTACTTGGTGGTGTGAAGTTAAACTTCTAATATCTACTGAATTTCCCATCATAGTTGGTGGGAATTTTCCCGCATATTATCTAATATGCGTTTGGCCTGTTAATACTTCAAAGAGAATATATTAGCAACTAAATTTTTTTATGATATTTTCTACAATCCTACATGGTTTCTTTCTAACGCTCGGATTAATATTACCATTGGGCATCCAAAATATTTTCATCCTAAATCAAGGTTCAGCACATAAATCAATTTTAAATGCATTACCAAGTGTAATTACTGCTTCTATTTGCGATACTTTTTTGATACTTTCATCTGTATTAGGAGTTTCTTTGATAGTACTTGAACTACCATGGCTCCAAAATATAGTATTTATAATTGGATTCTTTTTGCTTCTTTATATTTCATATACTACTTGGAAAAATACAAGCGTTAAATCTGATTCTAAAAAAGCATTGTCAACAAGAAAACAAATAGTTTTTGCTGCTTCTGTATCAATTTTTAATCCACCAGCAATAATTGACACTATAACTGTAATAGGGACTCATGCTTTACACTATGATGGAATTATGAAAACATATTTTGTTATAAGTTGTATTAGTGTTTCATGGTTATGGTTTATATCACTATGTGCTGTTGGTCATTTTGTAGGTAAGATTGATAAAGATGGTAAAATTATAGTTTATTTGAATAAAATATCTGCCATAATAATATTTTTTGTAGCTCTAATGATTGGAAAGGAAATACTATCACTAAAATTTTAAATGTAAGTATTTTTTTATTAAATTATTTTTTTTTGTTTAACTTAAAACCACTACCTTTCTGATCCATTATTTCATATCCTTGTGCAGTTATTTCATCTCTGATGGAATCTGCTGAAATCCAATCTTTGACTGATTTCATAGCTTCTCTTTTATTTGCCAATTCGATGATATATGGGTCTATTTCATGTTGAAAATGCGAATATAAGATACTTGGTTTGAAACCTATCAAAGTACAAAGCATTGCTAAGTTCTCAAGTGGTTTAGGTGTAAAAAGCCCTGTCAAAAAGCTTGGTGTGTTTATATCATTACATAAAATATCAATGGAATCATAAATATTTTTAACCTTATCAGAATTTAGCATATCTATAATAGCAGTATCACAAGCCTGTAAATCATAATTATATTCTTTGACCAATGGTTCAATCATTGCACCTAATTTATTCAGAGCTTTATTGGCAGTATGTATAGCATTATCATTAAAATCTATTGGTTTTCTATAATGTGTCATGAGATAAAAATACCTTATAACTGGACCTGAGATGCCTTTATCAATCAAATCTCTCAGCAATATAAAGTTATTCAAGCTTTTACTCATTTTCTCACCATTGACAGTTAAAAAGCCATTATGTACCCAAGTTTTGGCAAACCTACTTCCCTTATTCGCACATATAGCTTGTGCAACTTCATTTTCATGATGTGGAAATACTAAATCAACCCCGCCACCATGTATATCAAAGTCTTCTCCTAGATGTTTTGTACTCATTGCTGAACACTCTATATGCCACCCTGGCCTACCTCTTCCCCATGGACTAGCAAAGCAGTATTGATACTCATCCTCTGGTGCTGGTTTCCATAAAATAAAGTCTCCTGGATGTTTTTTAAATGGAGCTACTTCAATTCTTGCACCAGCAATCATTTCATCTATATGACGCCTTGATAGAAATCCATATTCTTTATATGTTTCTACACTAAATAATACATGCCCTTCAGCAACATACGCATGTCCTAAAACTATCAATTTATTAATCATTTCAAACATCTCATTTAGATGAGTGGTTGCTTTAGGAGAAACAGTTGGTTGTAAACATTGAACCTCAGACGTATCTTCCTCATAAAAATTAGCCATCTGCTCAGTGAGTTCTATAATATTCTTTCCAGATGTTTTCACTATATTAATAATCTTATCATCTATATCAGTTATATTTCTCACATAAGTCACCTTCGGATATATAAAACTCAATAATCTATATAAAACATCATAGATTACTGCAGATCTAATATTACCTATATGCGGTCTGTCATATACTGTCGGTCCACAAACATACATAGTAATATTTTGATGATTTTTAGGAATAAATTTATCCTTCTTTTTTGTTACAGTGTTATATAGATATAAATCTAGATTCTTTATCATTAATTTTTTGTCAATTTGTTTTAGTTTGCAGATCAAAACTTGATGTTATTTAATCTCCCCAGTAACCTTTGTTACTATTTATTTAGATGTATAATGCAATAGAAGATATACTTTAAGTTTAAAATGCTTAGTTAAAGATGTCAACTTATTTGTTATATAATTTAATTTGTAAATCTGTTTTTAAATTTTTAACCCTAATATAAAGCCTTTTTCTTTAATTTTTTATAGCTACAGTCATACCACTCTTAGTAGGTATAATAACTGAAGTGAATTCTTTATCAGATTTGATCAAATTGTTAAATTCATTTATCGCATCAGATATTTCTGGCATCTGTTCATGATTTACCATCAGTGTGTTATCAGCTATTATCAATCCACCAGGATTCAAACGATTTTTAGCCTCTCTTAGATATTGCGGATACTCAGTTTTCTTTGCATCTATAAAAATTGCATCAAATATCATTTCTGTTGATTTTAGAAAATCTAAACATTCTCCATATATAAGTTTGATACGATCTTTGAGATAAAACTGATTGATATTATTTTTTGCAAATTCATAGTGTTTTATGGATTTTTCAACTGATATTACTATAGGACTTTCACCAGATAGAGATTGAGCAATCCATGCAGTCGAACATCCAACTAGAGTACCTAGCTCTAAAACTTTATTAGCCTTAATTGATTGCAACAAAACACTTAAGATTCTACATTCATTGTAACTCATCTGCATTTTTTTCAATCCTTCAGGACAGCTTTCTCTAATGATTTTTATTTCATCTGGCTCATCATTATATAAAACTTCAATATAATCTTCTGTGTCTCTAAACATCTACTTGTATAAGTTTTTATCCCATCTTCTATGTATCCAAAACCATTGTGCTGGCTTTTCTCTTATCCAATTTTCCAGAACTTTATTAACTTCAATCATAATTTGCTTTGGATCTTCTGAACTTTCAACCTTAATAAATTCTGACTTATATTTCGTTCCTTTAATTCTCACAATTCTCAACATATAAATTGGTATTTGATTTTGAATTGCAAGCTTTGCAGGTAAATATAATGCCTGACATGACTGATTAAAAAAAGGTATTGTAATTCCATTATCAAACCTTTGATCTATTAACATTCCAAAACATCCACCTTGATGCATCTTCTTTATAGATTGCTTTATTCCATTATCTTTTGTGAATAGAAATGCGCCTTTTGAAGTTCTGATTATTTTAATTAACCAATCTATATATTTATTATTTAAAGATTTATATATCAATGAACAGTTTAGACCTATAGAAGGCAATAGTTGTGAAAAAAGCTCCCAATTGCCATAATGCCCTGAGAGTAAAATCAATTTCTCATCAGTGGGTATTTCTCCTTCTATTTGTATAAATTCTAATATCTTTTTTTTACTCATGAAATACCAATGTGGCATTTCACCTAGTATTCTTCCAAGATTATCCCACATATTCAAGATAATCTCATGTCTTTCGATATCGGACTTATTGGGAAAAGCTATTCTGAGGTTGATTAGGGCTATTTTCTGACGCTTTGTTAATAGAGAGCCAATAATTCTCCCTATCAAACCACCTAGCTTTGATGAAAGATTTATTGGTAATAGTAAGAAAAGTAAAAAGAAAAAACCAATGATTGCAGCTTCTAAGACATGTTGTACTTGTTTTTTGAGTCCATACATGTCTTAAAATGCTTTATTTTTTGTCTTCAGATAGGGCTGAAGATACTATTTGTCCGAAGCTTGTTGATGAACCTCGTTTATCTGAAAATTCTTCTACAATCTTATCTTTTTTAGACTTTTCTAATGCTATAACTGAACCTTTATATTCCTTACGATCTTTATCAAAAGAAAGCACTTGGAATTCAATTGTGTCACCAATGTTAATGTCTTGTATAGGGTGACTTTTTGAAAGATCATTTTTATCTATATAAACCTGAAGCTTATCTAGAGAAATTTCAATACCATCACGTTTAATAGATTTCACTACCCCAGATACTGCCTCAGACTCTATGAGTTTTTGAGTAGTTGCAGCAGTTGTGTCTTCATGCAACCTTCTGATGCTAGCTATAACCCGCTCATAAGGTACATCGACACTCATTATCACACATTCTATTTCCTGGTCTTTCGAGTAAAGTTTAAGTGCCTCATCACCTCTCATCTCCCAGCTCAATTCTGCAGAAGGGATTAAGATATTAACTGGATACTCTTGCTCCTTATCTGCTTCTCTAACAACAAAAATACCAAAATCACAAATGTTTTTAATTATTGCTTTGATTTTAGTGCTAGCTGGGCAAGTATTCTGGAGAATATCCCAAGGATTTTCAGTACAACGTTTCATACTTAAACTGATACGATGTTTATCGATATCAACGTCCATGATTATCACTTCAACTTCTTGGTCTTGTTGTAAAAGTTTTCTAGGATGAATATTTTTAGCAGTCCAATTAATTTCAGTATGATACACTAAACCATCTACATTCGGAGCAAGTGAAATAAAAGCACCGTAATCAACTACAGCTGTAACCTTACCTTTATATCTATTACCGATAATATATTCTTGTTTAATTGACTCCCAAGGATTTTGTTGTAATTGTTTTAAACCTAGAGAAATACGTTGTGTTTCTTGATTATATTGAATAATTTTTAGATCTAAGACCTGTCCTACTGTGAATAGTGTTGAAGGATGATCAACTGTTTCCCATGATATATCAGTCTTATGTAATAGCCCATCAAGTGAACTTCTTTTCTCAGGATCATCGATATCGTGAATACTTAAGAATACACCGTATTCGGCTATATTTTTCACAGTACATCTGACTATCATACCTTGAGTTATCTTCTTCAGCATTTCATCTTTCTCTTCTTTCAGAGATTCTTCCATGATAGCTTTTCTTGAGACAACTAAGTTACCTTGTTTGTCATCCATCTTTAAGATTCTAAAAGGCTGCGGAATATTCATTATAACTGACAAATCACTGATAGGTCTAATGTCTATTTGACTTCCTGGTAAGAAAGCTATTAATCCAGATAAATTTACTGCAAAACCACCTCTAACCTTACCTATAATAACTCCTTCAATATTTGCACCATCAGCATAAAGCTGTTTGAATTTATGCCATGCCTTGTCTCTGACAGCTCTTTCTTTACTAAGTATTGTTATACCAGTTTTACTCTCAAAGCTTTCTACAAAAACATTTGTTTTATATCCAATTGTAACTGGTGTATCATCTTCAACATCTAATTTGAATTCACTTAGTGGAATGATCCCTTCACTTTTGAGACCAACATCAACCATGGCAAAGCCCCTTTTCTTATCTATTAAGACTACTGTACCTTCTACGATTATACCTTCTTTACTCTCTTTCTTTGAATCTTCCTCGATCAGTGCACTAAAGTCTTCAATGATTGTTATTGGCTCATATGATCTTTGGTTGTTTTTTGTATGAACATTTATTGCCATATTTGATTTGTTTATACTAATTTGTTGTTAATAATTTTGATCATGATATTTTACGCTATTTTACACAGAATGTCTACTCATTCATGTATTTTGAAAATTGATCATCTAACTCGATAGGATATTTAGTTTTTAAGTGCTCTATAAATTGGTTAAAAATAATCTCATTATAGATAGAATATACCGTTTGTTTTAACGACATTTTTTGTTCTTCAGAAAGTTTTATATTAAAATCCATATCATTTAATACTGCAAAATAATATATATTATTACTCTTACAGGTAGCAGTGCTGCCATCAAAAACATTATCCTGATACAAATCTATTATTGCCCTTTGTATACATTCAGGCATTGTATTGTTTTTATTTAACCTGCTGAACTTTATGTTAGACTTTCCGATTTGTTTATCCTCAATAATCTCTTTGTTATTTTTAGACTCAATAATTTTTTTTCTAAAAGATTTTATTATAGCCTTTGTTTGATTATTAAGAGAAATATTTACGTAATCTTTAATAACCTGATCTTTAACTGAATTGAAATCCATCAGCTTTCCAGGAATAATGTTATTTACATGTAATAGTATAAATGACTTGTTATCTTCTGATGATAAAAGTTTAATCCCAGATTCATTTTGGGAAAAAATTGCCTTTAAAAATTTAATTCTAGATATTCCGTCCTGTAGTTCTTCTTGAGGTACATTCGATAATTCAATAGAGCCATCTGCTAATCTTTTAGATTTTTCCATTCTATTATTTACTACTACTTTATATTTTGATGATATTTCTTGGATTGATAATCCTGAGTCAATGTCAGCCATTACATCTTTTACTATGTTATGCATGTTATCTGATAGCTTCTGGTTGCTTAGAAGTGTTTTTATATTATCTTTAACTTGACTAAAATCTTGTTTTTTTGATTCTATTACTTTACCAACTCTAAATATATGCCATCCGAGAGGTGTTTGAACTACTTCACTTATACCATTTTCAGGTAATGCAAATACGATTTTTCCAATATCTTGATCAAAACCTTCTGACACAAATGGCCCAATTTCATAGGGAATTAACTGCTGATTTACATATACTTTCGCAGCATCATCGAATGACATTTTACCTATTGTGATACTTTCTAATAATTGTTTCGCATCATTGTAACTTGGAATTACTATTTGTTGTATTAATCTTTTTTCAGGTTCAAATGTAGCATTTTCTTCATAGTACTTTTTGATTTCATCTTCTGAGACAATAAGATTTTGAGGATCTATCAAATTTGTATTAAAAGCAGCAATTGAAATATCTGCTTCATCACTGCTCATAAATTTTTCTTTATTCTCTTGCATGTATTTTAAGAGATCATCATCTGTGTATTTTACATCTTCATTTAGCATTGGAAGTGAGTATAAGGTGATGTTTTGCTCAGCAGCTATCAACTTCACCAGAAGTTCATATACAGGCTTTCCCATTATGCCACTTGTATTATAAAATATATCCATCAACTGATTGCGTGTCAGTTGATCTTTCATATTTCTAATAAATTCAGATTCAGTTAGATTATTTGATTTTAAAGTTTTTTCTAGAATATTAGGATCAAACTTACCATCTTCACCTTTGAATATTTTCATATGGGCGATTTCATTTATAACCATCTTGTCATTAACTCTAAATCCAACGCTTTCTGCTTCCTGTAATATAAGTGCATTTCTTACCATTTCTTCTAATACGCGCTTTTTTGCATATTGAGGATTAGCTATTGCTTCTTGTGATGACATTGGATCCCTTGTTAAGATCTTATATGACTCTTGAAACTCTTTTACTGTATATTCAATGTTACCAACTTTTAAAATCCATTTATTGGTTTTTTGTGCTTCTTGAGATACAAACTCCCAAGTTAAAAAAATTCCAATAATAACAATAGCTATTGCTTTACTGACTTTTGAATCAAGATGCTTTCTAAAAAAATTCATTTGTTATTTGTGTTATTTTGTTCTTAAAGATTCAATTCCAGGTAAGATATCATCTTCTAATAAACTTATAAATGCTCCACCACCATTAGATATATGATCTATTTTTGCTTTAATATTGTTTTTATTTATTGCTGCTGCTGTATCGCCACCACCAACAATACTAATACAGTTATTATTAGCTAGTGATTCTGCAATCTTGTTTGTTCCTTCTGCAAACCTTTTATCTTCAAAAATCCCTGCAGGGCCATTCCATATCACAAAATCTGACTCACTAACTACTTTATCAATCAATTTATTTGTCTCAGGGCCTATATCACATATATCACCATCAATATCATCTTGTGTTGAATATATTTTCATCTCATTATTTATGTTTTTACACACCACATCACATGGCAATAAAACTTTAAATGATTGCATTATTTGAGATGCCATACTTAGCATTTCAGGTTCATAGAAAGATGTTCCTATATTTTTTCCTGAAACTTTCATAAATGTATTTGCCATTCCACCAACTATCACTATGTTTTGGACTTTTTTTGCTAGATTTTGCAAAAGAGATGTCTTAGAACTAACTTTTTTACCACCTATGATCAATGTGATTATAGAATTCGACTGAAATCCATTGCCGATTGTTTTCTCAATCATAGCCAGTTCATGAATAAGAGAAAATCCTGCATATTTTTCTTTAATGATATTTGGTATTGCTACAACTGATGCATGATTTCTATGACACACTGGAAATGCATCATTAACGTAAGTGTCTATTTTTAACTTTTCTAATATCTGAGCTGCAAAATATTTACTATTAGACTTCTCTTCAGGAAAAAACCTTATGTTATCCAACATCAATAGTTTTCTATCTCCAATCTTTCTTGTTGATCTGAAACTATTCACTTCATTACTAATCTCATTTAAATCTTCTGACTGAATAAGTTTTATTTCGCAATTCAGAATCTTAGATATTTGATCGACAATTTTACTAAACGATAGATTTGTTTTATCTGAGATATTTTTTGGATCTCCAAAGTGGCTGATTATGATAATATTTGCATCTTGCTCTAATAAAAATTCTATAGTTTGTATTGAGGATTTTATTCTGAAATCATCAACGATTGAGTTATTTCCATCAACTGGAACATTGAAGTCTACTCTTAAAAAAACTGTCTTATTTTCACCAACAAAATTAGAGATCGGTTCAATTTTATATTTTTTACAAACTTCAGTATATGAATTCACAGATTGTGTTTATAATTAATTTTTAATAAGATTTAAAAAATTTAACATAAAAAATATTTAAAGTAAAAATGAAAGCAGTAGTGTTGTTTAGTGGTGGATTAGATTCTACTACTATGCTTAGAATGGTACAAGAATTAGGATATGAAGTACATGCCATGACTTTCTCTTATGGTCAAAGACATTCATCTGAAATCACAGCTGCCAAAAATATCGCAAAAAAATATGGAATAAAAGATCATAGAATCATTAATATAGATCTAAAAGTCTTTGGTGGCTCAGCACTGACTGATGATACAATAAAGTTAAATAAAAATGGTTTATCAGATGTTTATGATCCACACAAAGAAAACATCCCATTGAGCTATGTACCAGCCAGGAATACAATTTTTCTATCATATGCGCTAGGATTTGCAGAAGTTATCAAGGCACAGAAGATCTTTATAGGAGCTAATGCAATTGATTACAGTGGATATCCTGACTGCAGACCACAATACTTTGAAGCATTTAATAAAATGGCTATAATAGCGACTGCTGTGGGAGTGAAAAATGAACTAGTAATACAAGTGGAAACTCCTTTACTATTTCTAAAAAAATCTGAGATAATTGCTACTGGATTGAGTTTAGGAATTGATTACAGTGATACTGTTAGCTGTTATGATGCTGATGCTGATGGAGTCGCTTGTGGAGTTTGTGATGCTTGTTTCTTAAGACTAGAAGGTTTTGCAGCAAACAATACAAAAGATAATGCTAAGTATAAGTAATAAAGCAAATTATCTATTGAAATCATTTCCAGAATTTGCTCTAGATAACTATAATATGGTATTAATAAAAGAAAAGAGCAATTATTTATGTTTATACAGATACAAGATACTCCTAATCCAAGTACGTTAAAATTCATACCTGGATTTGAAATTATGCCAGAAGGTCAGACAGCATCTTTTAAATCTTTAGAAGAATGTGGTATATCAAAGTTAGCAAAGCAATTACTTGAAATAAGTGATGTTGAAAGTGTGTTTTATGGACATGATTTTATTTCAGTTACAAAGAGTGAAAAAAATGGTTGGCATGCTTTGAAATCGATTGTTGTAGCTACAATTGTAGATTACCATACTGCTGGAATGCCTATTTTAGAAGGTAATATTCAATCTACAAAAGTATCTTCTGAGCACTTATCTTTAGATGAACAAGATATAGTAAGGCAAATAATCGAAGTAATAGATGAAAAAGTTAGACCAGCTGTTGCACAAGACGGTGGTGATATTGAGTTTAATAGCTATAAGGATGGAGTTGTTTATGTTCAAATGCATGGAGCATGTTCTGGATGTCCTAGCTCAACATTAACATTAAAAGATGGTATAGAAAACATGTTACAATATTACATTCCAGAAGTTATAAGAGTTGAACAAATATAAAATATATAATGGCAAAAGAAGAATTAATAGAATTCCATGGGAAGGTTTTAGAACTACTCCCAAACGCTACATTCAGAATTGAACTACAAAATGGCTATCAAATCATAGCTTATACTGCAGGTAAAATGCGTAAAAATAGGATCAAAGTTTTAACTGGTGATATAGTCACAGTTGAAGTAACGCCTTATGATTTAACTAAAGGTAGAGTAATTAAGAGACATAAATATAGAAATTTTGATGAACTCGAAGCAGCTCTTAATAAGGAAGTAATACAAGAATAAAATCATATGTCTAGTCCTCTTCTAGTTCTTGGTTCTTCTTCTGAATCCAGAATAACAATGCTTGAGAAAATAGGTTATAAACCTGATATTATTGAACATCCAGAAGTAGATGAGACTCCTCTCAAAAACGAGTTACCTCAAGATACTGCTATCAGACTGGCAATTGCAAAAGCATCTAAAATACATCAAAAATTCCCAGATGACATTGTTATAGCTGCAGATACTGTTTGTTCTGTTGGTAGAATGCAACTGCCTAAAGCTTTAACTGAATCAGATGTAAGGTTTTGTCTCAAAAAACTTTCTGGAAGGCGTAATAAAACTTATACTGGTATTTGTGGCATAAGAGGCAATACAGTTATAAGTAAACTCGGTATGACTACAATAAAATTTAAGTTATTAAGTCATGATGATATAGAAGAGTTTGTAAGTGATAAAAAGCAATGGTATGGGAAAGCTGGTGGTTTTACATTAATGGGACTTGCTGCAGCATTTATTACAATGATAAGTGGAGATGAAGAGAGTAATGTCATAGGATTACCCCTATATCATGCCAGAAATATCATCAAAACCCTTAGTAATCATAAAATTATTAAAAGATAAGATGCAGAGACAAGAAATATCAATTTTAATAGATCAAATTAATAATTCTCTCAACATAATCAGGAGGTATCTTTGACCTCGATAAAGCAAAAATTAGATTAGGTGAATTAGATCAGCTAACAGCTCATGAAGGTGTATGGAAGGATATAAAAAGTGCCAAGAAACTCTTTATGGAGAGAGATCATCTATCAAAACAAATAGATACCATTGAAAATATTGAAGCAAAACTCAATGATGCAATCGAATTGATTGGCTTAGCTGAAGCAGCTGGGGATAATGACACTATTGATGAGTTGATGAATGAACTTCAAGTATTGGGTAAAAATGCTTCTCAGAGCGAGATAGAATGTATGCTTTCAGAAGAGCTTGATAATAGTTCATGTTTTGTCGAAATACACTCAGGTGCTGGTGGAACTGAAAGTGATGATTGGGCATCAATGCTTTTCAGAATGTACTTCAGATGGGGAGAAAGACATAAATATAAAGTCACAATTATAGACCAATTAGACGGTGAAGAGGCAGGCATCAAGTCATCAACAATTAAAATAGAAGGATTAAATGCATTTGGATGGTTAAAAGTTGAAACTGGCGTACATAGATTAGTCAGATTGTCACCATTTAATAGTGCAGGAAAAAGACATACAAGCTTTGCAAGTGTGAATGTATTACCTGTGATCAATGATGCAGTGCAAATTGATATAGTTGAGTCTGACCTTCGTATAGACACATATAGGTCTAGTGGTGCAGGTGGTCAACATGTCAACACAACTGACAGCGCAGTGAGAATTACACATATACCTACTGGGATCGTTGCTCAATGTCAAAATAACAGATCTCAGCATAAGAATAAGGATGAGTGTATGTCAATGCTTAAAAGTAAATTATATGAGTTAGAGATGCAGAAAAGAAGAGATAAAGCTAATGAAGATAATGAGAAGAAAACTGCTATAGGATGGGGACATCAGATTCGCTCTTATGTTTTACACCCATATAAGATGGTCAAAGACCTTAGAACAGGATATCGTGAGACAGATACTGGAGCTGTTTTAGATGGTGGAATAGATGAATTTATACGTACAATGCTTGAATTAAAAATATCAGGTAAAGGATTTACTTTAATAACTGAAGATGATTAATTTCCAGCCAGGTTTTATTTTATTAGATAAAGAAGTTGGTATATCATCAGCAAAAGCTTTATATCCAATAAAAAAACTTGTACCTAAAGGGCAGAAAGTTGGTCATGCAGGAACTCTTGATCCTTTTGCATCAGGTCTTTTAGTAGTTGCAGTTGGCAAGGCAACCAAAGCACTACAATATATAGTTGGTATGTCTAAAACTTATGAATTTACAGTTAAATGGGGAGAAGCTACTGATACAGATGATGTCACTGGTAAAATTATAAACCATTCTACAAATACACCATCCTTAGATGAAGTATTGACTGCTATAGAAGGATTTCATGGAATTATAAAACAAAAACCTCCAAAATATTCAGCGATACATGTAAATGGCAAGAGAGCATATGATCTTGCTAGAAATGGTGTTGAGTTCAACTTAGAAGAAAGAGAAGTAAATATCATCAGCTTATCTGTTATAAGTCATAATGATGAATATACAACCTTTGTTATGGAGTGTGGGAAGGGCTGTTATGTTAGAAGTGTTGCAAATGATATTGCATCTAAATTAAACACATATGGACACGTCATTTCCCTCAGGAGAAGTAAAATAGGTAATTTTAGTGTTGATTCATCGTCAATGAATATAATTCCGATTTTAGATGCTTTGAACGAATATCATAGAGAAGTTGTGAGTGATATGATGGCAAAAAAGATAATCAATGGAGAGGTTTTAAAGCTGACAGATTTAATGCTTTTGAATCATCCATCATTATTTGTAATTGAAAATCAAAATGAGAATCTCATTGCAATTTGTAGTAGGATTGGAAATGAAATGAAAATTCACAGAATTACATAAAAAAAGGGGAAGTAGATCCCCTAGATAAAGTTGATTTATTTAAGTTCAACTTTTGCACCAGCTGCTTCAAGAGCTTTCTTTGCTTTTTCAGCTTCTTCTTTTGAAACACCTTCCTTAACTTTTTGAGGAGCGCTCTCAACAAGAGTTTTTGCTTGTGGCAATGTTAGTTGTGGTGCTATCTCACGAACTGCTTTGATAACATCAAGTTTTTTCTCACCAATACTAGCAATGATAACATCGAATTCTGTTTTTTCCTCAGCTGCTGCTACTGGAGCTGCTGCTGCCGCTATTGCTACTGGAGCTGCTGCGCTTACACCCCAATGATCTTCTAATGCTTTTGCTAATTCAGCAGCTTCTAACACTGTGAGTTTTGATAACTCAGCTACAATACTTTCAATTTTTGACATTTTAAATTTGATATTTTGTTTAGTGGTATTTTTCTAAAATTTTATATATCCAGTCACTCACCAGAATTTTATCCAGTGATAGAAGCGAGACTGAGTTTCACAAATCTTTTACATGATTTTTGGGTTTTGAGCAAGTGTATACTATGCGTTTACATGTTTTAGTTTTTTGATCAACCCAAGCATTCTTGCTGCAACACACATAGAAACTGCTGCATAACCGAAGCAAGGATCAAAAATCTCATGTATATGAGGTCCATGTGCATTAGCACCAGCTGCTGTTCCTATTGCTGATAGAATTAACAACAGAGGATCCATTTGATGAATTACAATTGTTTGTTTTTTTAAAAGCTTCCATAGAAATTGAAGTGCAAATATAAGTACTATCAGGTATAGTGGTAAAATGTGAAAGGCTTCTATAATTGTATGCATAACTTATTGATATTATTTTATATAATTTGTTACATTTTGTTGTGAAAGCAAATTTATAACTCTGACAACTCATGCATTTTCAAAATGTTTATACCATAAAACTCTCTGTGTAAACAAGCTTTATATTATGCATAAATTAAAAATTTAATGATTACATAACAGCTTCTTCATTTTTTTTAGTTTTTTCTAGTTCTTTACTTATTAAATGCACGATTTTTTTATCGTTAGATTTTTGTAATCCAAGTAAAGACCTAATTTTTCTATATAGTGCAGCTCTGTCAACACCCATAAACCTTGCTGTTTTTGCAACATTATTTGAGAAGCGTCTGAGTTGAGCTTTGATATATTCCATATCAAAATGCCTTTTAGCGCTTTTATAATCTTTGTCAAGATATTCAGTGATATTGGCAAAACTTGCAAAATCTGTCTTTACTATACCTAAAATACTTGGGTGTAACATATCTATTGTAATGTTATCAGTATTACTCATTTTCAACATTATAAGAGTGTATTCAGCTGTGTTATAAAGTTCTTGAGTATTACAAGGCCAAGTATATGATGTCAGGGCATGTTTTAAGCAATCAACATTTATCTTAGAGAATCTATCTAGCTGTGTCTGAGTAGCTAATACAAACAGGTGTACTATATCATCAACTCTTGACCTTAATGTTGGAACCTGTAAATTTTTTACATTGAGTCTATGGTATAGCATCTCATTTAATAAACGCTTTTGTATAAAATCCATTACCTTAGATTCTGATTCGACTTCAAAAGTACCTATTACTCTTACATCGAATTTTATTGATTTTCCTCCTCTTGTTATTGCTTCCTTTTGTAATGCATCAAGAATTCTTGTTTGTATATTCAAAGGTACTGTGTGTAGATTTTCTAACACTATTGTACCACCATTTGCTCTTTCAAAGATTGATTGTTCTGATTCTGATCCACAAATAATTCTTTGTAAATCCTCAAATTCCCCATTACAAGCATTACTGAGGTTAATGAATGGCTTTTGAGCTCTCGGAGAGATTTCATGTATTTCTTTTGCGATATGGGATGGTTGTGAACCTATTTCACCAGTGATTATGATTCTGCAGTTTGAATTTGCTAGAGCTTTGATTTCTTGTCTAAGCTTTTGAGCAGCTCGTGATGTACCACTAGAAATTTTATAAATGTTATTATTATGAGTATTATGTTGAAGATATGAGTTAATTTCCATTAAATCTTTTGCTTCTAAAGCTCTTTTTACTAATAATAGTAATCTTTCAGTTTTAAAGGGTTTATCTATAAAATCATAAGCTCCTAATTTGATTGTAGAAGCTGCAAGCTCATTATTTGCGTGACCACTAATCATTATTATAGGTACATCATGAAACATCTGTTTTAATTTTTTCAATAAGCCTATTCCATCAAGATGATTACCTTCTAGCCATATATCTAATATTATTAAATGTGGTTTTATTTTTGCTGCAGCTTCCAAAGCTGTTCTAGTATTTCTTGCAATGTTTACGTTGTATCCTTGCTCACCTAAAATTTCTTTTATTATCTCACATATCTCATAGTTGTCTTCAACTACAAGTACATCTCTAACCATACTCATATTTTTTTTAAATTCTTTTGTTTAATAAAGATTTTTTCTTACCATTTAATCTCTTTAGCCACAAAGGTTCGTTTACTTTTTGTAACATACCTTTGTGCATTATTACATCAGATTCAGATAAATGAAAAGTTCTTTCATTATATGATTCTACTGCCAATGCCTCATTATAATAGGACTCTTTTTGCCAAGCTTCAAGAAATATTTGATTTTGTGTTGGACCTTGCATTAAAATATAAACAGATGCTAGCAATTCAGCATCTAAAAGTGCTCCGTGCTTCTGACGACTTTCTAAACTTATGCCAAATCTTTTGCAAAGGGCATCTAAACTCGCTGGACTTCCTGGGAATTTTTTTCTTGCTATCATTAACGAGTCAATTACCCTACTTTGAGGTATTATTTGAATTCCACACGGTGCCAGTTCATGATTTATAAATCTTATATCAAATGCTATTGCATTGTGTGCAACAATAAATGCATTCTCTTCAAGATTAAGAAATGCATTAAATTCTTGGGCTATTTTTGAAAATATTGGTTTATCAGTAAGAAATTCATCTTTGATACCATGTACATTAATCGCTTCTGGATCTATTTTTCTTTGCGGGTTTATATATTTATGAAAGACACGACCAGTACGCTTCCTGTTTTTTAATTCAACACATCCTATTTCTATGATTTTATGACCTTTAGTAAGACTTAAACCTGTAGTCTCTATATCTAAAACTATTTCAACTATTTCACTCATTATTCATCCAAAATGCTTCAGGAATTTTTGTACTGCTTTTTTTACACTGTATTTACTTCTACATGTATATATTATGATATCACTTCCAGCAACTCTTTCTTCATCATTACATTGTTTTGAAAGTATCATTTGTAATATTTCATCTGTAAGATTTTTATCACGTTTTTTAGCTCTGATTATCTGTTTATTTAGACCACAAATTGTAGAGGCTATAACTAATTTGCCATACTGCTCGAAAGTTCTTTGAAGATTTTTCTCAAAAAATAGTGGTACTTCAATAAAAACTGCGGAATTTGTAGATAAAATATCTTTAATTCTTTCAGCTCTAATCCTTACTACTTCAGGATGCACTATTGATTCAATAAAATCTAATAAAATGGGGTTTTTTATTACCTCTTTTTTTATATCTATATGATCTAAGTTTAAGTATTTTTGTAATGCTGCAAGAAAATAGTCGCTTTGCATTACTTCTTTTGCTATGAGATCTGTTTGTAATACAGAATACCCAAATTTTTTGATGTAATTTAACACAAATGATTTACCGCTTCCGATACCACCAGTAACAATTATCAGAGACACTATAAAATAAAAGATTTATGTTTTTTAGCTATTGTTTAACTCTAAACTATGAGTAAATTAAGTTAATATAAACTATTGTAAAATCAATACCATATAATATGCTTCCAAATGATCAAGTTGAGAAATTATTTATAAGATTTTCAGAATTAAATATAAAACCTACGATAGAACTAACTTATTCTTCACCATATACATTACTTGTAGCAGTGATTCTTTCAGCGCAAGCAACTGATAAAATGGTCAATAAGATCACTCCTGAGCTTTTTTTAGTTGCAAAAAATCCACAAGAAATGGTTAAACTAGGGGAAATAGAATTAAAACAGTATATAAAATCAATTAATTACTGCAATAATAAGGCTAAAAATATTATTGCAACAAGTAAAATCTTACTGGAAAAATATGATGGAAGAGTTCCTGAATCATTTGAAATTCTAACATCTCTTCCAGGTATCGGTAGGAAATCAGCAAATGTTATACTGAATACGGCTTATGAACACGCTACAATTGGTGTTGATACTCATGTTTTTAGAGTCAGTAATAGGCTAGGATTATGCAACACATCAAAGCCACATGATACAGAAAAGGAGTTAATGAAAAAGGTACCAATCCAGTTTTTACAAAATGCTCATCATTGGTTAGTTTTGCATGGAAGATATGTTTGTAAGGCAAGGAAACCTCTCTGTGATGAGTGTAAAATTTCTGAATTTTGTCATTATTATAAAATAAATTCAGTAAATGAGACTTTTGATAGTCACAAACAAAAATAAAAATAAAATTATGATCTTTAGAAGTTTTTTTATTAATCTTGGATTTAATTGGTGGAAACTTTTAAGTTTTCTAAATATCATTTTGAATCTTAATGTATATGCTGATGATTTTTTTGTAGATGAGAAAAAATATAAAAATGTCTATATCGATTCAAATGTCACAAAAATTTCACAAAATAATGATGTAACTAATATCTTTAAACAAAATATAGTTGAAGATGGTATCACAAGGAATCCTGATCTAAATGTCACCCCAAAGGCTTTTTCTACACCAATACCTGTACCTCCTAAAGTAAATAATGAGACAAACGATGTCAAAGCATCTGATTCACATGTATCAATACCTTTACCTCCTAAAGTAAATAATGAGACAAACGACGTTAAAGCATCTGATTCACATGTATCAATACCTTTACCTCCTAAAGTAAATAATGAGACAAACGATGTCAAAGCATCTGATTCACATGTATCAATACCTGTACCTCCTAAAGTAAATAATGAGACAAACGACGTTAAAGCATCTGATTCACATGTATCAATACCTTTACCTCCTAAAGTAAATAATGAGACAAACGATGTCAAAGC
>CALPOD020000018.1 GCA_943325105.2 Candidatus Fokinia solitaria | reverse complement strand
TAATCAAAAGAGATTCAATAAAATCTTATCTTTCAAATTCTGATTATAAGGTTACCACTGATGTGAAAGTTGTTGATATAAGTAATAAAGACCAAAACTTTAATAAAAATTCTGGAAATAATATTGCAGTTGCTAAAATGGCAATTCTTATTACTGATCTCGGTTTGCAAAGTGAGGTTTTAGAAAAGGCATTCCATACAAATCCAAAGATAGGTCTTGGAATCTCAATATATGCAGAAAACTTAACTAACATCCTTAAAGAAAGCTCTGATACTTATGGTCATGATACTATGGTCTTATTACCAACTCAAACATCAGACTACTCAAGAAATGATCCAGGTCCACATGCAATGCTAATGGATGGATCGATTACAGAAAATGCAAGGAAATTTCATGATGTTATTTCTAAACTTATTTCAAACAATATAGGTATCTACTTATCACCTCTATCTGCATTTGCTTTTAAGGAGGATAGGGCAATGTCTTTAATAAAGCTACTTGAAGATTATAGTACTCAATTCAAGTTCTTTGTATATTATGATAGAGATCATAGTAACTTTTTAACAAAGTTATTTCCTACATCGAATGTCCTTGAAAAAAGCATCATAGTACATCAAGTAATCGATTATGGTAATGCTGATTATGTCAAAGCATCGTTAGATGATTTAAAAAATATAGCCATCACAAAAAATCAAACATGTATTGTATTTATACCTCCACAAGTACAATCAATAGAAGGTTTAGAAAGTTGGATGAAAGCAAATGCTGATAAAATAGAAGTTCTATCAATATCAGATATTTTAAAAACCCGTAAAACAAAATAATATTAAACTTGCAGTGCTATTGCTTTTGCGATTTGAAATGAATCAGTCGCTGCACCAACTCTCAAGTTATCTGAACAGATCCACATATGAAGCCATTTGTCATCGTCTTGTCCATCTGTTCTTATTCTGCCAACAGAAACATCATCTGAGCCTACTACTTCAATTGGTGTATGATATCCATTACCACTAATTTTTATACCAACTGATTCACTCAATGTGTTTAAAACATCATTCAAACTGCATTCAGATTCCAATTTCAAACTCAAACTACTTGAATGACCTATCAATACTGGAACCCTTACAGATGTTGCTGAGATGAAAATATTTTTACTTATTACTTTCTTTATTTCATTCGAAATTTTTGTTTCTTCGCCTGAAAAACCATTATCATCAAAGCTTCCAATTTGAGGTATGACATTAAATGTAATTGGCCTAGGGAATGATTGACTTGCCTGTATATCACAACTCTCACAGAACTTTTTTGTAGATTCTAAGCACTCATCCATAGCTTTTTTTCCAGCACCTGAAGTAGACTGATAAGTTGATACAATAACTCTCTTAACTCCAAATCTTTTATGTAGTGGAGCAATAACTGTTGCGATTGGTGCTGCTATGCAATTAGCATGTGCAAACAATCTAGATTTTTTTACATCTATGCTTCGTATGTTTACATTAGGTATAATCAGTTGAACTGTTGTATCCATTCTATAATGTGAACTGGAATCAACAACATATGCTCCAGAGTCTAGAGCAATCGGTATATATTTGGAAGATACATCTGCTTCTGTATTAAAGATACATAATTCATCATTTTGAAACTTTATTTCTTCTGTATTTTCAATAAGAAATTTGTGTTTTCCTATTTGCAAATAGGATCCAGCAGATCTTATAGATCCAGTAACTCTTATGTTAGAAATATCGAACAAATTACTTTCTATAAGCATTTTTAGAACATTTCGCCCTACATTACCAGTCCCACCAATTACTGTTAGTTGACCTTTAAACACTTTAATTTTTCATCATATTAAGAATTGTAAACTGCATAGATTTTATCATATCCATCGAGTTTGCATTTATAGACACACCTCTCTTTGCTTCATTACCATCTCCCAATTCAACATTAATATTAACATTTGGGTATTTTACATAGCCATTTTTATCTGCTGCAGGGTGATTCGGTTGATATTTTAAAATAAAATCACTTTGATCATTTTGTATTTTTTTTACTACTACAACTTCAGCACCTGTTTGAGGATCAATTTTATTTTCAAAAAATATTATCTTTCTTCTATATGTATCTGATTCAGGCGTTGAACCTGTAACATCGATATTTGCTATGTTTTGAGATATTACTTTCATCCTTTCACTCTGAGCTTGTATGCCTGACATAGCTATTTTGGAAGCTGCTTTTAATGTATCCGTATTTTTTTTGTTGTGTGGCACTATGTATGGCCCATCAGCATAAGTGATTGCAGATGACAAAACGCACAAAATGATTGTAAGAAAAGATTTTAACATTGCTAGTATATTTTACTTTATCTATACGTCAGTTATACTATTTAAATCTATCAGAAGCAATTACAAATACAGAATGGTACAGAGAACTATTGCAATAGTAGCTGGAGGAACTGCAGGACACGTATTCCCTGCACAGGCGATATCAGAAATACTAGGTACTAAAAACAATATACTGTTTTTCACAGACTCACGTGGGAGAAAATTTTGCGATGAAAAAGAAAAGCAAAATATGGTTTTACCTGTTAGAAACATTCAAGGAAGTATATTTAAAAAGGTGATTTCTTTATTATATCTAGGATTGGCAACACTAAAATCGCTTTACATTTTAAAACGACAAAAGCCAGCAGTTGTCATAGGATTTGGTGGCATTACATCTTTTCCTGTGCTTTTTGCAGCAAAATTGCTTAAGATCCCAATTATATTACATGAACAAAATTCAGTAATTGGTAAAGCAAATAAATTTTTTTTAAAGGATTCTAAATTTTTGGCTACATCATTTGAAAATACAATAGGAGTAGATAGTAATAATAAAATTATTTATACAGGGAATCCTATCAGGCAAGTTATTTTTGACTCAAAAAGAAGACGTACCAAAATCACAGCTGAGATTTTTATTGTAGTGATAGGAGGTAGTCAAGGATCAACCATATTCGATACAACAATAGCAAATGCTGTTACAGGGTTACCAAGAGACTTACAGGAAAAAATAACATTATTTCAGCAAGTTAGAGAAGAAAACAATGACTCAGTCAATTCTCTTTATGAATTTAGTAGTATTAAAAAATATACTTTGCAGAGTTTCTTCAAAGAAATTCCACAGTTGATGGCTGATGCAGATCTTATAATTAGTAGAGCAGGTGCCTCAGCAATATCTGAAATAGAACATCTTAGAATTCCTTCAATTATTATACCTATAACTAATTCTGTTGGTAATCATCAAATTTGCAATGCACAAAGTTTTGAACTTCAAGGTACATCAAAAATCATTTTAGAAAAAGATTTTTCAGCTGAAGCACTTCGCGTCAAATTAGAAGATTTATTTATAAGAAATGAAATTGATATTTCAAACTCAAAAATTAAACACACAAACATAAACAATGCGGCGCAAAAACTTGCAATTAAGGTAAATGAAGTAATTATAGGTAGTAGGTTGTAATTTCAAATAACAGCAAAGATTTTTATGCAACTTCTAGACATATTAGTATTTTTGTACTAGAAGGGGGTTAGGGATTTTACATTAAAAAGCCATTTACAGTAGCAATGTTATTCGGGAGGATATTTTCTTAATATGTTTGTAATAATCATCGTATAGGATAGGGCAGGATAATGTATACAATCAACATAAATAAAAAAAGTTACAATGAAAAAAAATATAGAAAGTACACTAAAACAAATATATGAAATGACACAATCTATACCTTTAGAACTTAAAGGAATAGGTATCTCTTGTTTAGCTCAAGTAGTTGGCTTACCTGTTTTAGAAAAGTCTGGGATTTCAAGTTTAAGCTCAGTTTCTCCTACTATACCAAATATATTATTAAACTCTATAAAGCTAGGAGTTATAGAAATGGGAATGCCATTTTTATATAATAAATATGGTGCATCTTATATCAATGATAAATTTGGTTCAAATCATTATGTAACTAAATATGCTGAAGTTGGAGCAGTTGTTGGTTCAGATTTATTGGTAAATACAGTTGCTGCTTATGGAGTCGGTTATACCCACATGGGAATTCTATCAGTATGTGATGTTGCAACAATCGCTGGAATTGAACTTTACAAAGCCTATGATGATGGAATCGAAATAAGTGAAGGTCAATTACTTTAATATCTTCTGGATTTGAAGCTCTTTGAAGGGCTTTAACTCTTATTTATTAGCACCTTTTACAAAATATAGCGCAACTAATACTGGATATCTGTATCAACTTTGTGTTATATATCTTATTCCCAATAGGAATAGAACAAAATAGTATGCAAATAAGTAAAATTATACAGTCTGGAGTAGCAATTGGTGTAGTTGAGTTTTTATTTTCAATGATCAAAAATTCTGGCAATTCTTATGTTAGTAATCAATCAGATGATTTAGGAGAAAGTACAGGATCTTCTTGTAGCTCTCCATTACCATCTTTGGTTTCTCATGAATCAACTTATTACAGTGCAAATAATTCTCCTAGGAGTGCATTATCATCTTCTAGCGAATTTTCAAGCCCAAGTGAGGAATCACAACTAAAAGTCTTCGCTTTCGGCAGTATATTTTTAGGTTTAAAAAGCTGTATTGGATATATATTAGGACAATATGGCACTGGAAATAATGCATCAATACTCAAAACAGTTTCTGCAAGTGCAGTTGGTGGAATAATTATTAACGTTGTGCATTGTGGTGGAGACCTATATGCTGCAATAACAAAAGAATATCTTGACACTGCAAAGACAGCAATATCAAGTGCATTGATTGCTTATATTAATTATGAAGTGGAAACACATTCTGAATTAGAAATAGAGATCTATGAAGAAATATCTGTATAACTTAAAAGAATTCTGTCTATATTTACAACCTTGTACTTATCAGGCAGTATCTCATGCTGAATTGAATTACTAACATAAATGGAAGCGATTCCATCAAACTCATTTGATGATATTAGATGAGTTGCAATTACTTCGATCGACTCAGCTCCCATTTTAAATAGTAAATCTGCTGCACTCGATATTGTCTTTCCACTATCAATGATATCATCTATAATTACAATCTTTCTATTGAAAACATTTGTATTTAGCTTGTGCACAATACCTTCTTCAGAGCGTTTTTTATCCATACAAATAAACTCACATTTGAATTCATCAGCGACTTTTTTAGCCCTTGCATATCCACCTTTATCTGGTGATACTATAATTTTATCTTTCAGATCTATTTTACACTCTCTAATGATGTGAGAAGCAAAATCAATGCTCTGAATTTCAGTCTGATTTGTATTTGAATGGATATCTGACGTGATTATCTTTTGTATTCCAACTAATGCCAATAATTGATATATGTGCTTTAGAGATGATTTCTCAGACCTTGAATATGGTAGATATGGTAAAATTAATGATACTGAATGAGCACCTAAATCTTTACACTTCAAAGCAATTAATAATACCTCAAGTATGCTACTGTTAATTGGTTGATGAATTCTATGAAATATAAATATATCTTCACCAAAAACATTATGAGGTATTTGTACTTCAATTTCACCTGAAGGAAATCTTTTTCCTATACTATTAGTAATTATTACTGACACAACCTTTGCAATACCTTATCTTTTCCTATCAGTAATATTAGTAATTTCATCTCCGGACCTGATTCATAGCCTGTAAGTGATAGTCTGAGGGGTAAAAATAATTCCTTACCTTTTTTGTTAGTTTGCTGTTTTATTTTCTCTGTCCAGATACTCCAAGTTGATTCATTCCACTCTACATCCTGTAGTAGATCTGCAGAAATTTTCAAAAATTCTTTATCTATTGAATCAACAGGAGTTATATCTCCATAGCATACATCATACCATGTCTTAGCATCTGAAATGGTATCTATATTGCCATGCATTGCTTTCCAGAACTCTTCTGTAGTTGTTGTTATACCTATCTCATTCAAACGCGTTTGAAACATATCAAAAGGCATGTTATGAACCATTTTAGCATTGAACTTTTGTAGGTCTTCAAACTCATAATTGATTGGAGCCTTACTGAACTTACTAATATCAAATGATTTTTTTAGATCATCTAGTGAATAGAAACATTCGACTGGATCTGAGGTACCTATTTTAGCCAAAAAGCTATTGATGCTCATTGCTTCAATTCCATTATCCCTCAAAGAAGCTACATCAAAACCACCTAATCTTTTTGAGATCTCACCACTTTTACTTGCTAGAAGAGATAGATGTGATAAATGAGGTATCTTTTGAATCCCTAGTGCTTTAAATATTTGGATATGAGTTGCACTGTTGCTAAGATGGTCTTCCCCTCTCATAATGTGAGTGATATTCAATTCTATATCATCTACGACTGATGCAAGGGTATAGGTCATATTGCCATCCTCCTTGAATAATATCGGATCTGTAATGTTTTCAGGCTTAAAACTCATCTCACCTCTAATTCGATCATTCCAAGTTATCTCCTCAGAATTAAGCATAAATCTCCAGTGAGGCTTTATCCCTCTATCTTCAAAATATTTCTTTTCACTGTCAGTTAATTTAAGAGAAGATCTATCATATATTGGTGGTAATCCTCGCTTCATAAGATTTTTTTTCTTCATATCAAGCTCTTCTTGAGATTCATAGCATGGATATAATCTTCCTGATGCTATTAATTTCTCCTTCGCAGCTAAATACTTATCCATCCTTTCTGACTGCTTGTAAGTCTCATCCCACTCAAGCCCTAACCATTCTAAATCTCTCTTTATAGCAACTTCATATTCTTTCTTTGATCTTTCTCTATCAGTATCATCAATTCTTAAAATAAATTTCCCACCTTGTGACTTTGCTTGTAGCCAAGCTAACAATGCAGTTCTAACATTACCTATATGTAAGAATCCTGTTGGACTTGGTGCAAATCTTGTTATAATCATATTAATTTTTTTGATACTTTTTTGTTTATAGAATATACTCTAAATACGTTTTTTTAAAAGTATATAAACTATATCAATATGTTAACTAATAACTGGCTCACACAAAAGTTAGATTCTGTTGAAAGCACACAGGACTATGCAAAAAATTTAATCACTAATAATTCACAAGTGATTATTTTAGCTAATGAGCAGAAAAAAGGTTATGGGCAGCATGGTAGAGAGTGGCAAAGCCTTAAAGGGAATCTACATACATCACTTATTATACCCAATACGAACCCAACAAGTAATATTACTTATATTATAGGTATTGCGATTGGAGAGACGATAAATTCATTCAAAAGTGACCTTAACATACAATATAAATGGGTAAATGATGTTCTAATTCAAGGTAGAAAAGTTGCAGGAATCTTAACTGAAAAAATTAATGACAGACTGATTATAGGTATTGGATTGAATATAGTATCTCATCCAGAAACTAGTAAAACAAGTCTTGTAGGTGCAACTGATCTCCTAGAAAATGGTTTCAAGACAAGTACAGAAGAATTCGTTGAGAGATTTTTGAAGATTTTCACAGAGCTTTATAATCAATGGATTTCAGATGGTTTCAAAAACTTCAGAAATGTTTGGAAAGCAAAAGCATTTAAAATAAATGAGTTTATATCAATTAAATCAGGAGATAATATAATTTCTGGAATATTTTATGATCTAGATCCTATAGATGGATCAATGATAATACAAGACAACAAAAAACAACTCATAAAACTGCAAACAGGTAGTTTTATACAAATATAAACATCAATATATTGATAACATGAGCAAAGTTTTAGTTATAGGTGGTAATTCTACCTCAAAGGCAGAAGTGATGATGACAATTCTAGGTGCAGAAGCAGCTGGTGCGGATCTCATTCATTTATACTCATGTGACAAATATCTTAAAGAAGCTAAGAATTACTCTCTAAATTTTTTATTGCATGAATTTAAAGGTCATACAGGATCACTTGGTTTATATGACGTTAAAGTAATTCATGAGATTGTAAAAATTATTGATGTAATAGCTATAGGCAATGGCCTAGGAAAGGACTTTGATACAAAAAAATCATTACTTGCAATTATTAATACTAATAAACCAATTATAATTGATGCTGATGCATTAGTTCCAGAAATTTTAAAAATATATGATAGTAATAAACATCATTGGATTTTAACTCCTAATGTTAATGAATTTGAACGTTTATTTGGAATAGAAGCAACTTCTTCAAATATTTTAGAAGTATCACAAAGACATAAGATAAACTTGTGTGTAAAAGGTTATACAGACTACATAGTAACGTCAAATGATTTTAAAGTTACTTCATATGATTTATTGAAGAATGACTTAAATGATATAGATGATGGAGAAAAAATACATGAAAATCATACAGGAGCTCCTCAAATTAAATCTATTGGTGCTGGTGATATATTGACTGGTATAATTTGTGGCTATGTGGCTCAAGGACTTACAGCATCACATTCAATGAAATTAGCAACATATTTATTTGGAAAATGTGCCGAAGAATTGATCAAAACATCATCAACGATCTCAGCAGAATCACTCGCTAAATTTTTCCCTCAATATAATGCAAAGTAAAATTAAACTATATAAAGATCTCGGAATAAAAGATTTTTACAATTCAGAACCAATCAATAGAACGATTAAAAACAATAAAGAGGTTGTAAAATCTGAATTAGATCTTTGTAACTCACTAGATGAATTAAAAAAGCTAGTTGAAGGCTTTGATGGTTGTGATCTCAAAAAATCAGCACAAAACACAGTTTTTGCAGACGGCAATCCTAATGCAAAAATAATGTTTATAGGAGAAGCTCCTGGTGCAAATGAAGATGAACAGGGTATACCTTTCTGCGGACAGAGTGGGAAGTTATTGGATAATATAATTGCTGCCATCGGTCTAACTAGAGAGAAAAATGCTTACATTACAAATACTGTTTTCTGGAGGCCACCAGCAAACAGAAAACCAACTGATGAAGAGATCAAGCTCTGCAGGCCATTTGTCAAAAAACATATAGCTATAATCAATCCGAAGCTGATAGTTTTAGTTGGAAGCACTGCCGTTGAATCTCTTTTAGAAATAGAAACTCCAATCACAAAATTACGCGGTAAATACTTTGATTATACAAATGAATACTTGGATGGGCAAACAATCAGAACAACTGCAATATTTCATCCATCATATTTGCTGAGGCAGCCTAGTCATAAGAAGACCATGTGGTTTGATCTCCTTAAGATAAAATATGACTGCCAAATAGACTCAGATGGTAATATTTTTAATTAACGATTGTGACCTTCTTTTTGGTTAGAGGTTGATTGTTCATGCAAAAAATCTGTGAATTTTCTTGGTCTTGGATTTGTTTGTTGATTTAATTGCTCATCGACCTTTAACATCTTATCTTGCAGAACTGCTAAACCTTTAATTTTATTTGGAAGATTTGCTTCAAATTCTTCACAAAAAGCTTTGCCTTTCATATCCTTTAAATAATCATGCATTTCAACTATTTTACGTTGTTTTTTTCTACATATTCAGTAAAATTAGGATTTTTTATTATATCTGCCAATCTTTTTAAGTGTAAAACTTTTTTAGAATTTTGTTTTATTTTGATTTTTACTACTTCAAAGTCTTCTATTTCTTTACCCATATTTTTTATAAATTTTTAGTTTGAGTGCTTGTATGTAGCATAAACTCTTAGAGTACGTCAAGAGAGCTATATGCATTTATAGGCATTGTAATGTCTATACATCTATTTTATGTATAGTTTGCTTTGTGAGGCTAAACACTCATGAAATACAAGTGCTTTAATTATGTATTAAATATGTCTCTCTTCAGTCATAAAAATACTGGATTTAGTAACAGAATTGTCTTCAACCTTCTTTTGTGCATTTATAAAATCAACATAATTATTATTTGTTGGATTTGAATTGTCCAGATTATTAGAGTTAACAAGATTATTTGTCTGATTTGTAAATTTAACAAAATTATTATTATTATCTTTTGAAGCTTGTTCAGGCATTCCATCTGAAGAATCTTGCTGTTTAATTTCTCCTGAATTTGAAGAATTTGTTAATTGCCTCTCAAACATATAATTTAAAACCTCAAAGTAATCTTGCTTTAATTTATAGTGTGTTTGTGCAAGACAGCACATTAAATAATGCCGAGTCTTTTCTCCAGAGGTAAAATTCTCACAAATTTTATTATCATATGAAAAGCCTATTTTTTTAACTTTTTGACCATTATTAAATTTGTATAAAGCATTGAATAATTTTGCAATATTTTTATATTCTTCTGATGTTTTATCTATATCTTGGCTAAATCCAACCTGTGCAAATTCTAAACATTTTGCATCAAAATTTCTTAGGTAAGGTTTTGTGATAACTTTATTATAAGCTTCTATAATTGATTCTTCTAAACTTTGACCTTCAACAGAGTTTTTAGACTTTTGATATATAACTAAAATATTACACTCAGGACGTATTATACTTCGTTTTTTTGACGATAATTGAATATCTTTAATGCCTTGAGGTGCTTGACTATTCTCCATAAGCGGTAGTTGCTTATCTGATTTTGATGAATCCGTGACTTTAAAAAAACTCTGAAGCACCTTGAGTGTTTTTTATTTTGTTAAATTATTATTTGACTAACAGTAAATGCATATCATAAAATAACACTATTGACTACTATTTCTAATAAAAAAAATAATAAACAATTATATAGAGGATATAGGTATTTAAAAATCAGATTTACTTTTTCTGACTGTCTTTGATTATATAAATGAATACAACAATCAGAACAACTGCAATATTCCATTCATCATATTTGCTGCAGGAAACTATCTATAGAAAGTCAATAACTGCAACAGGCAGATGTTGATTGATGCCTTTGAGGTTGAGAAGTTTACTGACTTCTGAATGAGGATTATAAATTAATCTCTTGATTGCTGCGTTTTGCAACAAGATCTTTGAAAGAACCCACACCAGCTGCGAAATCATTTTTATTTTCTCTAGTTGAACGATATCCTCTAATGAAGCTATCACTATCATTACCGAAAACAAATTTTGCAACTGCTGGTACTATTAGACAAATTCTTATAATTTCTCTTACAAAAGCTTTAAATGTATCAAATACATGAACGCCTTCGCTGATTTTTTTTATATCTTTAATTTGTTCTCCATTATAAGCACTATACATTCCTTTAAATGCTTTGCTTAATTTAGCTTTGTCTGCATTAGAGAGATTATGATCTTCAAACAAATCTTGTTGCAGGAATTTTGTTAAAGCCTCTGCACATGAAGGTTTTATTCCATTTTGTTTCTTAACAGCAGTATTATAAAGATCTACTATGCTACATATAAAGTTACACTCTAATACTAGTTCTATAGCTTCTTGGTCTTCTTGTTGTTGTTTTAGAAGTTCTGCTGGTGCTTCTTTTGCTATTTTTTCAAAATTTTCTACATAATGATCTAAATCTGTGATTTCTGTAATGTTTAAAATATCTTTTTGACTATATAAAAAGTTGAATAAATTCTCTTCAGTTACTTCTGTTCCTAAGTATTTTTGCCTAGCTTGAGTTAGTTTTTTTTCGTTTATTAGTAATGTTGCATGGTTATATTTTTTTCCAATAACTTTTAAAAAACTGTTATCACTTAATCCAAGTTTATTAATTTCGTTAAATAATCTTGTTAGTTCTTGACGATCTAATTTAGCCATATTATTTTTTATTAATTGTTTAATTTTAAGTTACATAAGTAAGTTGCTTACAAAACACACTTACTTATGACTTATTTTTATATACTGCATTTATTACAATTTTATTAAGAAATCAAAACGCTTTTACATTTTTTATAAAAAAAACTTTATAAACTTTTAATCAGCTCTCTTTTGTAGTGCTAATTTATAAGATAGTTAAAGTAGTCCAAATAAGAATTGATGAATATCTTGTGAATTTCTCCTAAACATTTATAATGAAAAAAAAGATCTAAAATTAGTAAAATGGCAAAGATATTTGTAGATGGACAAGAGCATGTAGTTGACGATGGCATAACTATCATCCAAGCATGTGAAAAGGTGGGAGTTCAAATACCTAGGTTTTGCTATCATGAGAAGCTAGAAATAGCTGGTAATTGTAGAATGTGTCTTGTTGAAGTAGAAAAAAGCCCTAAGCCAGTTGCTAGCTGTTCAATTAATGTCACAGAAGGTATGGTGATCAAGACAGAGTCTGAAATGGTCAAAAAAGCTCGTGAGGGGGTTATGGAGTTTCTTCTAATAAATCATCCACTTGACTGCCCTATATGCGATCAGGGAGGTGAGTGTGACTTGCAAGATCAAGCAGTTAAGTATGGTAAACGTAAAAGTAACTATCATGAAGATAAGAGAGCTGTAGAAGATAAATACATGGGACCTCTCATATCAACTAATATGACTAGATGTATTCATTGCACTAGGTGTGTGAGGTTTTTAGAGGACATTGCAGGTACAAATGAGTTGGGTGCTATTGGTCGTGGTGAACATATGGAGATCACAACTTATGTTGAAAAATCTATAAAATCTGAGATGTCAGGTAATATCATAGACCTTTGTCCTGTAGGGGCACTTACTTCTAAACCATACGCTTTTACTGCAAGGAGTTGGGAGCTCAGACATACATATTCAGTTGATGTGATGGATGCAGTTGGTTCACATATTAGAATTGATACGAGAGGCAATGAAGTAATGAGAATCCTTCCACAAGCATTTGAGAAAATAAATGAGGAATGGATATCTGATAGGACAAGATTTGCATATGATGGATTGAAATACCAACGCCTTGATACTCCTATGTTATGGAGTGGTGAGAGGTTTAATAAAACTGATTATGCAGATGCCATTGCAAAAGTTGCAGAAATTTTAGAAAAATCTGAGAATATAGCATTTATTACTGGAAAGCTGACTGATGTTGAAACAATGTTTGCAGCTAAAAGTTTTTTGAAAAAACTTGGCAAAGGATATACTGATTATGAAATGAAAATGCATGGATTACAGTCTAAGTTTCGTAGTGATTATTTATTTAATTCAACAATAGCTGGAATAGAAGAAGCTGATCATTGCCTTCTGATTAATACAAATCCACGACATGAAGCAGCTATCATCAATGCGAGAATTAGGAAATCTGTAACTCATAATAAACTTTCTACGGCAATTATTGGACCAGATATAGAACTCAACTATCAATGCGAGAAGTTAGGGCAAGATACAGTAGAAATTCTAACAAAAATCCTTGAAGGTAAACACCCTTATTGTGAATCTCTTAAGAATTTTAAGAAGCCTATGATGATATTAGGCAGTGCAATGTTTTCTGATGCTAAATCAAATACATTACATAAGCTTTGTAAGGCAATTGCTAAAAAGTATGGATTTATTTCTGATGATTGGAATGGATTTAATATTTTACATAACTCAGCAGGTGCTGTAGGTGCTCTAGATATAGGCTTTGTAAATAGTTCAATTAAAGGTAAGAAATCTCCTATATTGAAAGATTGCGATACAATAATTTTATTTGGTGCAGACGATATAGATTTATCAGAGATAACTAAATCTAAGATAATATATATAGGACATCATGGAGATAAGAGTGTATATAAGTCAGATATAATAATTCCTAGTCCTGCATATTCTGAAAAGTCAGGTACTTATGTAAACACTGAAGGCAGAGTACAAAGAACAACTCAGGCAGTGAAGCCCCTCGGTAGTTCTCGTAATGAGTATCAGATAATATTAGACTTAGCAGAAGCAATTGGATTACAGCTTGATTTTTCAGATTTGTTAAGCCTCAGAAAGTCTATGAGTAAAGCACATAATATATTTGCAGAGGAAAACTTATTGAAATTAAATGATAATAAGATTGATTTAGATTTTGAAATCCCAAAGGTAAAAAATCAATTAGAATTCTCATATCCGATAGAAAGTTTCTACTTAACTGATTCAATTTCCAGATCTTCAAAAATCATGGCTGAATGTGATAAAACAAATAGTTAAGAAATAATTATATGCTTAGAAGTAGCATAATAAAAATTACCATTTGGTACTTCCGGAATATATCAAATGAGCTTACAATTAAATTAGGTTGGTATTAAAATATGAATCATTGGAATGTAATAATTATCGGATCTGGGCCTGCAGGTTACACAGCAGCTATATATGCAGCCAGGGCATGTTTAAAAACACTTATAATATGTGGAAGCACAAAGGGTGGTCAGCTAACAACTACGACAGATGTTGAAAACTATCCTGGCTTTGCTGATGTAATACAAGGACCTTGGTTGATGGAGCAAATGGAAAAACAATCTATACATGCTGGGGCAGAAATAATCTCAGACTATGTAAAGCATATTGATCATAAAAGCACTCCATTTATTTTAACTGGTGAAGATAATACAAAATACTCTGCAGATACAGTAATTTTAGCTACAGGTGCAGAAGCTAAGTGGTTAGGTCTTGAGAGTGAGACAAAGTTCCGCGGATATGGCGTATCATCTTGCGCTACGTGTGATGGATTTTTTTACAGAAACAAAGATGTACTTGTAGTTGGTGGTGGGAATACAGCTGTCGAAGAATCATTATATTTATCAAAGATAGCTAAAAGTGTCACTCTCATCCATAGACGTGATTCATTACGCGCTGAAAAGACTTTGCAGAACAAATTGTTTTCAAATCCTAAGATAAAAGTTCTGTGGAATACTGTGATAGATGAAGTTGTTGGAAAGGAAGATCCACTGTCTGTAAATGGTGCGATTCTTCAAAATACCCTCGATGGTAGTAAAATAAAATATGATTTCGATGGAATATTTATAGCGATTGGCCACTCTCCAAACAGTCCCTTTGTTAAAGATTTCATCACAACAGATAGTGATGGGTATATTGTGACTGAGGTCGGAACAACAAGGACTAATGTGCCAGGAATATTTGCTGCAGGAGATGTACAAGATAAAATTTATAGACAGGCAGTGACTGCAGCAGGCAGCGGTTGTATGGCTGCCCTTGAAGCTGAAAAGTTTATCAGCTCGTAAGAAACATTTACGATATATGTGATTGTAAGCTTAAGTGATGTTCGTTACAGAATTTTTGTACAAAGCTTCCTACATCAGTTGAATTTTTAGCTGCTGTGAAATCATTTTTATTCTCTCTATTTGAGCGATATCCTCTAATCAAGCTATCGCTATCATCACCGAAAACATATTTAGCTGCTGCTGGCACTATTAGACAAAATCTTATAATTTCTCTTACAAAAGCTTTAAGTGTTTCAGGCAATGTAACTGGAGAATTTATTTTTTGAATATCTTGATCTTTAATTTCTTTACCATTATAAAAACTATACATACCATAAAATGCTTTGCTTAATTGTTTGGTTGCTTTAGAGCCACTAATGCTAGTTTTTGTATCTAGAATTTCTTTCAGTTCTTTGTTGGTTGTGTTTGGTAATAGACTGTTACACATATGCGGTATCAAAGCTCTAAAGAATTTATTTTCAGCATCTTCATAAGTATTTGTCTTTTCAACACACATATTATAAATCTTTACTATATTTTCTATAGCTTTCTGCTCTGGTGTTTTTTTAGCTTCTTCTTCTTTTTGTTGTTTTATAAGATCTTCTTGTGCTTTTTTAGCTTCTTTTGCTTTTTGTTGTCGAAAATCTGCATTTTTTTCTGCTGTTCGTTTTATAATATCTCCCATTTGTTTGAGCATTTGTCCTTCTTGAATTACTTCTGCTTTTATTGTCTTTATTTCTTGTTTTATCTTGTCATTTTCTTTTTGTAGAAGCTCTTGTGTTGCTTCTTGTTGTCTTAGAAGCACTGCTTCTTGTCTTGGAAACTCTTGTGTTTCTTCTTGTTCACTCCATTGGTTGTCTGCATTTCTAGGAAGAACTTTCTTATTTTGAACTTTTTGATGCATATTATTTTTTTATTAATTGTTTGATTGAAAGTTATACAAGAAAATTGTTCATAAAACACATTTAATTGCTTATAACTCATTGTTATATAATACTTATATTATAAATTTATTAAAAAGCTGAAGTTTTTTGTATTTTTTTAAGTAACTAACTTATACATTGGTTAGTCAAAATATAATGGAAAATATATCTAAGAAAAAAATGGGAAGAAATGGTATTTGCTTTTTCTGTCTATCTTTTGTATATTTCATACTCATAAGATTTTAGATAAAAAAATATCAAAATGAATTTATTAGATAAATATAACCAGAAACAACTTGAAAAGGTTTCTGAAGGAAAAACTCTTCCAAAATTTCGTGCAGGCGATACAATAAGAATACATACTGTAGTGCCAAGACTTGATGTCAAAAGTTCTAAAAAAACTGATAGTGTGATGAGAATTCAGATGTTTGAAGGTCTTTGCATTGCAAGAAAGAACAATGGTTTAGGGTCAACTTGCACAGTAAGAAAGATCAGTCATGATGAAGGTGTTGAAAAAGTACTTTCTTTACATTCTTACTTAGTAGATAAAATAGAAGTTGTTAGACGTGGTAAAGTACGTAGAGCTAAACTTTATTATATAAGAAATCTTCGTGGGAAAGCGATGAGAGTCGTAGAACTTAAACAGCCAAGAGAAACTAAATAACTAATAATCTATTTGCGAGGGGGAAGTCTTATAATACCTCCTCCTCACCTTCGTCCTACTTAATCACCATACCTAAGTAATATCTAAGTTTTTCACATAAAAAAACCAGAATTTATTTCAAAATCGATAAAATTGTATTTTTTTGAATAAAAAATGATTTTATTTTTGCTTTTTTAATAAAAAAAACTCATTCAAAAGCAAAGATGTTATAAAAGGCTCTAAAATGGGTTTTCTAAGTAAAAAAACAGCTTTTTTTGAAAGAAATATTATTTTTTTGAAAAAAATATGTAGACTTATTACCTCAGAATTCCTACAACATACAGCATATAAGGTCTACAAGTATTAAAATTTAAACCTATACTTGCTATATTTCATCTTAATAGGTCTTAGCTTACTAAGGACACCTTCTAAATAAAACAAATTATAGAGAGAGCAATCGTGAATAAAACAGAATTCATAAATGTTTTTGCAAAAAACACAGAGACTTCAAAAAAACAAGCATCTGAAGTGCTTGAGCAATTTTTGCAGGTTATTGAAGAAACCTTAAAAACACATGAAGAAATAAAATTCATTGGTTTTGGAACATTCAAAGTATCAAAAGTCAAAGGTAAAATCGTTACTAATCCTCAAAACAAACAAAAAATGGAAGTAGGGCCTTACAATAGAGTAAGATTTGTTCCTGGTCAGGCTTTGAAAGATGCAGTGAACGGTGAAAGCAAAAAAGACAAGAAAAAATCATAACATTATTTTTTCTAACTACTGATCAATTTGGTAGGTTTTTTAAAAAATGGGATAATCTTTTTAGATATCCCACTTTTTTTCATATAAAGAAATTTTATTTTTCAATACATTTTTCCTATTTTTCCTAGCAATCAAATATAAAAACATTATTACATTTGGTAATGCCATATATAAAACCAATCCTATGCCACTAAAACTATAAACTAAAGCTATATCAGTAATGGATGGTAAAGAGTTGATAAATGATTGTGATGCATCATTTATGTAGAAAAGAAAGATTTCTGGTACATACGTCATTATCCCTGAGATATTACATAACCCAACGCTTAAAGACAGACATTTATCTTCACTTTTATCTTTTAAAATGGCTATTACAGTTGGTAAAAGAAAAAAGAAACAAATCAAAAAAAGTCTTATTGATAAACTTGAGATCATCACTAATAGAGATAACAAAATCACAAACAAACCATATGATAATAAGACTGTCATGGAGAGTCTATTTTTATTTTCACTGATACTATTCATTTTATGCTTAGTTTTTATTGAAGTTGATTTATTTATATTTCGATATTACTACTTGAAAACAAAGACTTCAACTTTATATGTTATAATCATCAATATATTTGACCTTGAATATCTAATAGGATATAAAGTGTTGTATAAAAAATTTAACAGACGCAATTAGTCCTGAAAAAATATTAAAGAGAAAAAACAAATAAGATGTCAGCTCCAAAGAAAAAAATCACTGCTGTTGTTGGTATTACAATAGGTGCTGGTAAGGCTAATCCAGCCCCACCAGTAGGTACAGCACTAGGTCCAAGAGGTATTAATATTCCTTTATTCTGCACAGAATTTAACAATGCAACAAAGAATCTTAAACCTGGAGCTCCAACTCCTGTTGATATTACAATATATGCTGATAAGACATTCTCATTTAAAGTAAAGAATCCACCTACATCATATTTAATTCTTGAAAGAACTGATCCACAAGTAGAGAAAGGTTCTAAAACACCAGGTAAAGATGTTGTTTCAAAAATAAATATTGATAAGATAAAGGAAGTAGCAAAAATTAAGATGGATGAAATGAGTGTTAACTCACTTGAAGCAGCTATTGCTAATGTAAAAGGTACAGCAGTATCGATGGGTATTGAAGTTGTTGAATAAAACACATAAATTTAATGCAATTATATGAAATCAGGAAAAAGAATTAAAAAGGCAAGGGAGTTAGTGCCTATATCGCAAGTATCTCTTGTAGATGCAATAAATGCTATGCAAAAGTACAAGCAACATGGTGCTAAGTTTGATGAATCAGTTGAGGTTGTCTTTAAATTAGGTGTTGATCCTCGCCAATCAAATCAAATTGTCAGAGGAAGTGTTTTAATGCCAAGCGGTTTAGGAAAAACAAAAAGAATAGCTGTCTTCGCACAGCCAGAGCGTCACAAAGAAGCATTGGCTGCTGGAGCTGATATAGTTGGCTTTGAAGATCTAATTGAAGAAGTCAAGAATGGCAGAGATGACTTTGACGTCTGTATCGCTACTCCTGACATGATGGCAAAAATAGGTATACTAGGTAAAGTATTAGGAACAAAAGGTAAAATGCCAAATCCTAAATTAGGTACTGTTACTGCTGACTTAACTGCTGGTATTCAACAAGCTAAAAAAGGTATGGTTGAATTCAGAGTTGAGAAGGGTGCCTTAGTACATGCTGGCGTTGGTAAATTAAGTTTTTCAAATGAAGACTTAACTAAAAATATAAAAGCTTTGTATGATGCAATTGTTGCTGCAAGGCCATCTGAAAGCAAGGGTATTTTCATGCAAAAAATGTATATATCATCATCACAAGGACCATCTGTGCCAGTTGATGTTACATCTGTTATTGCTGCATAAATAAAATTTTGTACGTATAGAAATGAATAGAAAAGAAAAACAAGCTACTGTAGAAAATCTCAAGGAGGCTTTCTCTTCAGCTACAATAGTCGTCGTAGCTGAAAACAAAGGAATAACAGCAGGACAAGCAATCAAGCTTCGTAAGGGTGTTAATAATGCAGAAGGCAGTACTGTAGTTGCAAAAAACACATTGGCTAAATTAGGAGCTCAAGGATCTCAATATGAAGTTCTTTCAAGCTTTCTTAAAGGACCTGTAGTTTTAATGTATTCTAGTGGAGATCCAATCGCTATTGCAAAGACAGTTATTAATTTTGCAAAGGAGAATGAAAGTCTTAAGATTTCTGGTGGTGCAATGGGATCAAAAGCTCTAGATATGCATATGCTCAAAACTTTAGCTGAACTACCGTCTCTAGACCAACTACGTGGCATGCTCATTGGTATTATTCAAGCTCCTGCGTCGAAAGTTGCAAGAGTTGTCAGCACTCCTGGTGCTCAAATTGCTAGAGTCGTCAAAGCTTACTCAGAAAAGTAATTACCTTCGGGGAGACCACTCCCCACACTTCAATTTTAAATAATCTAAATAATCCCCCTCACTATGTCAGAAAAAATCATTTCACAAACAAATTCAGCTCTTAAAATTTTCTCAGGATTCATGTTGATGTTTGCAGCAGCTCAAATCACAATTCCAATAGACCCTATACCAATCACACTCCAAAGTCTTGCATTAATGCTCATAGGGCTTACGTACAACATGAGAAATGGATTATCTGCAGTGATACTTTATGTTTTTGCAGGAAGCATTGGGATGCCAGTTTTTGCCAATATGGCCTCTGGACTTAGTGGTCCAGCTGTTGGATACTTTATTGGATTCATAGTTTGTATATATGCAATGAATAAATTTAAGGAAAAATACAATATAGATTCAGTCTTTAAAATTATATTAACTTGTGCAATTGGTACCATTCCTATTTTCTTCTTCGGAGTTACTTGGTTGAGTAATTTTATTGGATTCAAAAATGCAATTATACATGGATTAATGCCATTTATAATCCCTGGGATCATCAAGTCAATTTTACTTGCATTGTCACTCAGAGCAATTAAATTCAAAATAAATTAAAAGATATTTAAAAAAGTGAGGTGCTATTGCAGCCTCTCCTACAAAATCTGAAGAGATATCACTTATGTTTATTTTCCTTAATACTTTTCTCCTCAACAAATAAAATGTTAGCTCCCTTCTGCTGCAAATCATCACATTGATTATCATTTATACTCCAAACCAAAACCATAAGGATAACTGTGGCTATAAATATGGTGATTGGAATTAGAAAAATAAAAACTTCCACCCCCTTATTTACAAAGATCCAACTTTTTTATCTATAGATGCTTTGTATGCATTAAATGTACCCATTTGTTTGTTGTTTAGTTGTTTGACTAAATTTGTAGGATTTAAAATTGGCATATTAGAAATCAATCTTACAGGATTTATTGCTCTACCATTTTCATGCAATTCAAAATGTAAATGCGCACCACTTGTTCTACCACTACTTCCTATATAACCTATGACATCTCCTTTTGAAATTTTATTACCAACTGTTTTGTTACTAAATTTATCTAAATGCGCATAAAGAGTTGTATAAGTGCTATTATGACGTACTCTGATATATTTCCCATAACCTTTACCATTTGTCATTTCTACTATGATTCCATCAGCTGGAGCATGTATAGGAGTACCTCTGCTAGCTGTGAAATCAACACCTTTATGCATTTTATGTTTCCCAGTTAATGGATGAAATCTCATACCAAATGCTGAGCTGATAACCGGACGATCGACTGGATAAGATATTCTAAATGAACTTGTTGGTGTTGTTTGAATACGTTGATTCCTTGTTAATATCACTCCATTATTTTTGATATATTGTACTGCACCTGCTTTATCTTTATATTTATATACTCTAACTTTTGCATTAGAACTTTGTAATTCTACATAGAATAAGTTACTAGTTTTAGATGATAGTTTTTCATAAAGCACATTGATGTTTACACTACCATTTTTAAATTTACTATCTTGTTTGATCATGTGCATTATTTGCAGCAGATCTCTTTTTAAATCTGATGTGACATTAGAACTAATAATATTATTAGAATTAAACTTTAATCTCTGAATTAGATTAGGCTGTACTTTTAAAACAACAGATTGATTTGCAGAAAAAATATCAACTTTTTTCTTTAAATTATTTTCAATATTCCTAACAAAAACATTATAT
>CALPOD020000017.1 GCA_943325105.2 Candidatus Fokinia solitaria | reverse complement strand
TTTTTCATGATTAGAATAAATCTGATCCAGTTCAAGTATCAAGTTTGCAACTCAAAAATTACTACGTTTTTGATGATTTTGTGTATCTAATAATAATCTTGTATTATCTGCAAATAAAACTTTATTAAATGTTTGTACGTTAGAAAATCTATTAATTCGCACTGAGCTATCCAATAATTCAAATATATGCTTACGAGCCTCAAAGCTATAGACTTGCCCTGCATTACCAACAATTCTTGCAAGATACAATGTATAGTATCCGAATCCTGCACCAACATCGATTACTTTTTCACCTGGTTTGATTAAGCTATACATTAAGTTGCTGATTTGTGCATCTATATATCCTTTATCAACAATATCTAAACCGCTATCAGTAATTTCTTTCATATCAACTAATATCTTGTCTCCAGAGTAGACATGTCTCATGATTACACTTGAGCTATTGCATAAATTTTTTTTATCATTTTGTAAGTTACTATAAAGATTTAAGAAACCTATCGCGATAAGTGATAAAATAAAACATATGTAATATATGTGTATTTTTTTTCTACTGACATAAATTTCATTGTGGATTACATTTTCATTTTTTAGAGGCAATATAACAGTTTTCTTCCCTAGTCCCCAATTTGCAATGTGTGCAGGTGGCTTTGGAGGTCTTGGTTTTTCACTAAGTTTGCTTGTAAAGCTAGGTTTTAGAGGTTTATGTGAAACTATAGAAGAGTTAGCTGTATTTTGCTTTTTTTCCTGCTCTTCTCTATCTATTTCATCTATTAAATCCTTTAACCAATCAAAATTATCATCATCACTTTTTGTATCTTTAGGTTGTTTATCATCATTAATATTGGTTTCCTGATCTACTACATGATTTATAGTATCGCCTTTATCAGAATTCATATTAAGAAACTCATTCAAGATATCATCATCTAGTACATCATCTTTCTTTGCAGATATATCATCTTTCTTATTTGTATCTTTAAAAAGCTCATCGAATAATTTATCGAAATCGCTCTTATTTTTATCATCATTTGACATAGTAATGCATTATCTTCTTCTAGGATCAGTTTTTAATATAATATAATTTACTACCTTGCTTACCCCTTTTGTATTGCTTGCTATATTAAGTGCTTTGTCCATTTCCTCCTTGCTCTGTGCTATACCTAGTAAAAATACGATATTATTATTTACTGATACTTTATAATTTGTTGAAATTAAATTCTTTTCAATCAGTAATCTACTATTAATACTATTTTCAATTAGTGTATCATTCGCTGTATTTTTTATACTTTTTAATTCTACTACAACTTCATTAATAACTTCTTGCACTCCTTTAACTGACCAAGAAATTTTTAAAGCCTCGTCTACACATTCTTTGGATGCCACGCTGCCAGTTAGCATTACTCTACCTTCTAGTACAGTAACATTGATTGATAAGAAAATATGTGCATTACCTTTTTTCGAGAGCTCAGTCCTGATTTTACTAGAAATCATTTGATCATCTATTATTACCCCTATTGATCTTTCATCAGACATAAAAATTGTTGTTGTTGCAACTGATAAAGGTAATACTGCTGCACATCCTGTGAGGGTTATTTGTGCCATCAATGTAAAAAAGATAGTTTTTTTCATTATAATTTTTAATTATTTTATCAATGTTTGTTTAGCTTGTATTATTTTAGCTGCAATGTATTCTGTACCACCTTTATCTGGATGATTTATGAGCATCAATTTTTTAAACATACCTAAAATCTCTTCTTTTGATGCACCATTTTTAACTCCAAGAATTTGCCTTGCTTCTTCTATAGACATTGTATTTGATCTCTCCCATTTGTTACTATATCTTCTAGTTTTACTGCCATCAATTTTGTCAGAAAAATCTTGTAGATAGTCTATGATATTAGGCAAGGTTTGGCGCATAAATTTCTTTAGTCTACCAGTTTTTATATTGTTTTTATAGAAATAGTATATAACCAAACCAATAATTAAAACATTAAACATCCCTAGTACTAATTAGAATTAATTGATATGAATCTTTTACAGAAAGTTTTCCTATGATGTGTTGATATTCCTTTGTGAAATATCCCTTTCATATGTTCTGCGCTATGATAGCCTTTATTTTTGCTCCAATTATAACATTGATCCTCATTAACTGATAGATTATCCATAATTTTATCTCTAAATACTTTTGCAATGATTGATGCTGCACCTATGTTATAACATCTAGAATCCCCTTTTACTATTGTTTTTACTTGTAAGTTAGAGTTCTTAAAAGGATTGATGATACCATCAACTAAAATTAACTTATTTTGATAATCGATACATTCTAAAGCTTGTTTCATTGCTTGATTTGTTGCTAGTGATATGCCGAAGTCATCAATATAAGATGAATTCATAATGCCTATGCCATAATGTAAAAGACCTTCATTTGCTAGATCCATCAATATTTCATTTATACAACATCTTTTTCTTGCTGTTAGAACTTTAGAATCATTAATTCCGATTCCAATTAGAAGATCTTCCTTAATCTCAGAGTGGAAAAGAACTGCACAAGCAACAACAGGACCTGCTAAAGCACCCTTTCCAACTTCATCTATGCCTATGCTATCCTTTATAAAAAATTTTTCCTGCATATATTTACACATATAAAATCACAACATAAAATGATCAATTTTATATTGCTGAAAATAATTTATTGAAATTTTATTAGTTATTTTGATATAATTCAAATTAAGAATCATAAATCATATTATTTATATAATGTACGTTAGGATATATCAGGATAAAAAATCTGCAACACAGTCTGCACCCATAAAAGGAAAATGGATAGTAGAATTTTTACCTAATCTGGCTGGATCATATGTTAGTGATGAGATGCAATGGAATGGAAGTAATGATATTCAAAAACAAATAAAACTAGAATTCGAAAGTTTTGAAAAAGCTAAAGATTATTCTAAATCTAATGGTTTGAGTATTATTTATGAAGATGGAGATCAAGGAGAGAAAATTATTCCAAAATCATATTTAGATAACTTCAAATAGATTTACTATAAATTAAACATTAATAACTTGTAGCCAGTTTTTGAAATCAGCAAAGTTTAAAGGTTTTTTAAACCAAGGATATTGAAATGATTGGTTGTAATTTATTATCCTGTCTTGAGAGCTTAGAACTGCTATTGGCACCTTATATTTTGACATTTTAGATATTACATCTCCACCACTTAGCTCACTGCCTATATGCCAATCAGTGATAACTAAATCTGGAACAACATTTTTTGCCATTAATACTTCAAATGAAACATGATCATTAACAGTTAAAATCTTAGTGATGCCAAGCTTTTGCAAACAGAATCTTGTCATTTCAATAGTGAGAGGGCAATCCTCTACAATCAAAGCTGTTTTTATCATTGTTCCTCTATATTAAAAAATTTTTTATCTTTGAAAATAAACTGATTACTATCAATTTCAGTATTGAAAGCGATATTAGTGAAATATATATTAGTCTTCAGCATTTGATCAATATATATCATGATAGTATTAAGATTATATTTCAAAAAATTCATAACCAGCTCTATTTCCTCATCATTTTGTTTAGCAAAGGATAATTTTAGGTTAATACTATCTGAATCATTAGTACATTCAAAGCTTTTGAAGTCCTTTTGGAAGTTTATAAAATCTTTTGATAAGAAATTTAAAAACTTAGGATCTTGTTTAACTTTTGTTTCTTCATCCAGTTCATGATCATAATATGTCACAATATCTTTGTTTATAAAAATAGATATTTTTTCAGGTTTCACATATTCTATTTTCATTAGACCAGGTTTTTTCACATATATTTTACCAGCTTTTTTTTTGTCTTTATATTCTTCAACAAATTCTGTTGATAGTGTTCTAAAATTATTTAAATAACTTTGTATCGTATCAACCTCACTTTGAGTGCACTTTTTTATATCAGCACTAAATGAGTAAAAACTAAACGTACAAATTACAAATAATATAGTGACTAACTGGCAAAAGAATGTCAATATTTTTTTCATTTATTTAATGGGTTATTTATGTTTATCAAATGCTGTCAGGAAAAATACATCTTCTTCAGCTATCTCATATATGTAATCAAATCTCCCAGATGCACCAGAATGACCAGCATTCATATTCATTTTGAGGAAAAGCATTTGATCTTTCATAATATTTCTCAGTTTAGCAACGAACTTCAGAGGCTCCCAATAAGTCACTCGCTGGTCATATAAACCTGAGGATATGTATAAATGTGGGTACTTTTGAGGCTTTATATTATCATATGGAGAATATGATCTTATATAATCAAATGTCTCTTTATTTGTGATTGGATTACCCCACTCATTAAACTCAAGAGGTGTAAGAGGTAAGGTATCGTCTAACATTGTGTTTAAAACATCAACAAATGGGACTTGAGTTACTGCAGCTTGATAAAGATCAGGTCTATTATTTATACAATAACCAATCAACATTCCACCTGCACTTCCTCCAGATATCGCTATAGAAGAAGCATATCCTTCATTTTTTAGATATTCAGCAACTTTTATGAAATCTTCGAATGTATTTTTTTTATGTAGCATTTTACCTGCTTCATACCACATTCTACCAAACTCCCCACCACCTCTGATGTGAGCAATTGCAAACACAACTCCCCTATCAAGTAATGGAAAGATTGATGGTCTGAAGTGAGTTGGCATCGGTATGCCATAAGATCCATATCCATATAACCAGAGAGGCTTTGGTCCATGATCTGAAGATTTTTTATAAATTATGGTTACTGGGACTTTCACATCATTTTTTAAATATGTATTATCCTTACCATTCACATCTTCTCCATGGTATACAGGTGGAACACTCACATATTCATATTTGACTTCGTAATCATCAGGATTAAAACCATTTAATTTTACTTCCTTTAGCTTTGTAGTTTCAGATGTTGTAAAATCATATCCATAAACCATTCCAGGGTTTTTTAGTGAACTATATTTATATCTGAAGGCATTAGATTTGAATGGTGTAAAAAGAACCCTCACATCATATGATGGCTCATTAAACTTTATATCTTCAGCAAACTTTATAGTACCATCTTCAGGATTTATTTTATAAACAGAAAGGTTTGGTAAACCATTGATTCTACTCTCAAGCACAAGGTGATCTTGATATATATCAACCTCTGTAAGAGAAATTGATGCATTATGAGATAATAATTCCTCAGATTTTGATAAATCATCTATTGGTGTTTTTACCAGCCTGAAGTTATCTCCTAAGTCATTTGTTAAAATATAAAAGTAATTGCCATTGTGTGTAACACTAAACATGTGACCTGGTTTTCTTTTGAAAACAAATTTACATTCTTCAGGATTTATATGAGACTTTCTTAAGTCTAAAAATTTTACTTCTGTCTCTGTATAGCTACTCGAAGTTATGAATAAGAAATCTTGGCTGCTGGATTTTTGTATTTCTACTGAAAATGTATAGTCTTTTTCATGAAAAATTTCTATATCTTGGCTTTTTGATACTATTTCATGATACAAAACCTTTTCAGATCTCCAGAACTCATTTGCTGGTATGTAGAAGAAACCTTTGCTATTTTCATGCCAAACAACATTACCCATTGTGTTTGTCACTTGTGTGTCTATTATTTTACCGCTATCAATCTCCTGAACGATAATGTTATATCTTTGATCTCCTTTGTAATCGACTGAATAAGCAACCATTTCTTGAGATGGGCTGACTTCATATGTTTGTAATGAAAAGAATTTTGAATCTTTAGCCAAGTCGTTTTCATTTAAAAACACATCTTTACTTACTAATTCCTGCTCTAATTCCTGAGAAATTTTTTTTATGAGGTCTTTTTCAGTATCATGATTTACTTTCCTCCTAGCATGGTTCCAGTACTGATTATTTTCTAAAATATAACTGTAATACATATATTCACCATCTCTATATGGGACAGAGAAATCCTTTATAGAAATCTTTGATTTTATCTCTTTAAATATTTTTTCAATTAGATCTGAATTCTGATCGATAAATGCTTTAGAATATTCGTTCTCAGCTTTAACATAAGATAATATTTCAGGATTTGATATCTCAGGCCAATTTTCATCTCTCAGCCATTTATATTCATCCTGAATGGTAACGCCATGCATTGTAAATCTTTCTACTTTAGATTCAACAGTAGGAGTATTTTTATGATGATGTTTTTGATTCATATAAAATCCAATAAATATAATTAGTATAAATATAAGAGTTGGTCAGTAGTATTTTTTATTCATTTTTAGTTTGAATAAGATTGCCCAGCAAGTATTACTTCGCATTTTTCTGGTAAACCAGTTATCCAAACACCTTTATCATCTTCATCAATTATAATTGTTTTATATTCTTTGATTGACTTGTTTTCATCTATTGCCTTCACAGCTAAATCACCATCTTTGTCTATGATTAATGTTGATACTGGTACATTGTGTGCCTGTACATCTCCAACTTTTACTTTGAGCTTAACAGATTCACCATCTACGAGACTAATTGAATTATTACTTACTGCCTTAATTAAAAATGTACCATTATGTTGATCTGCTGAGCTTGAAATTAAAGTGATTTTAGCATCACTGGTCTGACCATTGTCATTTATTATCACTGCTTCATTACTATTTTGAATTTCTTCTCTTTCTTTTTGTGATGCATAGGCTTTCACTACAACAGATTTCATATTGATAAATTTACCAATTAAGCTTTGTCCTGAGCCCATATTTGACAACATATCACCTTCTTGCACAAAAATACTATCAATAACTCCATCAAAAGGCGCTATAATAAAACTATTACCAAGAGCTATTTGTGCTGCTGCAAGGTCAGCTTCTGCTGCATTTAAAGCTGTTTTTGCATTTTCAACATCTAACTGCGAACCTAGCTGTTTCATTTTTAATTCTATAGATGATTCATAGCGAAGTTTTGCTGATTTTACAGCATCTTTCATCTGGTCAACTCTTTCAGCTAGAGCTGGATTATCAATTTGTATTATTTTATCTCCAGTCTTTAATCTTGCACCATCAGATACAAACTTTTTAACAACACGCCCAGTGATTTGAGTAATAAGATCAACACTATCATTGGCAAAAGCAGTCGCTGTAAATACAACGTACTTTGTTTTTATACCTCCTGTTGACTGCATTGATTTTATATGAACTTCTTTTGATATTTCTGCAGGCTCAACTTTTTTACTTGATTTTAGTAATCCTGAAAACATCCAAAGGATAATTATAAATATAATTGCAACAATTAATCTGAGTTTAGGATTTGCATTAATGCTTTTTAGTGCTCGCATATGAAAAATTTGTATAATTTTATCGTGGAATTTTAACATGATCTGAAGTTTCTGTATATAAAATGATTTATATGAATTTAAACTTAATGAGTTGATCTATTGAGTTTAGAAAAAGTAGATTGATCAGCAATCCATTATCTATTTACGATAGAATTTATGTTGCAGACATACAACCAATAATATATAATCATAGAAAGACTAGTTTAATAAAAAAATTAAATTAATCATAAATGAAATAAATCAATGAATGAAAATGCAACAGGGTATTGATAATATAAAAACAATGAAAGAACTTGAAGAAAGAAAAGCAAGACAAAAGGAAATATTTGATGCAACATTTGAAGGGATACAGAGTGTTTTTGATAAGTATTATGCAGCTGTAAACAAAGATAGAAACAAATTTGATTATGCAAAATTTGCCACAGAAACAGGAGAAGCTGTAAATAAGGAACTACAAAGATTAGAAAAAGCTGCACTAACACAACTAGAAAGAAAAGAATTTGAAGAAAAACAAGTACAAGAGTTGAAAGGATTAGGTTGGATCCAATGGAACGGATTAATAGCTGCGAAAATAGGCTCTGACTTTGCAAAGGGAATGGGAGAAGGAAGGTTAAAAGAACAACAAAAATCAGAAGAAAAAGCTGTAAAAGAAAACATAGAAAGATTAGCAAAGGAACAGAGAGAATCTGGAGTTCAGTCTGAAGATGCAGAATTACAAAGCTTAAAAAAACAAATTGAGAATCTAGAAGCAGCAAAAAAAAGTGAGATTGAAGCATTGGAAAATAAATCTGTTAAAAAAAGTACAGTAAATAATGCAGTGAGTAAAGTTATGACAAACGTTATGAGTCTTACAAGCAGTAAAAAAGCAAAAGAAGAAAAAAAAGCAAAAGAAGCAAAAAAATCAGAAGATATTGCAAAGGCGATTAAGGGATTAGAAGATAGATATGCTCTGGAAGCAAAAAAATTAGCAGAGCAATGTAAAGTTCTGGAAGAAAAAATAGAAAGACAAAATCTAGAAACAGAAAGATTAGAAGGAATAATAATTGGTATTTATAATGATTCAGTAAAAGCTGGTCAAGAATTTTCTGCTGAGAATTGTTCGAAAGCTTTCCATGATAAGTTCACACATTTATCAGCAGCATTACAAGACAATGACAAACGTCAATTAGAAGCAAAATTAACCACGATGTTTGAATCTTTACATAAGTCTTATAAAGGTGAAAAAATAAATGATGATCTTGCGAAGATTAAGTCTGAAAGCAGCTGGTTAGAATGGATAAGGGATCTTATTCTATTATTACCATCATCTTTGTTAGGGGTTCAAACAAATAGCATGCGTAGAAACACATTCAAAAAATCTTTAAATGAGACAGAAAAAACAGTAGGAAGTAGGTCATTATAATTATAAACCCTTGGAGTTAGTTTCTAATAACTAGCTCTTAGAGTCTTTCAAACATCACAATATAATCTAATGTTTATATGATCCGCTTGCATAAAGTAGTGAGTAATATCCCCCTGCAGCAAGTAATTCATCATGTTTACCTTGTTCATCAACCTTCCCATCTCGTATCACAATTATGTTGTCTGCATTTTGAATAGTTGAAAGCCTGTGTGCTATGACTATACATGTACGGTTTTTTGTAAGGTTATTTAAACCTTTCTGCACCAACAGCTCATTATGTGTATCTAAAGACGATGTTGCTTCATCTAAAAGTAAAATATTTGGATTTTTTAGAATTGCCCTTGCAATTGCTATTCTTTGCTTTTGTCCCCCAGATAATCTAACGCCTTTTTCTCCAACAAATGTATCAAATCCATCTGGCAACTTTTCTATGAATTCTGTTGCAGCTGAAATCTCTGCTGCCATATATACTCTATTCTTTGATGCGGTTGGATCGCTGTAAACTATATTGTCATATATTGAAGCAGAAAAGATAGATGTGTCCTGACTAACATATGCAAATTCCTTACGAAGATCATGCAGATCTATCTTAGAAGTTTCTACATCATGATATAATATACTTCCACTATTGAGATTATAAAACCTTAGTAATAATTGGAATATAGTACTCTTACCTGCACCTGACTCACCAACCAATGCAGTTGTTTTTCCTTTTGGGAAAACGATTGATAAATCTTTTAAAACAGGTATTTGAGGCTTAGATGGATAACAAAAGGTAACATTTTGAAACACTATATCTCCGGAGTCATAAACGCCTGGTGATATATCTTCTACTACTGTTTTATTGAATGTAGTTATTTCACTTATTTTAAGAGCACCTTGGCAATTTTGGATGTCAGATTCTTTATTTAAAAATTCACTTATCCTTTCTGATACTCCAGAGGCTTTTTGAATATTATTCATTGTTTCACTCAGTGACACCATCGATATGCCACAGATTATTGTAAGGAATAGAAAGCTAGATAATTGTCCTGGAGATATCAAGCCATTTATTACATCTGAACTACCTACCCATAAAACAATCCCGACTGTTGAAAAAACACCTACAATTAATGCGAATGTTAGCACTGACCTTGATGAAATTCTTTCTAGACTAACTTTAATTAAATCCGATAATTTTCCTTCAAATCTATCTCTTTCAAAGCCTTCATTTGCATATGATTGAATTGTTTTAATGTTGTGGATAATTTCATCTGTTATCGATGTTAATTCAGCAACTTTATCTTGTGATTTTCTTGATAGCTGTTTTGTACTTCTACCCATAAAAATAACTATGAGTACAAGAATAGGAATTGTTAGTGCTATAATTCCAGTTAACTTTAAACTTGTTGAGATTAAAAGAATTAAACCACCTGTTAATGTCACAATATTTCGTGTCAATATTGATAGACTGCTACTCACAATATTATATATAGTTGTTGTATCTCCTGATAGTTGAGAAAGTAAGTCACCTGCTTTATTTATTTCAAAAAAGCTTGGAGAAAGAGTTAGTATTTTATCATTTATTTTACGTCTGATATCAGCTACAACCCTTTCACCTACATATGTTATAAAAAAAAATCTGAAGGCAGTAGCTAGTCCTAGAATAAAAACTATTACAAAGCTTTTGAGTACACTGTTTACTAAGAGAGCTTCATTGCCTGCTGAGACTCCTCCATCAATCACACTTCTGATGCCTTGACTCAGCATCAGGGTTGCACCTGAGCTGAAAAATAATGATATCAATGCATATAATGTTTCTTTTTTGTATGGCTTAAGGTAACTTAAAAGCGCCCTAATCTCTTTGAAGGATTTATTTTTCATCTGATTTTTATTTTATCTTATTAACATCAACTAGATATCTATCTCCTTTAAATAGGTTTGCAATATTTGATATAATAGATCCATTCCATAAAACATACTGAGTTTTCCCTATTAACCTTAATTCATGTACATATCCGATGCTGTCTGGAAACCTGCTATCAACTGAATTATTTCTATTATCCCCCATAAAGAAGTAGTAATGCTCTGGTATAGTATGAATACCAGTTGTATTTGGAAATGCATCAGAATCATATTTAGGATCATAGAATACATCATATACTATTTCCTCAGGTGTTTCTTCAATAAATTTATCAAGGGCAATCGCTGTACCATCTTGCAATTTAGACTCTACTTTTGAAATAAATGTTTGAGTCATTGGCTTATTATTTACATACACCATTTTATCTATTAATTGAATTTTGTCTCCTGGCAGTCCTATTAACCTTTTTATATAATATTTTTTTGGATCATCATCGTGTGGTGAGCGAAAGACAATAATATCGCCGCGCTGTGGCTTTACAAAGAAAATCCTTTTTTCCATTGGAAGTGGTACTATGCCTGAGAATGGACCAAATCCATAGCTATATTTTGTAACTAAAACATGATCTCCAACCAGCAAATTTTCCTTCATTGAGCCAGAAGGTATTTTGAAAATTTCAAAGACACATCCACGAATAATCATTGCCAGAGTCAATGCGTATACGATAGTTTTAAGGTGTTCAAGCCATGAAGAGCTTTTTCTATTTGTCATATAAAAAAATTATTGTTGTAGAAACACTTTGGTAATGCATTTGATTCTATAAGTCAACTTGTATAAGAGTATAAGTACTGATATTTTTATAGGCAAAACAACTTAAATATAAATTAATGTTTTCACTGGTATTTGGTAAAATCTTTTCATCACCTAATGAGAGATTTATAAAAAAGATAGCTCCAATCGTTACGCAAATAAATAGCATGGAGGAAGATATTAAGAGTCTTTCAGATGATGAGCTAAGGTATGAAACGGCTAAAATGAAAGAGATAGTATCAAAAACTTCTAGTGAAGGGGGTAATGTAAATCATGTTTTAGACTCTCTGCTTCCAAAAGCATTTGCAATCGTACGAGAAGCTTCTAAAAGAGTTTTAAATAAAAGACATTATGATGTACAGCTAGTTGGTGGAATTGTTTTGCATAGAGGTTTGATAGCTGAAATGAGAACTGGTGAAGGTAAAACATTAGTATCAACACTTCCTGCATATTTGAATGCATTATCTGGAAAAGGTGTGCACATCGTAACCACAAATGATTATCTTGTGAAGAGAGACTGTGAATGGATGGGAAAGTTATATAAATTCCTTGGAATAGAGGTTAGTAGTATTGTTTCTGGTATGTCTGATATAGAGAAACAGCAGGCTTATAATGCAGATATAACATATGGTACGAATAATGAGTTCGGATTTGATTTTTTAAGAGATAATTTGAAGTTTGAACAAACTTCTATGATGCAAAAGCCATTTAACTATGCAATTGTCGATGAGGTTGATAGTGTTTTGATAGATGAAGCTAGAACTCCTTTGATAATCTCAGGAAAAAGCAATGATGATCCAGCGCTATATGGGCGAATAAATTCTATCATAGCCTCACTTTCAAAAACTGATTATGAAGTAGATGAAAAGGCAAGAAATGTTTTGTTAACTGAAGATGGTCAACACAACATGGAGGAAATAATGAAGAAAGCAAATATCATTCCTCATAATTCATCTTTATATGATATTGAGAATATAACTGTCTTACACCATATAGATCAATCCATGAAGGCTCATGCTCTCTTTAAAAAGGATGTTGATTACATTGTGAAAGATAGAAGTGTTTTGATTATAGATGAACATACAGGACGTGTTATGGATGGTAGAAGATATTCAGATGGACTGCATCAAGCTATAGAGGCGAAAGAAAATGTTAAAATTCAAAATGAGAATCAAACAATAGCTTCAATTACATTTCAAAACTACTTTAGAATGTATCCGAAGCTTAGCGGTATGACTGGTACAGCAATGAAGGAAGCAGTTGAGTTTGCTGAGATATATGGACTACAAGTAATTTCAGTGCCAACTAACCTTCCAGTAAGATGTATTAACGAAGATGATGTCATATATAGAACTGCAAAGGAGAAATACCAAGCAATTATTGATGAAATAAAATCTTCAAATGCAAAGCAACAGCCTATATTAGTGGGTACGACGAGTGTTGAAAAATCTGAATATATATCTTCTTTATTAAAGAAAGCAGGTATAAAGCATAATGTTTTAAATGCTAAATATCATGAAGCTGAAGCTGAAATAATAGGACAGGCTGGTCGTGCTTCTGCAGTTACAATAGCAACAAATATGGCTGGTAGGGGTACAGATATATTACTTGGTGGGAATCCTGAGATGATGGCTATAAAAATACTTAAAGAGAAACATCAACAAGATCCAGAAGAAAATAAAGAGTTATTTGAAGAGATCTTCAGTGAATTAAAAAAAGAAGCTCAAAGAGAGCAGGCATTAGTAAAAGAATCGGGTGGTTTATTTGTAATTGGTACTGAGAGACATGAATCAAGAAGGATAGATGATCAGCTGAGAGGTAGAGCAGGGAGGCAAGGAGACAATGGCAGAACTAAATTCTTCTTATCTATGGAAGATGATCTAATGAGGCTATTTGGCTCTGAAAAGATCAGTGCATTACTATTGAGATTAGGTTTGAAAGAAGGAGAGGCAATAGTCCATCCATGGGTTAGTAAATCACTTGAGAGAGCTCAGCAAAAGGTCGAAGGAAGAAATTATGAAATCAGAAAGAATATTCTTCAATATGATGATGTAATGAATGACCAAAGATATGTAATCTATAGTAGGCGTAATGAAATTTTGAATAATACTGAGGATCTTGCAGAAATCTTTAAATCTCTTTGTAAGTTTCAGATAGTAAAATGGGTAGACTTATTTATTGACGATTCAGATGTTGAGAATTTAGACAGAGAGCTTTACAGGGTTTTTGGTTTCGCAGATTCTGTTAAGAGGTATGTCGAAGAAAATGGAGGAATCAACAGGAAGAATAAGAGTCTTTTGCTAGCACATCTTAACCAGCAGATGGAGTATGAATATGCTTATAAGACAAAACTTTTAGGTGAAGGTGAGTCAGTTCAAGTAATACAAAATATTGCACTAATGATTCTGGATTATCTTTGGAAAGATCATTTACATAATTTAGATCAACTACGATTAGGTATAAACCTTCGTTCATATGGTCAAAAGAATCCCCTGATGGAGTATAAAAATGAAGCTTTTAATGCATTTAAAAGCATGCTTGAAAGTTTTGAAGAGCAGTTAATAGAACGTGTGTTTAAGATAAATATCATCCATAGTGAGAATGAGAAAGTAAGTGAGGATAGAAAAGAGGAGAATGTAGGTGAAAAAATACACAGGAATCAATTATGTCATTGTGGCTCAGGCAAAAGATATAAACATTGCCATGGCAGGATTAGTGATGCTATTTGATTACAAAAAGTGTTAGTACTTCGAATGATGCTTGGAATTGGTATAGATTTTTATATTGTGATTCAACCGATTTCCAATATTGCCTTGTAGTATATGGATGATTTGACTGTATCATAGGGTATATATGACTAATTTCATGAAGAGATTGCACTAGCTCCTTGAGGTTACTGTATGTTTTCACAAACAAATTATTCATAACAATTGCATTTTTGAAGTTAGAGTTTCTAGAAAGGTTCAAAAGACCTTCAGATGATAACTTTGGAAGCATCCTATTAATCATTCTATTCTCCAGTAAGTCAACCTCCATCATAGTATTTGAAAATTCATACAGAGTGTTACCTCCAAGGATATTTGTTATAAAAAAACCCCCTGGATTCAAAATGCTTTCATAAAAATTCAATGTTTTTATAATATCATTTGCAAAGTTTAAAGTTAGATCTACAAAGATAAAATCAAATTTCTTGTTGATGTTTTTTAGTTCAGAACTCAAGATAGAATTTTTAACATTGTGAGATCGCAATATTTGTTCTGAATGAGATGCAATGAATATATCTTTGTTTTTTGACGTGAATGAACTTATATAATCCTTAGAAATTACAGAATTTGTGAAAATAAGAGCAGATGATGTGTTCAGCTCTTCAAAGATATCAAGAGCTATCTCTACAGAATAATATTTAATAGGATTTGCGGCGTTTTTATATCTTCCTATAGTTAGTTTGTATAAATCCTGATTTATACTTATGCTTTTCATTGAAAATTACACACAGTTACAAAAATTAGTATACAATCCTATTTAGATTTAAGTTAGTATCTTGAAGTTTCACTAAGAGATTTCCATATCCTCTTTCTATCTGCTCCACATCAAGTAATTCTGTTTCCCCATTAGCTATCACAGCCACTATCAAATATGCTAATCCTGCACGAAGATCTGGTACTCTGACAGGCTTATCTATAGCCCTAAGGATTGTTTTTCCATCAATTATTGCACTGTGTTTATGACCAAGACCATTATATCGACACACAGCAGATCCAACACACTGATCTGTAACTTTTGTGTTTGCACCTAGCTTATTCAAAACATCTAAATATCCAAACCTGTATTCATAAACGGTTTCATGGATTGTTGAAGTGCCATCTGTCTGTGTTAGAACTGTTGCAAATGGCTGTTGCCAATCAGTTGAAAAACCTGGAAAAACATCAGTCTCAATGCTTACTGGCTTAAGTTTTCCTGCTCTGAAGAACTCCATAGAGTTTTCGCCAATGATTCTATATCCGCCACCAGCCATTCTATAATATGATAAGAAATTTCCAAGTAGATTAGGTTTGATTCCATCAATCTTTATCAAGCCATCAGAAGCACAAGCTAGAGATGCCCATGAAGCAGCTTCTATCCTATCACCTATAATGTGTACTTCTGTACCAGATAATTTTTCTACTCCATGAATTGTTATCTCCCTATTACCAGTAAAAAGTATCACAGCTCCCATGCATCTCAGCATCGTTATGAGCTCTGTTATTTCTGGCTCTATTGCTATATTTTTTATCACACTCAAGCCTCTCGCTAGCACACCCAAGAATATACATGTTTCAGTTGCACCAACAGACGGATATGGAAGCGTTATTTCACATCCATGCAAAGGCTCACTTTTAATAGCTACATATTTATTTGGATGATTTTCAATTTGTGCACCAAAAGCTTGCAGAGCGTAAATATGGAAATCAACATTCCTTTTACCTATTTCATCACCACCAACTAAAGGAACGCTTACTCTGTCAAATTGATGTAGTAAAACACTCAAAAGTAAAATAGGAATTCTATTGGTACGAGAATCTGGTAGTGATGCATGATTAACATTTAAATTACTAGGATCGATTACTAGTGTCCCATCATTTGTGTTTTGTATATTGACACCAAGTGATTCAAGTAATTTTTGTGTGATCTCAACATCTCCGATTAGAGGTACATTACAAAGAGTTGTTTTATTCTCAGTTAATAGAGAGGCAACCATAGCTTTAGTAGCGAAGTTTTTTGCTCCCATGCATTTTATTGAACCGCATACTGGGCTTCCCCCTTTGACTAAGTACTTAACCCTTTGTATTTCTGTTGTCATTTAGCAATTGGATCTAAGAATTAATTTATGTATTTACGTTTTTAAATAAAAATTACCATCGTATACAAGCTCTGCAGAGCCAATTATATAAGCAATACTATTGCCACTTGCACCTATTTTATTTCCAGCTTTTATAATTTCACCACTGTTTACAAATTCAACACTGATTTCACGTGAATCCATAAAAGCGAGCTGTACTGCTGCAGCTGCACTTCCACATGCTTTGGTTTCTCCTACTCCTCTTTCATAAACCATAACCTTTGCGTAAGAGCCCCCATATTCTGCAAAAGATACATTTGTATCTCTTTTTTCACTTAAATACTTTCCATAACCCATATCAACATTTGATAAATTGTCAAATGGAATGACTAGATGTTTATTTCCAATGTAGACATCTACGCCATCATCATTTTGCCCTATTGAGTACTCACCAAGCTCTGCATAAACTTCTCCTTTTAAAGAATTGTCGGTATCTAGTACGATTGTTTTGGCTCTACTTCCACCTATATTCTGAATCTCTGTTGTTTTTTCCCCTTTAAGGATTTGCATGAGCATTCCGATGCATCGTATACCGTTACCACAATTCAAGGCGACGCTACCATTCTGATTATATATTAAAAGCTCTATAATACCAGTCTTTTTTAAGTTAAAAACTAGCAATTGATCACATCCGATGCCATAATTTCTATCGCAAATCAATTTTATTTGCTCATGTTTTAACTCATGTTGTAAATGTTTTTTATCTATTACCACAAAATCATTTCCACAACCTTGCATCTTGTAAAACTTTAATGAAGCATCTTTCATTGTTTTGTGAGTAAATCATTATTATTACATTGCACAGCTTATAACTTTTTGGTAAGCTTTGCATTTAATTATTTTTAATACTTAATTACTTCAACTAAAATAAAAAATCAAAGTTAATGAATATACATGAATATCAGGCGAAAATGCTTCTCATGCAATACCATTTGAATGTACCAAAAGGTTTTCTTGCTGAATCAGTAGCAGAAACTGTTGCAGCAGCCGATAAGTTAGGTGGTACTGGTTGGGTTTTAAAAGCTCAAGTACACGCTGGTGGTAGAGGTAAAGCTGGTGGAATAAAGCTTGTGAGAGATAAGAGTAAAATAGCTGAGACAGCTGAATCTCTATTCGGTATGATACTTCGTACCAAACAAACAGGAGATGAAGGGAAGCTTGTCAGAAAATTATATGTAGAAGAAACAAAAAATATAAAAAAGGAACTATATTTATCAATCGTCTTAGATAGAGAAAACGCAGCTGTTTCAATCATAGCATCTGCTGAAGGTGGTATGGATATAGAAGAAGTAGCTGAGAATCATCCAGACAAAATCATTACCACAACAGTTGATCCAACAATTGGATTGTATGATTTCCATGTAAGAAAATTAGCTTTTGGAATAGGTATTGAAAAAGATCTGATGGCTAAATTCTCTTCAGTTATAAAAAATCTTTACAATATGTTTATAGAAAAAAATGCCAATCAAATCGAAATCAATCCACTCATAATAACAGCAGAAGATGAGTTCTTCATTTTAGATGCTAAGTGTGACTTTGATGACAATGCATTGTTTAAACATAAAGACATAGCTGCTATGGAAGATGAACAAGAAAGTTCACCATTAGAAGTAACAGCAGCAAAAGCTGGTCTAAACTATGTCAAAATGAACGGCAATATAGCTTGCATGGTTAATGGTGCAGGCCTTGCAATGGCTACAATGGATCTGATTAATTTATATGGTGGAAAGCCAGCTAACTTCTTGGATGTTGGCGGTACAGCTGATGCTGAGAGAGTCACTAAGGCAATGCACATCATAGCTTCTGATCAAAATGTAAAAGGAATATTTATAAATATCATGGGTGGCATAGTGAGATGTGATCTCATAGCACAAGGTGTTATAGATGCTTCTAAAGATTTGCAACGTGAAATACCTGTAGTTCTTAGAATGGATGGTACAAATGCTGAAAAGGCAGATAAGATGTTAAAAGAGTCGGGTGTGAAGTTCTTTGCAACAAATGATTTGCAAGAAGCTGTACAGCAGGTAATAAAGTTCGCATTATAAATTAAGAGGTATTTATGTCAATATTAATCAATAGCAATACAAAAGTTATCTGTCAGGGATTCACAGGTCAGCAGGGAACATTCCATTCAGAACAAGCAATAGCTTATGGCACCAAGATGGTTGGTGGCGTCACTCCAGGAAAAGGTGGTGGTTTACACCTTGGCTTGCCTATATTCAATACAGTAGCTGAAGCAGTACATAAAACAGGTGCAACAGCATCAGTTATATATGTGCCACCAGCATTCGCAGCAGATGCAATTCTAGAAGCAATAGATGCAAAGTTAGATTTAGTGGTTTGCATCACAGAAGGAATACCAGTGTTGGATATGCTGAAAGTGAAGAAAGCAGTTAGTAGAAGTAAAACAAAGCTAGTTGGTCCAAATTGCCCAGGAGTAATTACACCTGAAGAATGTAAGATAGGTATCATGCCTGGTTTTATACATAGAAAAGGTAGAATCGGGATAGTTTCTCGCTCAGGTACACTAACATATGAAGCAGCAAATCAGATCACAAAGATAGGCTTAGGACAGTCAACATGTGTTGGAATTGGTGGTGACCCTCTAGGTGGGATGAATTTCGTAGATGTCATTTCTATGTTTATGGATGACAAAGATACAGATGCGATTGTTATGATTGGTGAAATTGGTGGTAGAGCTGAAGTAGATGCAGCTGAGTTCATAAAAAGCACTGGAAATAAAAAGCCTGTAGTAGGATTCATAGCTGGAAAGACAGCGCCTCATGGTAAGAGAATGGGACATGCTGGAGCCATTGTATCTGGTGGTGACGATACTGCAGATGCTAAGATGGAAATTATGCGCAGTAATGGTATTGTAGTTGCTGAGTCGCCTGCTGTACTAGGCAGTACGGTCGCAAAAGTTTTAGGTAAAATTTAAACATATTATTTTTATGAAACAAGTCTTATTTTTATTTGTACTGCTTATTAGCAATGCAGTACATGCAAAAGAATTACCGGATGCGATTACTCTCAGCTTGCCTGTAAATGCAATATCTAAACCAAAGGTGCACATGATTTTTTCATCACCGAAAGAATTTCATGCAGATGACAAATCTGTTAATGCATTTTTTAGTGGACAATCACCAATTCTGGAGTTTGTACCTAAGAACGAAACTGTATATAATTGGTCAAAGATATTTACAGCAAATCTTATAATTAACACATCAATATCATCTCAAAAGATAGTTAATTCTATTGTTAATAATATAGCCACAACAGGGCAAGTCAAAACTTATCATAAGATCTTTGATACAAAAAGTTATAGGAATTACTCAGTTTCAACTGCAGCAATTCAATATTTATTCAATGGAAGAAATGAGATTCTTTATATGAGATATTTTTCCGGTCCTGCGGATGTCTCCGGAATCCAATATACTGAGGTTCTTCAAAAACCTTTAACAGGTGAGCAATTTCGAGCAAAAATTAGTAAGATCGAAGAGAAATTTGATTCAATGATAAAAATAATTGAGTTTTAAAAATCTGTGTGCTACCGAAGTAAAGATGGAAATTATGCGTAGTAATGGTATTGTAATCGCAGAGTCGCCTGCTGTTCTCGGAAAAACAATAGCAAAAGTTTTAGGTAAAATTTAAAAGAAATATAAAATGAAAATAGACGGAGTTAGTATTAGAGTTGGGCATATACTCGACTATGAAGGAAAATTATGGGTAGTTCTGAAGACAATGCATACACAGCCTGGAAAAGGTGGTGCATTCATGCAGGTTGAAATGAAGCAGATACGTACTGGTACTAAAACAAATGTTCGCTTTAGAAGTGATGAGACTGTTGAGAGAGCACAACTTGAGCAGAGACCTTCTCAGTTTCTTTATGCAGATGGAGACACTTTACACTTTATGGACGAGGAATCATTCGAACAAATAGAGGTCAATAAAAACATTATAGATGAAGTAAAGCTAAAGTTTCTGAATGAAGGCGCTAAGGTTCATCTGGAAACATATAACAATGAAGTTATACTGATAAAACTGCCTGATACAATGGTGATGGAAGTTGCTGAATGTGATGCAGTTGTGAAAAATCAGACTGCCTCTTCATCGTATAAACCCGCAGTTCTATCTAATGGGGTTAAGATTACTGTACCGCCATTTATTGAAAATGGTGAGAAAATTTTAGTCAATATTGAAAATCTTGAATACTTAGAAAGATCTAAGTAATTTGATTTTTTTTGGGGGGTTTACAGTCCAATAATCAAACTATACAATATCTTTACTTTTTAAAGAGATAAATAATATAAAGTGTTGAACCTGAGAGATATATTACTACAAAATAGTCAAAAGATATTTGACTGGATAACACATAAGAATAATTTGATTACTGGATCAATTGGAACCTTATATTCATCAATTGACATTAGAGAATCAGATTTTAAAATTGCGCCAGTTGACATTAACTTATTTCCTAGTGGATTTAATAACTTGTCTTCAGACAAAGACATAAAACATCTGATAGCTTTATTAAAAAAACATATAGATACATTTGCGCCAAAAACTATTGGCTTAATTGTGGAAAATTTCACAAGGAATCAGCATTATTTAGATAACGTTGCTGTTTTACAAAAAGCTCTAGAGTCAATATGTGATAAAGTATTTCTTTTGACAATTGATATTGAAAGTCTCAAAGTTATAGGCTTTCAAGATAGCCCTCAAGTATCATTAGAAGAATTAGATCTAATAATTTTAAACAATGATTTATCCATTGGTTGTCCAGATGAACTAATTAGATTAAAAGATAAAGTTATTCCATCTCCAGAATTTGGTTGGTATAAAAGACGCAAGGAAACACATCTAAAGATATATAATGAGTTGACATTTGAAATGATTCAAGAGTTAAATTTAGATATTGATCCTTGGATATTATCAACTTTTATAGATGTCTGTGAGGGAGTGGATTTTAAAAACAAAATAGGGCTTATAGAACTTGCAGAAAAAGTTGATATAATTTTATGTAAAATATATGATAAATACAAGCAACATAAAATTGTAGATCATTCGCCACATGTCTTTATAAAGGCTAATAGTGGAACATTTGGAATGGGTATAATGGTTGCACATTCTGCTGATGATATATTGAAAATCAATAAAAATCAGAGACATAGCATGCATCTTCTGAAACAAGGGATTCATAATAATTCTGTAATTATTCAAGAAGGAATTCAAACATCATTAAAATTTCATGACGCAGCATGTGAAAATGTAGTATATGGTTTTGATATGGAGGTTCTAGTAAAATTGGTCAGATTTAATAAAAGGAAATCTAGTCAACAAAGTCTTAACTCAATAGGTATGGAGATAAAACTTATGGAAAATTTTGACATAATTGACTCTATAATTAGTAATCTTTGTAACCTTACAGTGAAACTTGAAGGAAATATTTTAAATATAAATAAAAAATA
>CALPOD020000016.1 GCA_943325105.2 Candidatus Fokinia solitaria | reverse complement strand
GTGTTACCTTTGATAAGTATCTCAGTCTTTTGTGCAATTATGATTTTGATGTTGTCATTTTTTGATTTATCATTAGATAGTTTTATTATTTGTAAAATATCACCCGTTTGTATTTTAGAAAGTTTGTATTTTTTATTAACAGCTGTTGCCATTAAATAAGATTTTGTATTTATAATACCGGATGCAGAAAGAGCTTCAGATAAAGTATTCCCTGTTTGCATTGATATTACTGTGATGTTACCAAGTCTCTTTAGATTTAATTTATTTTTTACAGTAGCAAGTTTTACATCTGATGCAATAATTTGCTCATCATTCTGTAATTTAGAAAAATTATATTGGGGATATGTTTGTGGAGCTGTATTAGTAGTGATTGCTTTTTCTGGAATATCTTTTTTTATAGCACTAGATATACTTTTCAGAGGCATGCTACTGTAATCTTCCTTTTTGTATGTATTATCTTTGAAGTTGTTATAATTATGCAACATCAAATGCATAAAAAAAGACGCTACTGCAAATAATAAAAATAAAACAGAAGCTCTAGAGGCATCTAAATTGATTATGCCATAGTTTTTATCTAGCCTTGATATTTGAGAGTTTATAAACTGCATGAAATACAAAAAATTATATAAAAAATATGATGCTAACATGGCAGGAGCGAGAGGGATCGAACCCCCAACCCCCGGTTTTGGAGACCGGTGCTCTACCAGTTGAGCTACACTCCTAAAAATTATTGTACTTATTATATACCAAAAGTAACCTTTATACAAGGAATGTTTATTAGTTAGTATATGATTTTGATATGTATTGTTACAAAATTCACTACTTATTTTTATATAAATTTTGTTTATTTAACTGACATAATTGCATTATTTATTTAGATGTTATAGTGTTTTTTACAAATTCAAAATTTTTATTACTACTATTTTAGATATTATATAAATCCGATGTTGAAAGTAGCGATAGCAGGATGTGCAAACGTTGGAAAGACAACCCTTTTTAATCTCTTAACAGGAAAAAAAAACAAAACTGGGAACTGGGAAGGTGTTACTGTAGATATTTCAAATGCAAAGATGCTTTTCTCAAAGGAAATTCAAATCTTTGATTTACCTGGGATAAAAAGTATTATAGGTACAAATCAGTCACTTGATCAAGTTACTAGTATAAAATTTTTACTTGAGCAAAAACTTGATTTAATAGTTAATGTTGTAACTGTAGAGCATCTTAAAAAAGATTTAAAACTCTCAATAGAACTATATGAGACAGGTACACCAATACTTATGATTCTAGTTGATCAAAATGGGAAGCTAGATAATAACTCTAAATTAGATTTTTTTAATTGTGAGGTCTTACATGTCAATTTTACCACAAAAGGTGTTATAGGAGAGATCATTAATAAAATTAAGCAATACTGTGCAAATAGACATCAAGGTTTTTTAGAGTCTCCTTTGAATCACTGTAAAGTAATGAATTATCCAATAGATATTAATTCTAACATAATAGAATCTATTAATTTATTTGTTAAGTCTGAAGATAATTATACAAAAATTCAAACCCTAAGGAATGAATTTATAAGCAGTATTCTAAAAGATCTAAGCTTCAAACAAACAAATAAAAAAGAATTTAGTAATGCAATAGATGCAATCGTAATGAATAGGTTTCTTGCAATACCTATTTTTATATTTGTGGTTTCATTAATTCTTTGTATGACAATTATTGGTGGTGATATCTTTAAATCAATGTTTGAAAACTTTGTGGATACTATTATTATAGAGCCGGTCATAAATATTTTAAACTTATTAGGTGCACCAAGCTTTATATCTAAGGTGTATAAATTTGGTATAGGTAGTGGAATAAGGACCATAGCGTCATTCATACCATTACTGATGATATTATATACAGCACTTGGATTTCTTGATGAAAGTGGATACATGACAAGAGTTTCTATAACAATGGGTCGATTAGCATCAAAAGTAGGGCTTTCAGGTAAAGCAATTATTCCATTAATAGTTGGCTTTGGATGTAATGTACCAGCGATAATGGGTACAAGAATAATAGAAGATAGTAAACAAAGACTTTTAACAATTATACTCATACCATTCATGTCATGCGGTGCTAGACTCACAGTCTTTGCATTGTTTTCTTCTGCATTTTTTCCTAAGAATGCAGCAATTGTTATATGTTGCTTATATTTTTTCAGTATATTTTTAGCTTCTGTTGTGGCTTTAACATTGAAACCATATTTTGGAAAAAATAATCAAACTAATGTATCAATTTCAAGACTACCTAAATATAAAACACCTAGAATTTCAAATATCTTAAAACACTCTATAACTAAAATTAAACACTTTATATTAGAAACTGGCATGACAATAACTGTGATGTCAGTAATACTTTATTTACTAGCATCGGTTCCATCAAATGTATTTAGTTTAAAACTTAATGAAGTAACTTTAAATGAAACAAGTGAAAACTCATTATTGGTCGCTTGCAGTAAAAAATTTGCTTATGTATTTGAACCGATAGGAATAGATTCTGAGAACTGGCCAGCAACTGTTAGTTTACTTACTGGAATCATTGCAAAGGAAGTAGTCACACCCAATCTAATTACGCTATACGAAATAAAAGAACAGTCTGAAATAGACCCAAGAGAATTAGTACAGAAGTATTTCCATTATGATACAAATGCTTTTGCTTATCTTTTATTTGTCCTGATATATTTTCCATGCATAAGTGTCTTTAGTGTAATGCAAAAAGAAGTCAGTACAAAAGTTGCAGTATACAGCAGCATATTCTATACGGTTTTTGCCTACATAATTGCTGCTACTTTCTATAAAATAAGCTTTTATACAAACAATTCTGTTGTTTTATCTATGCTTGTTCTGATCGCTTTGATTAGTTTTATAGCCTATATCTTAAGATTTTTATTGTCATTGAAATATGCCCCGGTAAAAGGGCATTAGATTAAGCCTCTTTAAAGGCTTTGTGGAAGCTATCTATTATCGGAGATAACAAATATTGTAAAAATGTTCTTGTACCACGGATAATAAACACAGTGACTGGCATCCCAGGATATATCTTAACATCTGCATTTAAATTATCTATCTCCTCTTTATTTATTTTAACTTTCACAATGAAAAACTCTGATTGACCTTTTTCTGTATTACGTACCATTGTGTTTGCAGAAACATATGTTACCTTTCCATCTATTCTTGGAACGAGCCTTTGTTTATAAGGATTTAGTTGTATTTTGACAGGTGTACCAACTGTAACTGTATTCACTTCATGTGGCAATACAAATGCATCAATAATTAATTCATCATCTTGTGGAGTAATTTCCATAATTTGTGTACCAGGAGATATCACGCCTCCGATTGTATGATAGACCATAGATGATACAACGCCATTAACAGGGGATTTTATCACAGTACGCTCAAGCATTTCTTTAGCATTCAAATACCTTTGTTCATATTCTAAGTATGTGACATGATTTTGTTTATATTCGTCTTCAATTTTATGCATGAACTCATTTTTTACGTTCAACAATTGTATTTGAGTTTCTATGATTTGTTGCTCACTTGCTGCAATGTTTCCTTTAATTTGTGATTCATGACCTTCAAGACGTTGTACATCACTTCTTGCTTGCATCAAATTAGTCTTATTCATGACTTCTTTTTTGAACAATTGTTCAGCATCAGCAAGATTAGCACGTGCACTTACCAACTGTGATTGTAGTGATTTCAAACCACCCTTTTCACCGATAATCTTTTCCTGAATTTGCTCTATTCTTTTGTTTAAAATATCCAGATTACCTTGTAGAGCAGCTTTTTTTATACTAAAAATCTGATTCTGGTTGGTAATTAAACGCTGTACTTCTTGCTCATTAGAATCCAAATATGGGCTTGTAAAGTCTATTAATTCAGCATAGCTTTCTTCGGCTAAAAGCCTCCTTTCAGTAGCAGCTAAATGTCTAAGTTGTGATAAGGTTATATTAGAATTTGAAGCAGCTGTGACTTGACTTAACTCTATTAGTGGCTGATCTACTGTTACAACATCTCCATCCCTCACAAGAATCTTTTTTATAACACCACCACTGTCATGTTGAATAATCTTTCTATTACCACTTAAAACAATGCTTCCACCAGCTGTTATAGCACTATCTAGAGGAGCTAATCCTCCCCATATTCCGAAGAAGAAAATAGTGACACCAATTATCACTACTGCAAATTTTATTGGCTTAGCCACTTCTTGTTTTAGATCGTCTTTTACCTTTAAAAAGTATTGCGATTTTTCGATAGAGGTTGCAAAGAGAAATGTCTTCAGAGATTTAAAAAACTCTTTAATTTCTTTCCATTTAGGTAGAGTTGCAAAACCTTCATCTTTTTTATCCTTAGTCATATAAATAGTTTATTTTTTTTATTAACAATTTTAAATTTTTGCTTTTCCTGACATGAGTTTTTGAACCTCACCTATCATTTCTCCCTTCGAACCAAATGCAACCATTACACCATCTTTTACAACCATTATTTTATCAGCTAAATTTAGAATTGCAGGACGATGAGATATCAAGATTGTTGTTATTTTTTCTTCTTTTGCAAACTCTATTGCAGAACCTAAAGCTTCCTCACCAATAGCATCAAGGCTAGCATTAGGCTCATCTAATACAAGAAGTTTAGGCGCGCCAAAAAATGCTCTAGCTAGGCCTAACCTTTGCTTTTGTCCACCTGATAAAACTGATCCATCTGGACCAATTTCAGTATCATATGCTTTTGGAAGCTGTAAAATCATATCATGTATTCCTGCAAGCTGTGCAGCAATTACTACATCCTCAGGATCAGCATTCATATCCATCCGTGCAATATTTTCTCTTACAGAGCCACTGAAAAGTTCAACGTCTTGTGGTAAATAACCTATATACTTACCTAAGTCAGTTGATTTCCAATCTTTAAGACTTGCACCATCAATCCTCACAGAACCAATCGAAGGTTCATAACAACCTACTAAGACCTTAGCTAAAGTTGTTTTACCAGATGCACTAGGGCCAACTATAACAAGTGTTTCACCTGGATTTAAGTTAAATGTGATGCCTTTTAAAATATGCTTTTGCATTCCTTGAGCTGCAAAATAAAGATTTTCAACTTCCATTCTGCCTTCAGGTGCAGGAAGTGACATATTACTATCACTTTGCGCACTCACAACAAATGAGCTATTTAATCTATCATAAGCTTTTTTACAATTGATATAACCTTTCAATGAATTTATAGCTACTTCAAATGGAGAAAGAGCTCTACCAACAAGTGATGAACTGGCGATGATTGCACCAGATGAAAACTCATTGTGAATTACTAGATAAGCACCAACACCTGTAACTGATATTTGTATTACTGTTCTGATCAGCTTTGTAACTTCTGTGAAAATCGCTTGTCTTTCAACACTTAAAGATTGAGTTGTTTGAACTTTTTTATTCAGCTTTTGCCATGAAGATATGACGTTGTCTAACATTCCCATAACTTTTACTACTTCAGCATTTCTAGCTGATTGCTCAACGTATCTCATACTCTTCACAAAGTTATCGTTATTTGTTTCAAGAAGTGGCTTTGTTGATCTATCTGCTATCAAACCAACTACGATCAACATTGCTCCTCCTATAATTGTCAAGAAACCCATAGCTGCGTGGAGCATAAATAAGACTGCTAAGAATATGAGTGCCCATGGTAAATCCATCATAGCAACAAGCCCTGGACTTGTAATATATGTTTTTATAGTTTGTAAATCACGCAACTGCTGACTGTTTGCATTACCTTTTGACATTAAAGATGCATTGACTGAACTAGAAAATACTGTTTCTGCAAGTTTCTTCTCAAACCAATTACCCATTCTATTCATTGCAAATGATCTAGCTCCTTGTAAAAACCCTAATAATATCAATGCTAGAACTATCACAAGACTTAACATTAAAAGAGTGTCTAAGTTACCACTTGATAAAACACGGTCTAAGACCTGCATCGAGTAGATAGGGGTTGAAAGTAACAATAAGTTTATCATACATCCGAAAAACAGTATGTACTTTAACATAACTTTACAAGCTAATAGACCCTCTTTTAATGGAGTGTCTTGCTGCTTAAACATTGCAGGATTCATTTGTTGCATATTTCTTGAGTAGATTTAAAATTTATATATATTTAAGTTTTTATCACTAATATATTAAGAATTTATGTACATATAGTAAAAAATCTTGGATAAATTTGAACTTATTAGTTTTTCTTGTAATTTACAATATACCACTCTAAAATTGCTATTTCTACATTATAGCAACACTGATCTTTTTTTAAAAAAAAAATAGTTGCAATTTTATTTAAGATTATGCAAATTACTGAGAAAACATAAGTTAATTAGAATATGAATAATAAATCATCAGTTTCAGTGCTTAATACCAAATTCCTTGAAGAATTATATAATCAATATTTACAAGAACCAAATAGTGTTGACAGTTCTTGGATTGAATATTTTAGCTCAATAAATAACTCATTAATAAGAAATGATGGTATAAAAACTGAAAATCAAACAAAGCAAGGTAATTCTTTTGGATATGATCTCTTAAGATACTACAGACAATACGGTCATCAAGGTGCCAATCTAGATCCTTTAGGAAGACAAAATATTGTGACAAATCATCAAGTAAAGATTACTGATAAAAATGATTCGGTAGATCTATCAGATAGCAGTATTTTCAATAATATATCATTAGGTGAGTTGGAATCTGTTTTAAAACAAACATACAGTGGAAGCATCGGTTTTGAATTTGAACATATTGATAACCTCGATGAGAAGGATTGGCTTTATAATAAGGTTGAATCTGAAGCTTGGAAAATTGAAAGTTTTTTCAACAATGATGAAAGGGAGTATTTTTTACAAGTCCTTCTGAATACCAAGATGTTTGAAAACTATTTACATACAAAATTCCTTGGAGCAAAGAGGTTTTCAGCTGAAGGTGGAGAATCAAGTATATTAGCATTACAAGAAATAGTAAGATTGTGTGCATCAAATAGTATAGAAGAAATGGTTATAGGAATGGCACATAGAGGTCGTCTAAGCACTCTTTCACAAGTTCTACATAAGCCATACAGCAATATCTTTGCAGGATTCATGGGATATGCAATTAATTCAGAATTACCTAGCTTTGTAGGTGATGTGAAGTATCATTTAGGATATGATCATTATGTAGAAGTAGATGATAAAAATGTCCATATATCATTGACATACAACCCTTCACATCTTGAGAGTGTTAATTCAGTTGCGATGGGTATTGTTAAAGCTAAGCAAGATTTAAAAGATGATCAAGATAAAGTGATACCTGTGCTTATACATGGAGATGCATCTTTTGCAGGGCAAGGTATAGTAATGGAATCAATTGCTATGAGTAAATTGAATGCATATGATGTCGGAGGCGTATTACATATAATTATCAATAATCAAATTGGCTTCACAACAGACCCATCTAAAGATCGCAGTACAAGATATTGTAGTGATGTCGCTAAAGGATTTAACATACCGGTAATACACGTTAATGGTAATGATCCAGAAGCAGTTGTTTATGCTGTGAGATTAGCATTTGAATATAAATTACTTTTCAAAAAAGATATTGTAATTGATATAGTTTGTTATAGGAAGTATGGGCACAATGAAGGTGATGAGCCAATGTTTACTCAACCAAAAATGTATTCACAAATTCATTCAAAAGAATTTAAAGATTGTATAGATCTATACTCTGCAAAGCTTAGTAAACTTGATAAAGAAATAAATATTGAGCAATTGTCTAAAGATTGCATGAATTTTATGGATCAAGAGTTTGAATTGGCTAAAAAGATATTTAATGGTGAGGCTCCTTATGAGAAACATGATTCAGATGATATTTTCAAAAAACATGTTTCTGCAGAAAAGCAAATGTACGAATTGTACAAAGATACAAATGATGTAGGTATTTCAAAGCTAGGTGATGGAGATATAACAACGATAAGTATTGTTAACACAGGGGTTTCAGCAGAGACTCTCAAAGAATTAGGAATTAAGCTCACTGCAATCCCATCAGATTTCAATGTAAATTCTAAAATCGCTAGGCAGCTTGAGCTTCGTAAAACAATGTTAGAAACTGGTCAAAATATCGATTGGGGAACAGGTGAAGCACTTGCTTTTGCAAGCCTGATATCAGAAGGATTTAATATAAGATTTACTGGGCAAGATGTTGAAAGAGGTACTTTTTCACATAGACATGCAGTTTTAACTGATCAACTGAATTGTAATAAATATATACCTCTGAATCATCTTGATGCTAAAGGAAAAATCACCATATCAAACAGTCTTTTATCTGAATTTGCTGTTTTAGGATATGAATATGGATATTCTATGTCATCTCTCAACGCACTCACAATATGGGAGGCTCAGTTTGGTGATTTTGCAAATGGTGCACAAATAATTATAGATCAATACATATCAGCAGCAGAGAGCAAGTGGGGAATGCTAAACAATCTAGTAATGTTATTGCCGCATGGCTATGAAGGGCAAGGTCCTGAGCATAGTTCTGCAAGGCTTGAGAGATTCTTACAGCTTTGTGCTCAAAATAACATCCAGGTATGTAACTGTACAACTCCAGCTTCAATTTTTCATGTTCTGAGAAGACAAGTAATGCAATCAGTAAAAAAACCTTTAATTATCATGAGTCCTAAGTCTCTCTTGAGAAACAAATTAGCTGTATCGCAACTTAGTGAAATGGATGTAAATACTAAATTTGAACCAGTGATAGTAGATGGTAATTTAAATGAATCTCAGAAAATAATTTTCTGCAGTGGAAAAGTTTATTATGATCTATTGGAGCATAGAGAATCAAAAAAAGCTGAAAATGTAAGCATAGTAAGGCTTGAGCAACTATATCCATTCCCTATATCAAAAGTATCTCAGATAGTTTCAACAAGTACAAATGCTGAGTTTATTTGGTGTCAGGAAGAACCAGAAAACATGGGTGCATACTCATTTATCCAACCAATCTTTGCAACACTTGATATAAAGCTAAAATATGCAGGTAGAAAAAGCTCTGCATCACCTGCAGTTGGCTTTGCGAGTTTACATCAAACTGAATTGGAAAATCTATTACAAGATGCAATTTAAATAAATTATAGTTAATAAAAAAAGTAAAATATGTCTAAAATTCAAATTATTGTACCTGCACTGGGTGAATCTATCACAGAAGCAACAGTTGCTAAATGGTATAAAAACAGTGGTGATTTTGTTTCAAAAGATGAAGTGGTTGTTGAATTAGAAACTGATAAGGTAACTCTTGAGGTAGTAGCTGCAGAGAGTGGACAGCTATCTGAAATAATATCTCAAACAGGATCTAATGTTGAAATTGGGGCTATTCTAGGTACTATAGATTCTAGTGTATTAAGTGCTCCTTTTTCTGTAGCCTCAGAAGTTAAATCTAGTCAACAGACTGTACAAGAAGTTAAAAAAGAGTCAGATATAGCAGCAAAAAACTTCCCATCACCTGCAGCACAAGTAATCCTAGATTCTAATAACATTAAACCAAGTGAAGTTTCTGGCACTGGTAAAGAAGGCAGGATAACAAAAGGTGATGCTATGTCTGCTATACAAACTCCTAAAGCTGAAGTGATTCAATCTACAAGACCATCTGAAGTTATACAAGGCAAAGAAACTAGGACTAAGATGAGTAGACTTCGTCAGACAATTGCTAAGAGGCTGAAAGATGTTCAAAACACAGCTGCAATCCTCACAACATTTAATGAAGTTGACATGTTTGAAGTGATGAAACTCAGAAGTGAAAATCAAGAAGAATTTCAGAAAAAACATAATGTTAAGCTAGGTTTTATGTCATTCTTCGTAAAGGCAGTCATAACTGCTCTAAAAGAGTTTCCAATGGTTAATGCAGAGATTGATGGAGATGCAGTAGTGTATAAACATTTTTATGATATAGGTATCGCTGTTGGAACTGAAAGTGGACTTGTTGTACCTGTTTTACGGAATGCAGATTCATTATCACTCGCAGACATTGAAAAATCAATTGCAAATCTTGGTAAAAAAGCACGTGATGGAAAGCTGTCAATGAGTGATATGGTTGGTGGTACTTTTACAATTACAAATGGCGGAACTTATGGTTCACTTCTATCAACTCCAATCATTAATCCACCACAATCAGGTATTCTAGGTATGCATAATATAGTGCAAAGGCCAGTTGGACTACCTAATGGTGAGATTGCTTTGAGGCCTATGATGTACATTGCTCTCTCATATGATCATAGAATTATAGATGGTAAAGAAGCTGTGCAATTTCTAGTAAAGGTAAAGCAGTTAATTGAAAAACCTATTAAGATGTTGATCGAAATCTAACAATGGATAACGAAAATATAAACATTTTAGCCAAGGGGCTTAAGGATAGAATAACAATAGCAGCACCATTGACAATGTTGATGATGACCTGCTTGTTTGAAAGAGTGATCCTGCAAAACATCCTTACTGTTGCAAGCATACATTGGTTTATATCAGTGATCAGTTTTTTCTTAATCAGTTCTGCATTGGTTGGATTTACAACATACTTTTATTTATGGTTTACACATAGATGCAAAGTTTGCAAGGCAAACTGGTCACGCATCAGAACTGGAAATATATGTATTGAGACTATTGTATACAGAATTTCATTAATTCAATGGGCTTTATCAGTAAAAGCAGATAAGATAATCAAAACCCATAAATGCAGTGTATGCAATCATATAGAACATAAAAAATCTACTAAGTATTCATTATTCAGCATCAATACTATCAAATGATAGTGAATCTTTTATCATTGTATACCAACTGTTTTTTTCGTTATTAGAGCCAAATGCATGCAGTTCATATTTAGGTCTTGTCATTGCAACATACAACAATCTCATATTCTCCTTTGCAGATTTATCATTATAACGCAGGAACATTTCTTTTGCTGCTTTACTTGAATTTTTTATGTTTAAAATAAACATATCACCTTCATATGCGAATTTTATTGTAGACATACTTTCTGATGATGATGCATCAGCAAGAATAACAACTGGAGCTTCAAGGCCTTTAGCAGAATGCACAGTGGTTATACGTACAGATTTATTATCGTATACTCTCTGTTGTTTCTGACTGAGAATTTCATGTATCCAAACAACAAAGCCTTTAAGTGAAATACTTAGCGGGTTTACGTTTCCACAATATGATAAAACATATCCCATAAACCTAGTTGTTTCAGAATTAGAGATTTTATATACAACATCTAGATACCATTGAAAAAAGCTTTGCACATCCATCTTCTGAGAGTTTATGAGTATCTCTGACAACACTTTATAAGATTCATCAGAATTAATTCTTTCCCAAACACTTGTTTCACGACCTATACAGATTTCCATTATACTTTCATCATATAATCTGAATGGATGAGATTTCAGAAGAGCAACAAGATTCATATCATCAAGGGGCTGTAAAGCAAACTGTGCAGTAGCTAAAAGATTATAAATATGAATACTATTTCTAAACTCTTTAGCTGCTAAATTTGTAATAGGTATGTTGAACTTTTGTAAGGCATCTACTAAATGATCTTGCAGTTTAGATCTTTTCCTGAGGAGAATCAGTATGTCTTGTGGCAAGATCGAAATCTTGTTTGGTCCAATTTTTTTATCATTAGTTAACCACAGATGAATTGTTTCAGCTATTTTATTTGCTATTAACCACTGCTCATCTTTTTCCACATCTACTTTTTGCTGGCTAGTTGGGAGATGCCATGAAATATCTTTATTATTATTTTTTGTCTCTAATTCAGAATCAATTTGATGTATTTCAATTTTACCGTGACCAAAATTATGTATAGATTTATGTAGAATTGAAGAATTAACAACATTAAAAGCATCTTTCGCATAATCTGTATTACATACTCTATCAACAAGATTTAGAATCTCAGGAGTACATCGAAAGCATGTATCTAGTTGTATTTCATGCCATTTTTTACCAATGCCAATTACTTTCTCTCTATAAAACCCTTTAACATCCTGAAATATCTTTGGTGCAGCTCCTTGAAATCCAAAAATAGCCTGTTTAAAATCCCCTACGATAAAGATTGTACGTTTATTTGCTGTTGTGCCAAGACCAGCGAAAAACTCATCTGTTATAGTTTGAATCAATAACCACTGCATCTCACTGAGGTCTTGAGCTTCATCTATCATTATATGGTCAATCATCACATCTATTGAGTATAGTAAAGTCATCTTATCTTCACTATGCTGCATGAGATTGGTTGTATGTCTTATGAGATCTGAATATTCAAACAGATTTAGATGCTGTTTTTTTTCATTGAAATTTTTCAATACAGACCAAGAAAGAACACTAAATGCAGCGTTTATTTCAGCTGCTGAGACCTGATGAATTAGCTCTATCGTATCTTGAAGCATTTTTTGCTCATTTAGTAGAAAGTCTTTTATATGTACGAATTCCTTTGCTGCATCAGCATTTAAAGGTAATCTTGCTCTTGGTTTGAAATCACCTGTGAGCAATATCCCAACATATTCAAAGAAAGTTTCTCTATTTTGTTTTTCTAAAAATCTCTGGATTATCTCAGATGCTTTCTTTGATGTAATGTTTTCAGATTGCTTGAGAACTTCAAATGCTTCATTCAAAAGAACTTTATCTAATTTTTTAATATGATCATCAATAATGGCTTGTTCTGATTTACTTACATCAGTTTGAAAAAAATCATACAATTTTTGCTTTAGCATTTCTAAGATATCAGATTCTAGAAGATACTTTTCAGCGAATAAATCAAAAAATTGATTGCTATTTGAACTCGCTATGCCATTCCAAAACTCACAAATGAGTGTAAATAGATAAGATGCTTCATATTTTTTTAAGAGAGTTTTTAAAGAATTATTTATGATTTGATTATCAAAGTTTGAAATAATTTCATTGAAACTTTCGTATAATAAATCAGTTTTTTCATTATCGTCGAGTATTTTAGTTGAGTCACTTCTAATGTTGTCCTGCAAATTTATTACATGCATTTTTTGTAATATTTTTGAACAAAAACCATGCAGGGTTTGGATTTTAGGCCTATCGCTGATGAAGTGGCCAAAAAGACTTCTTGCTCTCTGTATCATTTGATTTGTTGGAATGTAACCATTTAAATCAAAGAGACTATGCTTTAATTTATCTTCATCTATTGTAAGAAATAACAGCAGTTTGTGTTGTAATCTCTCATACATTTCCTCAGCAGCAGCACTTGTAAATGTAATACACAAGATTTTTGATGGTTTTACGCCATAAATCAACATCCGAACTATCCTGTCAACCAATAACTTTGTTTTCCCACTACCAGCTGAGGCATCAACATATGCTGATGCTTCTGGGTCAGTTGCTTGTTTCATTTTTATCTGTTGTATATATTAAAAAAAGTAATAAAATATCAGTATTAATAATAAAATCTCTTTACTTTTTACAGTAAATATGGAGTTATATAAACTTTTAATTAAAAGTTAGACACATTAATAATATGAATCATAAAATAATTCTTTCTTATTTCCTAGTTATAGGTTTTTTTATATGCCTAGTTTTTGCCTATATGAAATACAGCAACAGTACAGTAGAAACAGAAAATGATAAATTAAGACAAAATATAATCTCAACTCTAGATAAAGAAATTGCAAATTTACAAAGTCAAATTGATACAGTAAATACAAAATTCACCAGTGGTGGAAGCGCTGATGCAGGATCTCTAAATCCTATCATTGAAAATTTCATAATGACTCATCCAGAAATAGTTGCATCAACTCTTGAAAACTTCTACAAACAAAAAAATTTAGAAGCACAACATAAATCAATCAGTCAGGGAGTTGAAACAATCACAAATGATATCAAATCAGGTTCACTAACTACATTTATTGGTAAGATTGATGCGCCTATCAAGGTGATAGAGTTTTTTGATTATTCGTGTGGCTACTGCGTAAAAATGTTAGAAACAAATGGTAAATTATTTGAGCAAAACCCGGATATCAATATGATATTCATAGAGTTGCCAATGCTTGGTGCTGAGTCAATTGAAGCTACAAGGTTTGCTACTACAGTAAGCATGCTCGATCAAAGTAAATATCTACAATTCCAGATACAGCTTCTGAACTCAAAGCTACCAAAAAATAGAGATAATATGATGCAATTGGCGGGCAATAGTGGAATAGATGTAGCGAAGCTCCAAAGCTTTATAGATGATAGAAAAAACATGGATAAGATAGAAGAGCGAATCAAACAAAATAGTATCATTGCAAATAACATGCATCTACAAGGTACCCCTACTTATATAATAGGTGATGAGATTTTAGTTGGAGCAGTAAGTTATGAAAAGATCACTGAAGCAATAGTGAAAGCTAGAGATAAAATCAAAAAAAATGCTGGTACTACTGATGATAAAAAGTAAATAAACTTTTAATAAGGGAGGGGGTTACACAAATATCTAAACTTTTTAATTTCTCATGAATTCTTTAAGGAGATTGGATTGGGATATGAAGTTACAAACTATGCTGCGAGACATAATATGAGATCTATTATAGTAATGAGGTTGGGAAATTTGCAGCAGGAGCAATATCTTGGTTTACAATAAAGAATAGCATGAATTTGATGTGGGGGTTTCAAAAACCCTTATCATCTTACACAATGAAATATATTCAGGTAAGTCTTTAAAGACCTCCTTGAGCACAAAATTAAATAAATAATAAGCAATGTTTTCTGAGGTAGGATTATAATCTAAATAGAAAACCTTCTGTCCTGTATATCCTTGAATCATATCACCCAAAGATTTATCATCCTTATGTAAGATGATATTGTGATCCCAATTTGTATCTATCCAATGTTTGAACCTATTTTTGATCTCTTTGAAATCTATTACCATACCCATCGGGTTTAGATCTGCTGATGCGAATGTGAACTCCACCGCATATCTGTGTCCATGAACCATCTGACATCCCCCATCATGCCCTATAATCCTGTGTGCTGCATCAAACTCAATCTTTTTAGTACAATGTATCATTGCATACCAGAGATCACTTCTATTAGCTCCATTGTCACTTTTGTCTGCCTAGCTCTATTATATTGTAAACTTAGATCATTGAGCATTTCCTGTGAATTCTTACTTGAGCTGTCCATTGTTACCATTCTTTTCACTGTTTCACTTTGTAAGCTATGTAAAATACAACTATGAATAATTGAATGTAAGTATTGTGGAATGATATTTTGAAGCATTGTAATTGGCTTGCTATCAAAATCAAAAGTATTTTCTGGTTTGTGTTCAATGATAAGTGGAAACAGAGATTTTACAACCAACTCTTGTTTCAACATTGAAATAAATTCTGTATAAACTATTTTGACGTCTGAATATGCATTTGAAGCAATGAGCTGTAGTATTGGCTTTGTGATCTGACCCATAACTATTTTTGGATGAGTCTGCTTTAGATTCAATTCAATATAGTGATTTTTTAATATGTTTGGTTTTTTATCAAGTCTTTGTTGTCTTAAAAGCATTTCATATCCTTTTTTACCAATACATAAAATATCTGTTTGATGATCAACTAGATCAAGTACTCGACTTACGGCAGAGGAGTTAAAAGACCCACATAATCCTTTTTCAGATGTTATGATTACAATGAGTTTCCTGGTATCAGAAATATGATTTGCATTTAGAGATAAAAATTTTCGCGCACTCTCTACAACTATTTCATTTGGTAAAGTGATGAATTCAAGATCTTGATCAAAACGATTCCTGTTTTCATAAGCTATTTCAGAAGTGATTTTTTCAATAAGTTCTTTATATGGATTAAAAGATCTTGACAGATGCTTTATTTGACTTAATTGAGCAGCACTGATTAAAGACATAGCTTTTGTTATCTTACTAGTATTTTTGATAGTAGTAATACGTCTTTTTAAATCACCTAATGACATTGCTTATTTATTTTTAAATCTTGTATCTATAAAATCAGAGATTATTGAGTGAAGTTTTTTGATAGTATCATCAGTAAGTTTCTCTTCTTTCTTTATTATATCAAGAATTTCTTTGTTAGATTGTTTTATTGATAGTAGTAATTCAACTTCAAAAACTTTGATATCATTTAAATTGACCTTTTCAATGTATCCATTCATAGCTGCAAAGAGCAGTACTACCTGTTCATGCATAGGATAAGTATGATGTTGTTTTTGCTTTAATAACTCAATCATCTTCTGTCCATTTGCAAGCATTTTTTTTGTCGAAATATCTAAGTCTGAAGAAAATTGTGAGAAGCTTTCAATATCTCTGTATTGTGCTAACTCTAACTTGATTTTACCTGCAACAGATTTCATAGCTTTAGTTTGTGCAGCTGACCCAACTCTACTAACAGATAATCCAATATTTACTGCTGGTCTTATGCCTTTATAAAACAGATCTGTTTCTAGAAAAATTTGCCCATCTGTAATTGATATAACATTGGTTGGAATATATGATGACACATCCCCACCTTGTGTTTCAACTATCGGTAAAGCTGTCATAGAACCACCTCCTTTAACATCACTCAACTGAGCTGATCTTTCTAATAAACGTGAGTGTAAGTAAAAAACATCTCCAGGGTATGCTTCACGTCCTGGAGGGCGCTTTAATAAAAGAGATAATTGTCTATATGCAACTGCATGTTTACTCAAATCATCATATACTATCAATGAATGCATTCCATTATCACGGAAGTATTCACCTATCACGCAACCAGCATAAGGTGCTATGTATTGCATTGTTGCTGTTTCTGCTGCTGTTGCAACTACTACTGTCGTGTATTCCATTGCATTATTTTCTTCAAGCATCCTTATAATTCTTGCAACAGATGATTGTTTTTGACCTATTGCAACATATATGCAATACACCTTTTCATTTTCAGGCGCGTTATCGTTATAATTTTTCTGATTAATGATTGTATCAAGTGCGATTGTAGTTTTACCTGTTTGTCTATCACCTATAATCAATTCTCTTTGACCACGTCCTATAGGTATCAGAGCATCTATAATTTTTATTCCTGTCTGCATAGGTTTAAAAACTGACTTACGAGAAATAATATCAGGTGCATTCCCTTCAATTGGTAACTCTTCCACGTCAACCAAGGGTCCTTTGCCATCGATTGGATCTCCCACTGCATTTATAACTCTCCCAAGAACACCTTTGCCTGCAAACATCATAGAAAGTTTTTTAGTTCTCCTGACAGTGTCTCCTTCTTTAATTGATTTATTGTCATTCAAAACAGCAATACCTATTGAATCATCTTTCAGATTCATCACAATGCCTTTAACACCCGTCTCAAAAATTACCATTTCATTATACTGTACATTTTTTAAGCCATACACTATAGCTATGCCATCCATCACTTGTACTACTTCTCCAAACTCCTCCAGTTCTATTGCTGTTTCAATATTAGATAATTCAACGAGCTTATGTTGTATAACGTTTGATAAATCGGAAATTTTCATTGACGTAATATTTATTATTTAATTGTTTGTTATTATATCATATATCATACTTCCCTATGAAACTTTAGTTAAAGCAGCTGCTCTTTTAATAAATGCATCAATGATTTTTTCATTTGCAGGAATAAGAACAGTGCTTGCAATGCCATTATATATTGTATTTTTAAATGAGAAATCACATATAAAATCAACAAGTGTGTTATTTTCACCTATAGCTTTTAAATCCCACATAGTTGAAAAATATGAAAATGGACCTTCTATCATTTCAATATCAGTTTTTGCAGTAATTTCACCATTTTTTAGTTTGGGTGGCTTAAATTTAGCAATAGATCTATATTTCTCTTTAATGAATAAAAACTCTACTTCTACATCACTAATAACTTCTCTATCTTTTTTAGAAACAATAGTAATATTTTTACACCATGGTATGAATTTGTCATACTTTTCTACGTCGCTAATCACACTGTATAGGATTTCTATTGTATATGGTAAAATTCTACTATTTTTTATACTTGGCATAGTTTTTTAAAACTTAAGATATGATATACTTTTATAAGAAAAAAACATTTTTTCAAATAATCTCATGTCAATAAAATTACCTGAGGTCAATATTAACGGTGAATTAGTTAATATTAGAGATATAAAAAAAGTTGTTGAGCTCTTAACAAAGCCTTCAAAAGCAAAAATTCAAAAAATAAAAGATGATAAAGTTTCCATAGATCATCAAAAGGTTGCATGTAAAAAATTTGAGGATTTAGGTAATAAGTTACGTGTTGATATAGAGAAATTTGTGTCATCAAAATTAGATAATCAAAATGTTTTTGATGAAAAAGTACCTTTACCAATAGGTATGCCAGTTACAGAATTTATATCCTATATAGATCTCAATGTTAAACCTGAATATAGAGTTTCTGGTTCTCCTATAAGCATTCAAGTAGAAAAAATCGCATTACCTGAAAAACTTCAAAGTATAGTTTTCAGTAGTAGAATAAGCAGTGTAACACAAAGCTTAGAAGGAACTAATGTAAATCTTTTAAAGCCTGGATCATTCCAAATATTAGAACAAAATAATGCAATTCAATCTCAGCAAGAATTTGATAATGATTATGGCGTTGTAGGAAATAGTCAAGGGCAGTTTTTACCAGGGAAGTTTTTGATTAATGATAAAAATATCGATTTAAAGATAGGTGATAGTCTACAATCACTTTGTGAAAAGATTAATAAACTTAAAATTGATGTGAAAGCAGATGTAGTAAAAGATACAAACAATAAATATCGAATCATTTTAAGATCTGAAAAAACAGGTGCTGAAAATTCTATTAGAATAGATGATCCAGAAGGTGTGTTTAAAAATACTCAGCCATTTATTAAGCTTAATGAGTACAAGACAGTTACAATAAATCAGGGAGATAATCTTGATAAAATAGCATATAAAATAAATGAATTTGAAAAAAGCACCAATTTACATGCTGATGTATTACAGGTTGGTCAAGGAAAATATTCATTGATGTTAAAATCCCTCGGATCGGGTGTTGAAAATGCATTCAAAATTATTGTTGATGGACAAGAGCTCGATAATCAAAATTCCAACTCTGTTTTCCAAAATATTTTTAAAGAACAACCTATACAAAAAGCAACCGATGCAGAAGTAAAAGTTGATGGAGCTATCATAAAAAGCATCACAAATAAATTACAAATATATGATGGACTAGACATTACTTTGAAAGCAGTTCCTCCTAAGCCTCTAATTTTTGATGTTAAAAATGATATCAATTCGATTTTTGTAGCCATTAACAGTTTTGTAGAAAATTATAATACTTTTAGACAAACTTATGAGGGTGATAATCAAGACACAAAAACAAAAAACTATTTAAGAGACAATACCAGCATAAAAAGTTCGTTTATGAGAATAGATGAATCTTTAAAAGCAATAGAAAGTCTTGATATAGGTTTATCTATAGGCAAGATAACAGTTGAGAAAAAAGAAGGTGATCAGAAAATCAATAGGGAATATGATAAAATGATTACATTAGATCAAAACAAGCTTTTTGACTCTATAAAATCAGATCCCATGAAAGTTCAAAAGGCTTTTGTGTTATCATTTGATGGCTCTTCTAAAGATTTTATTAAACCTACATTGACCAAAACAATAGGGTTAAACAATCAACCTCTCGGAGGCAATAAAATAGACTTAGATCTCGATATAAATCTTGATGCAGTAACTGTTAAATCAAAAACTTCTATTAGTTTTACTAATGGCTCTGTTGTAGATCAAAATAGTATGGATAGTACAAAATTCAGACCTGGTACTTTCTTTATAAACGGCTCTCCAGTATCTATAAAAGATGGCATGACTTTACAAAATGTTGTTGACGAAATAAATAAGGCTAGTCAGATGTCTAGAATTAATGCAGTTATTAATGCTGATGGAAATAATTTTTACATAAGGCTGACAGAATATTCAGGAGTTTACAAAGCATCTGATGATAAAATATACTTCGATAGGTTGAATTTATATGATCCAAGCAATGTTTTGCGAGATGTATTTTCAGTAGGTATTACAACTGGTGACTTTAATGTGACAAATCTTGACCAAGAGACTAATACAATTAATCATTTAAAATCTATTGTAGTTAATGACGTAAGTATAACGCCAAACTCAAATACAGTCTCATCTTTAGTTGAAGCAGTAAATGAACAGACATCAATTACTGGTGTCACAGCAAAAGCAGTATTAGATCTCAATACTCATAAATATCAAATAAGATTTGATACTGTGAAACTTCAGAATATAAGTATAAAGAACAATGATTGTATTACAGGTGTTAGCATACCAAGTACAACTCCTGTATACCAGCAGTATCAAGAATTTTTTGATACCAGTAAAGCTATTAAAAGCAAAATAATGATAAATGATAAACTTTATAGTAAATCATGCCTTTTTTCTATTGATAGAGATGATGTTTCTTCAGGAGGTTCTATATCGGTGATTAACAATGATAATTCAAATATGAAGCTTGAGAACCTAGAAATATGGTTTATAGGCAATACAACCTCTAAAGCTCATATCTCAATATCTCAAGGAATTGCAGGAAATGTATTGAATGAATTAGATGGCATGTTTAAATTCCAAAGCTCATATAATGGTTCTCAAAATAGAGCGATATCAACAGTGTTTTCTGACATGGATATAAAAGCAAAACAATTAAATCAAGAATTAAAAGATAAAGAATCAGCATTACAGAAGAAAGAACAATTACTACTGAAGAAATTTTCAACTGTCATCTCTAAAGTTGATCGACAGGAGGTTTATAATGATTTAGCAAAATTTATAGCAGGATTTAAAGAGGATAATTAATGATTTATAGAACATCATTATCCTCAATAATATTGTATTTCTTAACTGTTCTACTTTTATGCTGCGGATGGATTATTTTATGTTCAGCTGCCAATGGTAATGCTGATGAGTGGGCTAACAAGCAGCTTTATACAACTTTGATAACATTAATCTTATCATTTTTTATTGCATTTATACCTACAAGATATTTTTTCAAAATTTCATATTACATATTGATTTTATGTATTGCATTGTTGATTGCCGCTGAATTTACAGGTCATACAGCAATGGGAGCTCAAAGGTGGTTAAAAATTGGTAGCATTACTATACAGCCATCTGAGGTATCTAAAATAGGTGTTATCTTAGCTCTAGCAAGATGTTTATCTCAATTATCTCTTGAGCAGATATCCAGGATTAGAAATTTAATTATTCCGCTTTTTATTGTATTTATACCTGTTTGTATAATATTAAGACAGCCAAATCTAGGTACAAGTACAATTATTATTCTAATTGCAGGAGCAATATTCTTTGTCTCAGGTGTTAGAATTTGGAAGTTTGTTTTAGTGATTATTGGATGTGTTATATCGATGCCCTTAATATGGAATTTCTTACATGATTATCAGAAACGTAGATTAATGACTTTTTTAAATCCAGAAACTGATATTCTTGGAGCTGGATATAATATAATGCAATCAAAAATAGCTATAGGTTCTGGGGGATTATATGGAAAGGGTTTTATGCATGGAACACAAGTACAGCTTAGTTTTTTACCTGAAAAACATACTGACTTTGTATTTACAATATTAGCAGAAGAATTTGGTTTTTATGGCGTGACATGTGTTTTATTACTATATTTGCTGCTAGTGTTTATGATTTATTTTATAGCTTTTAGAATACAAAACAGCTATGGAAAAATGGTTTGCATAGGTATTGCAAGTATGTTTTTCTTTCATGTATCAATAAACATTGGTATGATTTCTGGCCTCTTACCAGTAGTTGGAACTCCATTACCGCTAATGTCATATGGTAGGTCGAATTTAGTCACAATGATAATTGCTATCGCCTTAGTATTCAATGCAGACATATATAGAAACCAAAATCAGTCAAAATTATTGCAATAAATACAGAGTATACTTACAAATGCAATGCATATACCAAGGAAATAAATAGATCCTGTCACATTAAAAATCCATAGCAATATCACAGGGATTGCTTTGCAGATTGAGTCACTGATTGCAACACTATTGCCTACTATCTGATATTTATCTGATGGACTCTTAAACATCTGATTAAAATAAAGGTTTTGTGCTGTGACTGATATTACTCCCAATATAACAATTACAATCCTTATAGCTGTTACAGTCAGAATTGTTGAATTATGTAACAGAGTAAATAGAAGAGGCATTGATATTGCTAACAAAACATAGCTATAAAAAATTACCTTTTTAGGAGAGATTTTTAAAGAAGATCTTGAGATGACAATAAAAACCAACAGATCAAAAATCAGAAGCATTGTATTATATGACATCATTTCAATTACAGATACATTCTGATTGATCATAGGGATGATTGTATTCATCAAAACAAATGGAACATAATATGTAATGTTATACATTATCCTATTGACAAAAATCTGGAAGACTTTGAACTTTTGAAATGAAACTTTTTCTGATCTCATATGAGTTATTATTCCTATATCGCTAC
>CALPOD020000015.1 GCA_943325105.2 Candidatus Fokinia solitaria | reverse complement strand
TTAAAGAAAAGAGCAAATAAAAAAAATGACTGAAAGCGATTATGAAGGAAATTGGTTCAATGATTTTTTATATGATCAATATAATTATTTAGAAGAAACTTTTTATAAATACACTAAACCTAGGTATTTATTAGTTGAATCAGTTATTCTAGGGAGTCTAATAATGTCTCATAATGAGGTGAGATTTTCTAATAACTTGTGGTTTTTTAGTTGTGTATGTCTAGGAAGTATGATCTTTTTTCATGATAATATTGAAAGTACATCTTTAAGATATGAAGAAGATGGTATGCAGGGAGTCTTAAATGATTTTAATGAATATTTAGAATCAAAACATTTAGTTGCCAAAGAGCAGTACGAATACTATAAAGATTTTATTTATAGCTAATTTCTGATCATTTCATGAATATAGGATTATTTGATAGTGGTATTGGTGGTTTGAGCGTTCTCAAACAAGTAGTATTAAGTACCCCAAAAAATAGATTTATATATCTTGCTGATACAGCTAATCTCCCATATGGTAATAAAACACAAGAACAAATTTTATCATATGCTGATTCTAAGATGAGATGGATGAAGCAAATGGGTGTTGATATTGTTTCTATTGCATGCAACACAACTGATTCTGTCTTATCTCAGATAAACATCGCAGAATATCAAAAAATGTTTAAATGTGGGATAGTTAATATAATAGAGCCTACAGCAATTGGTGTGATAAAAACTCTTCCAAATATCAAAAGAATTGGTGTGATTGCAACTGAAGTAACTACAAAAAATGGAGCATTTCAAAATGCCTTTAAAAAACTTTCATCTGATGTTCAAGTTGTAACAATACCTTGCCCAGGACTTGTGCCTTGGATAGAATCTATTGAACAAAAATATGAGGAAGGATATAGATTGGTATCGGAATATATGGAAAATCTTTTCAGATTTGGTATACAAGGTTTAGTATATGGTTGCAGTCATTATCCTTTCGCATCTCAGGTAATTAAAGATGTGATAATCAAAAATGGCTTTATACCAATTGCTGTACATCAAAAAATGCATAGTAATTCAATAACTTTAATAGACCCAGCAGATTTTGTTGCAGGAGTAGTTCATGATACGATAGATTATACGGAAGACAAGCAGCAACTTGAAATTGAATGTTATATCACTGAGATTTCAGCAAAAGTAAGATTAGAAAGAGTAACTAAAAAATTATTTGGCTTTATTCCAAAAATACAGATAATTGATTTAAAAGCTTATGCAAATACTTAAAAATCAAATTTGAAAGAACATGTTAAAAATAAAAAAAATTCTCAAAAATATACCAAACGCATTGACTGTTCTAAGAATATTATTGATTCCTATTTTAGTCTTATCTTTTTATCTTGAAGGAAAGATGTCTCATTACGTTTCTACTGGTATTTTTATTTTTGCAAGTATCACAGATTATGTGGATGGAGTTTTAGCAAGGTATTGGAAAGTGCAAACAAACTTTGGCAGAATGCTAGATCCAATAGCAGACAAAATGTTGGTAGTGTCAACACTGTTAATGCTTGTAGATAAAAAAATTGCACCAGTGATACCGATAGTAATTATATTATGTAGGGAGATATTTGTTTCTGGAATGAGAGAATATCTGGCATCTATTCAAAAAACAGTTCCTGTCAGATTCGTTGGTAAAGTAAAGACTGCAATTCAAATGACTGCAATAATAATACTGCTTTTGGGTGTACATATACCAATAACAAATTATTCATTGGTAGGAGAGATGTGTTTATGGGTTGCTGCCGCATTAACACTAATCTCAGGAGGTTTCTACTTTATAGAAGGATTAAAGCACATATGAACTAACCTTGTCTTGCCTTGAAGCGAGGTTTCTTTTTATTAATTACATAAACTCTTCCTCTGCGTTTTACAACTTTACAGTCTTTATCTCGTGCTTTAGCGCTTTTCAGCGATGATAATACTTTCATTTGTCTGAATTTTATTAGTTATACTTTGACTTATCATACATTTAATAGATACAAAATGCAATTTCAAAGTTTTTTTATGTGTTCAAAAGCTTCTTCTGGTGTTTCTACAGCTTTAAATAACTTGATACAATCTTTTAAAGCAAAATTTACTGAAATCACTTTATCTATCATTGCAATCATTTCGTTCCAATAACCATTTGTGTTTACAAGAATTATTTCCTTCTGATGCCATCCAAGATGTTTTATTGTAAAAATTTCGAAGAACTCATCTATTGTACCGAATCCACCAGGTAAAGTTATAAAAACATCTGAAATACTAAACATCCTTTCTTTTCTCTCAAACATATTATTGACAAATAATGCTTCATCCATATTTGTATTTAGGGTTTCGTATTGCTGGTTTGTAGGTGTTTCTTGGTTATTATCTAAGTGATATAAATCTTTATCTCCTGGAGAGAGTGGTGTTGGAAATATACCTATAACTTTTGCTCCATTTTTTGAAGCAGCTTTAGCAGTAATTCCCATTAAGCCTTGAGAACTCCCCCCATATACGAGCTCATATCCATTTTTGCCGATCAATTCTCCACATTTTTCAGCCACACTTTCGAATACACTCTGTGATCCATTTCTTGCTGAGCAAAATACACATATTCTCTTAGCTTTTGTTGCTATCATTTAATCTATTAACTATATTAGAGATAATATATTGGCCACAGTTTTTTACACAAAATAACTTTTTAATAACTAAAAAATTTTATATAAGAGATTCTGCAGATTATATATGATTGAATACTCAATTGATTTCTTATATACCATATGTTTATATTTTTTTTAATTATAAAATAAAAATCTATATTATAAATGTCTAATTTATTACAAGTTAAAATCAAAAGATTACAACATTCTGATGGATTGCCTTTACCATCATATGCGACTTTACATAGTGCTGGTATGGATTTACTTGCTGCAATTGATGAAAAAAAGATTTTAAAGTATATGGAACGACTGCTAATACCAACAGGGATTGCTATTGCATTGCCAATCGGTTATGAAGCTCAAATACGTTCTAGATCAGGTTTAGCATCTAAAAATGGTGTGGTAGTAATAAATGCACCTGGTACAATAGATTCTGATTATAGAGGTGAGATTTTTGTACCACTGATAAATTTTGATAAACAAGATTTCATCATAGAAAGAGGTATGAGAATAGCACAGATGGTCATAAGTGCTTTTACAAATGTTAGTTGGAACATTGTTGATATTTTAGATGAAACTGAAAGAAATAGTGGAGGATTCGGTTCAACTGGAGTTTAAATAACATTACATTGAAATACCAGAAGATTCATTATTAATTTTATATTGTGTTGCCAGACTGGTCTTTTGCTCTACTGACTCAGACATTTGACGTGCTATCAAAGCTATTGTACCTATACTTAAGTTTTTTTGTTTCATGGCAGCTTCAAAGAAAGTCTCAATCTTACTTAGCATTTGCTCTTGTGTTTTCGGTAACGAATTTTTCGATTGCAGTTCTTTCATCAGAAGCATGCATTGTATGGTACTTGCAATGACAATGTTTAGATGAATTATATCTTTGAGTGGATTTTTTAAGATTTCTGCTATTTTTTGAAGTTTATTATTAAGTGTCTCGATGGTTGCTTTATCTTTAATTCCATGATGAATTGTATGCATTATAAATTCAGGATGTGAATATAACATAGTGTTTTCATCAATTAATAAAAGCGATTTTTTAATATCTTCTGGCAATAAATTTATATCATCTATTTCCATACCAGAGTTTATCTCATTAATTATACTCAATCTCACAAATGGACAAAGCTGATGTAAATCATTAAAAGCTTTTTTTATTTTCCCAAGTCTTTTTATTATGATATGCCAATTACCTGCAAAATAATAAACAAAGTTTGTATATACTTTATAGATTTCTTGCTTGTTATTATCCAGTAATTTTTTATATGTTATTGGTATTGTATTAGGATTAGGAATTGTTCTTGAAAACTGTTTTAAATTAATTATTTTAGTAAAAATATTAGATTCATCATTATCAAATGATGTTTTGATTGCGTGTATAAAGCCTTCACATAAAAGCAGTTTTGATATCTCCTGCATTATGTCATTCACAATCAAAGTGATTTGCTTTATTTCATCTGATTTACCTTCAATCCTTGCTTTTTTTGTATTTTGAAATTTCTCTGATTCTTTTATTATAAAAAGTTTGATTGGTGCTATGCTTTGATATAGTTTACTTAAAGTCTCTGCAGCATTTATACCCAATTTATATCCAACAGTATATTCATCAGTCGCATACAATTCACTTGATAAATGTATTAGATGAATTGATGTGATACAGCTTAGGATTTCATCAGCAGTATTTTCACCAGGGGTTTTAGAAATTGTATTTATTAAAACTTCCCTGTCTTTTTGTTCTATAGCTTTTAACTCCTTGATGTAATCAAGATTGATTATTGGTATTAACTCATTTGTTCTATTGTCCATATGCGATGCTAAGATTTATACAATGCATAGTTGCAATCATAGCATGTTTTTTTTGCTATGAAATATTTAATTTGCTAGTTTAGGACTTAAGATCATAAAAACCTGTTTACCTTCAAGTCTTGGACTTTGATCAATTTTTGATATTTCAGTTAATGAGTCTTTAAACCTATTAATTACAGCCATACCAACATCAGTATGAGTTATCTCGCGACCTCTAAACTGCATTGAGACTTTTATTTTATTACCATCATTTAAAAAACGCTCAGCACTTTTCAATTTTATGTTAAAATCGCCAATTGCTATATTTGTTCTGATTTTTATCTCCTTTAGCTCGACAACCTTTTGTTTCTTTTTAGATTCATGCTGTCTTTTTTCTTGTTCGTACTTATATTTTCCAAAGTCAGCTATTTTACAAACAGGAGGTGTACAGTTTGGTGATATCTCTATTAAATCTAGTTTAACCTTTTCAGCTTCATCAAGTGCATCACGTAACGACATAACTCCAACCATTTTATGATCAGGACCTATAACTCTTACTTCTTGAGCATTGATTCTTCCATTAATCCTGATCTGTAATTTATTATTTGATATAATATACCTTCTTATTATTTTATTTCTTTTTCTAAGCTGAGTATTAATTCAGGAACAGTAAATACAATCTGTTTTTCTTCACCAAGTTTTCTTACTGTAACTGTTTGATTAAACTCCTCATTTTTTCCAATTATAACAATTAATAGTACTTTGGCAAGTATGTGCTTCCTAAGTCTATAGTTGAGAGTTTGATTGTCATTATCTATTTCAGCTCTAATACCTTTAAACTTTAGCTCATTCATGACTTTTATTGCATAGTCATTAAATTGCTCACTAACAGGTAGTATTACAAGTTGTGTTGGTGCTAGCCATAAAGGTAACTTTCCTGAATGATGTTCAAGCATTATACCTATAAACCTTTCAAGTGATCCTAAGATAGCTCTATGAAGCATTATAGGATGATGTTTGTTACCATCTGGACCAGTATATAATGCATTGAATCTCATAGGTAAATTGAAATCAACTTGTAATGTACCTATTTGCCAATCTCTACCTATTGCATCAGTTAGAGTGAATTCTATCTTTGGACCGTAAAATGCACCCTCACCTTTATTTATCTCATATTTTATACCCATGCTTTCTACAGCATTTATAAGTGCCTGCTCAGATTTATCCCATACTTCATCTGAACCTATTCTCTTTTCAGGTCTATCAGATATTTTTATCTTTACATCTTCAAATCCACATTCTTTATATATTGACAATGCGAAATCACAAACCTCGCGAGACTGCTCTTGTATTTGCTCTTCTGTACAGAATATATGTGCATCATCTTGAGTGAAACCACGCACTCTCATAAGGCCATGTAGAGCACCAGATGGTTCAAATCTATGGACTTTTCCAAATTCAGCCATTTTAATAGGTAAGTCTCTATAGCTAGTGAGACCATGGTTATAGATTTGTACTGCTCCAGGACAGCTCATTGGCTTGATTGCAAACTCCCTTTCTTCACCTATTGCATGAGCAGTGAACATGTTCTCTTTAAACTTTTCCCAATGCCCAGATACTTCCCATATAGATCGGCAAAGGAGCTCAGGAGTGCTAACTTCTATGTATCCTGATGCTGTTTGTTTATTCCTAATGAAATTAACAAGTGTTTGAAACATCTGCCACCCCTTATTGTGCCAAAAGACTGTACCTGGTGCGTTGTCTTGGAAATGAAATAAATCCATTTCTTTGCCAAGCCTTCTGTGATCTCTCTTTTCAGCCTCTTCAATCATTTTGAGGTACTGCTCCAACTCTTCATTATTTCTCCAGGCCGTTCCATAAATCCTTTGCAGCATAGGTTTATTACTATCACCTCGCCAGTAAGCACCAGCTACTTTCATCAATTTGAATGCTTTAAGGTGCTTTGTATTAGATGCATGAGGGCCTCTACAAAGGTCAAAGAAGTCTCCGTAATAGTAAACTGAGACCTCTTCATTTTCTGGTAAATCTTTTATTATTTCTACTTTATAATATTCACCTATGCTTTCGAACATTTTTATTGCCTCATTCCTAGCAACTATTTTTCTAATAAATCCATTATTACGTTTGATTATTTCACGCATTTTATTTTCTATAGCTGTGAAATCATCAGTTGAGAAATGTTGATCATATGAGATGTCATAATAAAAGCCATCTTTTATAACTGGTCCTATTGTAATTAATGCCGATGGGTATAATTCCTTGATTGCCTGAGCTAATATGTGTGCTGTATCATGTCTTATGATCTCCAATCCCAATTCATCATTTACTGTGATGAATTTCACTTTTGAATCTTGATCTATTTCAGTTGTAAGATCACATATTTTTCCATCTATTTCCATTGCCAATGCAGATTTTGCAAGAGAAATACTTATTCCTTCAGCTATTTGTAATCCAGTAATTTTTTTTTCTTGAAATTGCAAAACTGTCCCATCAGGTAATTGAATGTTTAACATCTAATTTTTTCTTATTTTTTTTAAAGTAAAGTATATATGACCAGTAATTTAATTCTGCACCATAGATGAAAATAATACTACATATATAAAAGTACAGCAACGCTATTATAATCCCAGCAATACTACCATAAACCAAATTTATTTGTGGAAAAACCACAATATAATACTGAAAAGCATTTGTTGATACCCACCACAGAATTATTGTATTAAAAGTCCCTATAAATGTATGTGCGAATTTCTGTTTTTTATTTGGTATTAGATAATAAATATAAGAAAGAAAAAGGAACATTATCATAAACGAAACAAAATCACTTATATTTCGATCAACTATTATCACAATACTTAGAATGTTTTTTATGTATTCGTATTGTGATATTTCTATCCTAAAAATCTCAATTAAAGAAATCATATAATTAGAAATCAAAGGTGCAAATTTGATCAAAATTGTAATTGCAAGCATGATGCAAGTTATCAAAATAAACTGCAAAATACTCATGATTCTTCTAAAAAAATATGAAGGTAGCTTCGAAACCCTATAAGCTCTGTTCAGTATCGTTCTTAAGCCTTCTAGTAATGAAGAAGCAGTCCAGATGACACTTATTATAGCTAATCCTAAAAATGATTGTGGGGGACTAGCTGTAATTTCAATAATACGTGGCTGCAGAGCTATAATAAATTTTGCGAACTGAGTATGAGTTAAAAGAGATGTAAAAATCCCAATCAATGATTCATTGAGATTATTTTCTAGATATACAGAACTTATTCCAGCAATGATTGCTGTAAAAAATATGAAAAATGGGAATATTGATAACATGCATAAGAACGATATGTATCCCGCATGTTCTATACCGTCGTGCTTTATTGTATCTATAAAAGCATTTTTGTAACATAGAATTAACTTTTCGACGTATTTCATTTTTGCATAACTTAATTCTTAACATGATTTTATATCATAAAAAATTGAGTTATGTTTAATTACGTAAATAGTTTCTACTTATAAAACCTAAGGCCAAAACTATCATTAAAATGCTTATTGCTGGTGATGCTGAATCAAGAGCAAAGATGTATAATATTGATATTATAAAGCCACTCATAACAACTTTTGCAAGTGTTCTTAAAATCTCCTTAACAAGAAGATTAATATGTAGTTCTTTTTTTTTGAATTGTTTTATAAATACAAGAGTATTGCCAAACATAGCTTGAAAAAAACATTTGATACAATTTATAGGCTCTTTGAAGATAAAATGTACTATGTCTTCTTTGGAAGATGTATTTTCATAATTAAAGATATGCTGTTTTTTATGAGTTGAAATGCATTTTTTTAATATTAAATCTACTATTCCGTTTAAGTTTTTTTGTGTTTTCAAACCATTAATATCTCTTCTATTTTTTATTTTTGATAAATTATCTGACAATATTTTAAATAAATCGTTTTTAAGTGTTAAGTATTTCTTTTGCATGATATCCTCCAATTTTGTCATGTGATATGTAAAGTACACTTCATATTTAATTCTATCAATCTAAGATTGTAAAAGCAATAGATTTATTAACGCATTCTTAGAAGTGTGTTCACAATTACAAATATTGATGATAATCCCATGAAAATTGCTGCTATTAATGGTGAAGCATATCCAAACATAGCTAATGGAATGCTAATTATGTTATACATCAATGAAATTGCTATGTTTTGTCTACAAACTCTAGTTGATTTTTTGGCAATATTTATCGAATTTATAATATCAAATAGATTTCTTTGGAAGACCATTGAAGATTGATTCTGGGATAATTCAATAACATTCGATGGAGATGCTGAACAGTGAGCTAAACTCATACCTGCTGCATCATTCAAACCATCTCCTATCATTAAAACTTTCTCATCCTTTTGTTGTTTAGAATTTATTATATTATATTTATCTTTCGGACTTAATTCACTGTAAAACTCATCTATTTCTAATTTTTTAGCTATATATTCTACATTTTGCTTTGAGTCCCCTGATATTATACAAACTTGTGAAAAATCTTTCTTTAATGCCTTAACAAAATCATAAGCTTCTTCTCTTAATTTATCCTTAAATCTTAACTCAACTGATAACTCAATTACATTATCTTTTTTAATAACAAACCAAGTTGAAAGTATGTTTATGTCATCGTCAGTATTAGTTGCATGCGTTTGTTTACTAACACCACACCAGCTGCTTCTTCCGAGGAGTAATGTTTTGTCTTGATAGGTGCCACTTATGCCATATCCTTTATCTTCTATTACATCTAATAATTCTAAGATATCAATATCTTTTAGATCATCAATGATTGCCCTACATAGATGGTGCTTACTATTTATTGCCAGGCTTTTTACGAACCTCTGGATATCATTTGAAGCATCACTGATATTTAATAATTTAGGTTGTCCATATGTTAAGACGCCAGTTTTATCAAGAGCGACAGAATTTACCTCACTTAGCCTCTCAAGAGTATCCTGTGTTTTAATAAAAATACCTTTTTTCATTAGATTTGAAGTTGCAACTATATAGACAATCGGAACTGCTAATCCCATCGCACACGGGCAGGTAATGACCAATACAGATACTCCATGTAGAATTGCATCTGAGATATCATTAGAATTCATTGAGATCAAAATTGTGAGCACTGATAGAATTAGTACTACTGGAGTATATATTGCAGCAACCTTGCTAGCGAAAGTTTTATATTTTGATTTTTGATTAGAAGACTTTTCTATTAATCTTTTGATTTCTGCTAAAACAGTGTTTTCTTCAATACTGCTAACTTTTATTCTTATTGGATTTTGTAAATTAATTGATCCAGCGAAAACATCACTTCCAATTGTTATTTTTTTTGGATTTGATTCACCTGTGATGATGCTATTATCAACCTCAGATTCACCAGATAAAAGAACTCCATCTAATGGCACCCTCTCACCACTAGCAATATAGATAACTTCTCCGACTTTAATCGAATTAATATTTACGAGCTGTAATTGATTATCTCTATCAACTGTAGCAAAAAGAGATTTTTTTAAAATTAAATTCTTCGCATAAGCATTGGCTTTATTTATTGCTTTAGCTTCCAGATATCTTCCAATTAACAATGCAAATACAAGGCTAGATGCTGCTTCATAAAATACAAATGTACTGCCAATTATTGTCCCATAAATACTTATCAGTAACGTTGCTATGATTGCTATAGATATTGGAATATCCATATGACTCTTTCGCGCTTTTATTGCAACTATTGCTGATGAAAAAAAAGCCCTGCTTGTATATATAAGAATTGGAATAGTTAAAACAGCAGCACATATATTCATGAAAACTCTGCTATTCATGCCTATTTCACCTGATATATCTCCAGCCCAGATACCCATACTGATCATCATATTTTGAACCCATATAACACCTGATAGTGCTATCATCTTCAAGAATTTTTTTTCATTTTTTCTTTGTGATTCAATGACTTTATCTTCTACTAGAGGTATTGCTTTGTATCCAATGTTTTCTATAAGTTTTATAATTTCATCTATCCTTTTTACATCCCCTATCCAAGTTAATGATAAGGTTTTTGTTGTCATGTTGACCGATGCTTGTAAAATCCCATCTTGTTTCCTGAGGGAGCTTTCTATAAGCCATATGCATGACCCACATTTGATACCTTCAATCATCAACTGTATTGAGTTTTCCATATTTTGATTGGTATTTATAAAGTCAAGATAGTTGATATTATTTTGTAAGACTTGTACCTTATCAGGAGATATTTGATACATAGACTGACAAAAGTCATAATATTGGTCAAGTTTTAAAGATTTTATTATTGTATAAGCTGTTTTACATCCAAAACAACAGAAATTCACTTCTTGTTGTATACCTGGACTCAGAACAGCAGAACAATGAAGACATAAAGCTTTTTTCACTATTACTTATCTAACCAAAAAAGATTGTAAAAAATTACAAGTATTGTGCTAAAGAAAACATATCCAGCAACTTTTATTGTGTTTTTGCGAGCCATTGCATTAAGACTTGTAAAATCTGAAATATCACGATTACATTGATGAATTTTTGATTGTAATTTGTCAACTCTTTTTAGAACTTTTGAGTAGACCAAATTTTTATTATCAATTTCCTTTGATTGTAATATTTGCCACATTAAAGATATATTTCCATTCTCGACAGCAGTTTGTAATAAGCCATTTATCTTACTTCTCAAGATTAAATTTTTTATATCTTTTAAATATTGAGTAGAAATTTTTTCATAAAAATAGTTAGCAATTACTTTGAGAGGTTTCTTATTATAATTTAGTTTGTGTACGAGGTTAAAAACAAAAAAAGATCTCATAAAAGTATCTTTTGCAGTATCTAAAATTGATGTTTTGATGCGCTTGAATAAAAATTTATTATTTTTTCGCATAATATTTCCTAACATAAAACACATTATTGTTTCATCATTAATGATATCATTGAACATCTCTTGATTTAATAGATTGATATTCATAATCAAATCAGAGTTGTTAAAGCAGATTTTATCATTCACACATATTATTGAGGATTGTATATAACAAGTTATAAAGTATGCAATGGCGTTATGTGAGAATTCATGTAGTGTCAATTCATTAATTCTTTTGTCAAGATTGTTTGTTAAATCTAGTATTGCCGGAGGTATTTTCATATCACATACTTGAGATGCAATATTGTAGATTGAAGCTATTAAGCCACTAGTCATAGCTTTTTGTAAAGTTAATGACAGTGTTGAAGGTTTGATTGATAAAAAATATTGCAGCATCTGCCAAGTACCTAATGGCTCAACTGATACCTCCCTGATTTTTATTGGCATTTGATTATTTAGTAAAATTATAAAAAGAGTTAAAAATATCTCCTCTTTTGTAATTTCATTACTAATCTTACCTGCTATAGATCTTAAAAAGCTTGTCTTGGATATAAATGCCCCAGAGGCATTGTGATTTTCTAGAAGTGCATTAATGAGTTTTCCATTTTTTATTTTTAATTTTATATCCTCATAAAATCTTATTGATGATACTGCTGCTGCCATATTTGAAAAACATTCTTCAGAAGAAAAAACAAAAGGCTGTTTAAATATTAATTTTTTAGACTCTTCTATGTCAGCTTGAGTAATTTTTTCTGTACTTGATATGATGCTTTTTCTATGTCTACGTCTCAAAAATTTCAGTGCTTGAGTTGCATCCCAGCGTTTTTCTTCATCATCATGTAATAACCAATATGCAAGATTTTTTACTGCATGGTCTATATTATCATCACTTCCATTGAACCATTGAGATATGACTGTTGCATAGGATCCATTTTTTGCTTTAGAAGATATTATTGCATCATATCCTCCTTTAAAAGATACTTCACCTGCAAATAAACACATAAGAAGCATACCAACAGCATAGCAATCACTTGCTTTGTGGAGAGGTGATTTACCTGCCCTATGTACGAGCATTCTATTTAAAGGTTCAAATATACTCTGCTGATTGTAACCACATAAATCTAGAATTGTATTTGAAAGTATTATTTTTAAAAATTCAGGATTTGTTTCAAAGCTATTTTCAATAAAAACATTATTAGGATTTATAGAACCATGTGTTATGTCAGCACTATGAATTTGTACTAAAGTTTCTAATATTGGAATAATAACTTGCTGCAATATAATCTCTGATTTATATTTAAAAATATGTAAATAATTTTTAATGCTTTTCTCAGGTCTTATATAGGGTAATATTATTGCAAATTTTTCCCTGCCATCAATCAATGATATACCATATTCTATTATGTTCGATAGATTATTAATCGGACCTAAGTTTATAAAAGACAAGAATCTGGATAAATTCAAAGTCTGTGGTATGTTTGATACTACTGCATATAAGTCAGCATTGACATGACTATCATTTATTTGTAGTACCTTATATGCAGTTACAAGGTCTGAACTATATTCATCAATAATGTTTTTTGTTTCTACTTTGTATTGAATATTTTGACCAAGAAACTCAGAGGTATTATTAATACTGATTGTTTCCCTAGTTATTTCTTTTCTTTTTATTAGAAGTGGCATAGCAAAATTGTTTTTAGAAAAATAAATTATATTGGTAAGTACATCATTTAAGAGTGACAATAAATAAAGATAAAAAAGATAGACAAGTTGATCATACCATAAGCTCATATGATATTGCGATCAAAATTTTTAAGGAATATATTTTTCCTGAAATTAAAACCATATCAATAGCAATGGTTTGTATGCTAATTATAGCTTTAACAACAACTGTAAATGCTTGGCTAATCCAACCAGTTTTGGATGATGTTTTTATGCAGCAGAAAACAGAAATGCTGTTATTGGTTCCATTATGTGTTTTTTTTAATAGCTTGATCAAAGGTTTAGCAGAATTTTATCAGAATTCTAGTATGAAGATTATTGGACAAAAAATTGTATCAAGTATTCAAAAAAAACTTTATGAACATCTCATATACTCTGATTTAAAATTATTTCATGATCATTCCTCTGGAAAGTTAATTTCTAAGTTTACTAATGAAATAAACATGATGAAACGCTCAATAACTGAGGTTTGTAAAAATACAGTTCGAGACTTTATTACACTTATTGCATTGATAGGCTTGATGTTTTATCAGAGTGTAACAATGTCATTGATTTTCATATTAGTTCTGCCTGTTATATTTTTACCTGTAATAAAGTTAGGTAGAAGGATGAGAAAGACAGCAAACAAAATACAAGATGAGCTTGCATTATATTCTACAAGATTAGATGAAACATTTAAAAACATTACAATCATAAAATCATATTGTAATGAAAAATATGAATTAGAAAAAGCTGCAAGTGTTTTGAATGATGTAGAGAATTCATACAAAAAATCTGCTTATATAGAATCTACTGCATCTCCTTTGATGGAGATTGTGAGTGGAGTGACAATTGCATTGGCAATTTGGTATGGAGGTACATGTATAATTGCTAAAACTCTTACTCCTGGTGAGTTTTTTTCATTCATAACAGCATTGTTAATGTGTTATAGGCCATTAAAAGCTGTTTCTGAGTTAAATAATACATTACAAGAAGGACTCTCAGCTGCACACAGATTATTTACTTTAATGGGTCAAAAGCCTGCAATTCAAGAATCTGCTGAGGCTAAAAATATAAAATTAAAAAAGTATGACATTGAATTTAAAGGCATATCCTTTTCATATAAGAAATGTAAAGCTGGTGTATTGAAAAACTTTAATATGGTTATTGGTAGTGGCCAAACTGTAGCTCTAGTAGGTACTTCTGGTGTTGGGAAAAGTACAGTTTTACAACTGCTACAAAGATTTTATGATCCTGATTCAGGTTCAATATTTATAGATGGAAATAAAATTACTGATATGAAGCTTGATCAATTGAGAAGTGCAATAGGTTTTGTAAGCCAGGATGTAGCAATATTTGATGATACGATTGACTACAACATCAGATATGGAAGAATGAATGCCACTGATGAAGAGGTTATTGAGGCTGCAAAAGCTGCTGCTGCACACGAGTTTATCATTGGAATGCCGGAAGGTTACAACACTCATATAGGACAGGCTGGTTTGAGAATATCTGGAGGGCAAAAACAAAGGATAGCTATAGCAAGGGCAATATTAAAAAATTCCCCCATACTCCTTTTAGATGAAGCTACAAGTGCATTAGATTCAATATCTGAAGCAAAAGTACAGCAAGCGTTAAATAATTTAAAGAAAGGACGTACAACAATAATAATTGCACATCGATTGTCAACAATTGAAACAGCTGACCTTATATATGTTGTTGGTGATGGCCAAGCATCTGAATTTGGAACCCATAAAGAATTGTTGAATAAAAGTGAAAGATACAGTAAGTTATATTCGTATTATAAATACTCTATGAAAACAAAAATAATAAATTCAAATGTATAGAGAGCTAAAGCTTTTTTCTAAAACAAAAATACTTTGTGTTGCCTTGCTAATAAGTGGATGTAACGGTAATGCAACTCCTACACAAACCCAGAGTATTGCTGGTGGCGATAAACATTTATATGAAGATGCTCTGGCAGATATAGGTGTAAATAATTCAGCAGCAATAGAGAAATTAGACTTTCTAGAATTAAATTATCCTAAATCTTCAATTGCTCCTGAAGCAATGATTTTAAAATTACATGCATTATATTCTGCAGGTAAATTCGATGAAGCAGTAGTTCAAGCAGATAAATTTATCAATCTATATCCTAAAAATACAAGTACTCCATATGCTTACTACATAAAGGGTATGGCTAATCATGGTAAGATGATGGATTCTCAAAGAGATCAACAGACATCACAAGAAGCCTCTGATGCTTTTAACACATTAGCAGAGTTATTCCCTAACTCCGAATACGTAAATTCATCTAAGCAAATGTCTGATCAAGCTGAAAACATGATAGCTATAAAACAGATTGAAGTTGGTAGGTTTTATGCTAAGCGTGGTGAAAATGCCGCAGCTGTTGAAAGATATAAAAATGTTTTGAGTCGTCATCCAAATACTGTAGCAGCACCAGAAGCAATGTATAGAATGATTGAAGTACATACAAATTTGAACTCACATGATAATGCGAATCAATATTTTCAGATGTTACAAGCAAGATATCCAAACAGCATTTGGGCACAAAAGGCGACTAGGTTCTTTCCAAATGGTGACTCAATAACTAAAACTACAATATATAAGACAAAGCCACTAGTAATACCTGGTGATGATACAGGGTTTTATAGTAATTAACTGTGTTAGAGGCAATAATAAATTATATACTGCATGTTGTAGACTCTCTAGGTTATTTAGGAATATTTCTGATGACTGTGATTGAAGGCACACTAATACCAATACCAAATGAAATAACAATGATACCTGCAGGCTATCTTGTAGCTACAGGTAAAATGCACATGTTTGGTGTTTTGACAGCAGGTATTCTTGGGAATTTAGTCGGAGGCTTAATCACATACTATATTGCATACCACTATGGCAGAGATTTATTTACCAAGTTTGGAAAATATCTTTTCATTTCAGATGAGAGGTTACATAAGGTAGAAGAATACTTCAAAAAACATGGATCAATATCGATTGCTTTGGGAAGAATCATGCCAGGATTAAAGCATTTTATATCATTTCCTGCAGGCCTCGCTAAGATGGATATCAAGTTATTTATTATTTTTACAATACTAGGGGGTGGAACGTGGCTAGTCATGCTAGTTCTATTGGGATATTTTTTAGGTGATAATGCTGCAGCGCTAGGGGATTATCTAAACAAAATGCAGTGGGTGATAATCATTGGGATTGTTGCTGTAATTGGACTATATATTTTTTATTCCAAAAGAAAACAAGAGAAATCTTAGTTTTGATCCCGTAGAGATCTTATGATTTCAACCATCTTTTCCTCACTGAGGTTTTCATAGTAATCATCATTTATTTGGACTACTGGTGCAACTGTGCAAGCACCTAAGCACTCAACTTCAACAAGTGAAAACATCATGTCTTTAGTTGTTTCACCAATACCGATACCTAATTCCTTTTTACAAGCTTTAACAACATCATTACATCCGCACAGCCAGCAAGGAGTCGTTCTGCAAATTTGAATTAAGTATTTACCAATTGGTTTTTTATTATACATGGTGTAGAAGTTTGCGACTTCATATACATACATTGGGGGGATATTTAACATCTCAGCTACATAGTCCATAGCTGTTGTTGGAATCCAATTTTCATGCTGTTCCTGAACTAAATATAGCAGTGGCATGACAGCACTCCTTTCTTTACCCTTTGGATATTTTTTTATTATCTCATGAGCTTTGATGATATTGTCATCTGAGAATTTAAATGTTGTATCCATAAAAATCTATTGAATTTTAATTAACTGATCTATATCTTGTCCAACTATATACTTTATATTAGCAAAGATCTTTGCGTCTGGCCAGTTCCACCATTGAATTTCTAAGAGTTTTTTGATTGCTTGATCATCAAATCTCTTTCTGATTATTTTTGCAGGGTTTCCTGCAGCAATGCAATAATCAGGTACATCTTTTGTAACAACTGCAGCGGCTCCAATTATTGCTCCTGAACCTATTTTGACTCCTGGCATGATTGTTGCATTACGTCCGATCCACACATCATTTCCAATTGTATTATAACCTCTATTTTGATAATTTGCTTGATAGGTTGAACTCCAATCCTGTTTAAATTCTGCAAATGGATAAGTTGAAAACCCATCAAACTGGTGATTTGCTGCATTTGTTAAGAAAGTGACACCTTGTGCTATTGAACAGAATTTTCCTATTATCAACTTTGTAGGTACATTTTCATATAGATATGGGGCTAATTTACTCGCATAATCATCTCCTGGAGATAAATTTAAATCATGATAATAAGTGTATTCACCGACTTCTATTTGAGGGTTTTGAATAACATTTTTTAGGAATACTGTATGAGGATAAGCTGTACCATCAGGAAGCATTTGAGGTGTAATTAAATCTTTAAAATCAGTCATATTAAATTATTTATCTATCTACTTCTCCAAAGACTATATCCATACTGCCTATATTAGATACTACATCAGCCAACATATGTCCGCGACTCATTACATCTAATGCTTGAAGGTGTGCGAAGCCAGGAGCCCTTATGTAACATCTGTATGGTTTATTACTTCCATCAGAAACCAAATATACACCTAGCTCTCCCTTTGGTGCCTCAACAGTTGTATATGTTTCACCTGCAGGTACATTATATCCCTCAGTGAAGAGTTTAAAATGGTTTATCATTTCTTCCATCGATTCTTTCATCTCAGAACGCTCAGGTGTTGCTATGTGAGGATCATCAGTTTTAATTGGACCCTGAGGCATTTTTTCAATACATTGTTTGATAATCTTTATTGATTCACGAATCTCAGCTACCCTCACAAGGTATCTATCATAACAATCTCCAACTTTACCTATTGGGATACCGAATTCAATCTGATCATAAATCTCATATGGTTGATCTTTACGGAGGTCCCAAGCAACTCCTGAAGCTCTAAGCATTGGACCTGTAAAACCCCACTCAAGTGCTTGCTCTCTAGTCATAATACCTATATTTACAAGTCTTTGTTTGAAGATTCTATTCTCTGTCAATAGAGATTCCATATCATCTAACTTTGGAGGTAAAGCATCAAAGCACTCAGAAATACTAGCAATGAGTTTATCATCTATATCAGATGCAACACCTCCAGGTCTGATATAGTTTGCATGCATTCTTGAACCACTTGCATGCTCATAGAATTCCATCATTTTTTCTCTTTCTTCAAACATCCAGAGAAATGGAGTAGTTGCTCCTACGTCTAATGCTTGAGTTGTTATATTTAGCAAATGATTCATGATGCGAGTGATTTCACAGAAAAGAACTCTTATGAATTGAGCCCTTAAAGGTATCTTACAACCAAGTAGTTTTTCTACAGCAAGTGAAAAACAATGCTCATAAGACATTGGTGAAACATAGTCCAGCCTATCGAAATAAGGTACAGCCTGAAGATATGTTTTATATTCTATAAGCTTTTCAGTACCACGGTGTAATAAGCCTATATGTGGATCAGCTCTCTTTATAACCTCACCATCCATATCTAAAATAAGCCTTAGCACTCCGTGTGCTGCAGGGTGCTGAGGTCCGAAATTAATCGATAATTCCTCTATTTTGGTTGTCATTATTGAATTAATTCTTGTATTTCTTTTGCATACTTATCATTGAATTCAGCAGTCGTAACAGAAATTGAGTACTTCTGAGCTTTAGATATTATGAAATCTACAACTTTTTCTTCTAGAACTGCTCCTTGTAGCATATCTCTATTTTCCTTCTTTGCAAAGAATTCATCTATCATATTACTACTGTCAGGTCTTTTCATTTTCTCTGCTTTTTTAGCATTTTCAATATCTTCTTCAGTAACAACGATCGAGTTTTTCTTAGCAACATCAGCTAACAACAAACCTAGCTTAACTCTACGTCTAGCTATGTTTTTAACTTCTTCTTTAGAATCTTCTTCTGATTTTTGAATTGTACCATTTGCAATTTTTTCAGAGATATCTTTCCACATAGTTTGGAAATCAGATTCAATCATTTCTTCAGGAAGATCAAAATCCAATTCAGCATCCATTTTATCAAATAGAAGTTTTTTTGTTCTTAATCTAGATATTGAATTGAAATCATAAACTATCTTTTCACGAATAATTTCTTCCAATTTATCTGTTGAATCTATGTTGAATCTCTTCTTAAGCTCTTCTTCAACATCAGTACTTTCATCTTTTACTAAAATATCATGTACTTTGATCTCAAAATCTACTTCTTGACCAGCTAGTTTTTCCTCATTGTAGTCTTTTGGGAACATGACTTTTATTGTTTTCTCATCACCCTTTTTCAAACCAGTTAGTTTTTCTTCAAAATCTTTAATGAATTGATTGTCTCCTATATCTATTCTGATTTGAGTTGCCTTGTTGCCATCAAATTCTTCACCATTGAGCTTTCCATGGAAGTCTATAATTATTGCATCACCATTGGTGGATACATGACTTGCAGGAGCTTCTTTATATGATGCAATCATTTTTGTTAATGCATCCTTTGCTTGCTGAATATCATTATTATTAACTTGAAGCTCAAGTATTTCAACTCTAAACTTATCATCTTGAAAATCTATTTCTGGTACTGAAGGCATTACATTGAATGATATAGAAATTTTGATTTCTCCTTCAGGATCAAATTCTTTGATTTCAATGTTCGGCATGCCAGTAAAATGCAAATTATTTTCTTTTACTATTTGCAACACTACATTATGTATCAGTTTGTCAATGTGTTCGGTCATTACAGCCTTACCAATTTGACGTTTGACTAAACTAACTGGAGCTCCTTTACCCTTTGAAAAACCTGCTAATTTAAATGTTTTAGCCCTTTCAGCAATGTCAACATCAACTTCCTTAGAGATTTCAACTGTACTACTTGTAACTAAAAATTCTTTCTTGTGTTTAGAGTCATTCTTAATTTCAATTTTGTAATTTATCTTACTTGTTGAGTGATGCTTATGGGTTGATTCTTCTGTTTGATCGTTTGCAATAATCATATTAAGTTATATAAAATATATTGTTTAAAACATTCATAAGTTTAGCATATAATTGATAAGATCCAAATAAAGATAATTTTTTTATAAAATTTTTTTTGCATGTTGATTAGCAATTATATAAAAAAGCTTAAAAGTTACATTACAATTTTTTTATGTCTAAGTTAGATAGAAAACAAATTACACCACCAGATGGTGAGAAAGAGGTATTATTGCATTCATGTTGTGCACCATGTTCTGGTGAAGTTATTGAAGCAATGGTTGCCTCTGGTTTAGAGCTCACAATTCTATTTTATAACCCTAATATTCATCCTAAAAAAGAATATGAAATTAGAAAAAATGAAAATATAAGATATGCAGAAAAACTAGGTATAAAGTTTGTTGATTGCGATTATGATGTTCAGAATTGGTTTCAAAGAGCCAAAGGATTAGAGCTGGAGCCTGAAAGAGGTATTAGATGCACTATGTGTTTTGATATGAGATTTGCAAGAACAGCTCTTTATGCTCATGAGAATGGGTTTAAGGTATTTACAAGTTCACTCGGAATCTCTAGATGGAAAAATATGGATCAAATAAATGATTGTGGTATTAGAGCTGCTAAACCATATGAAGGATTGAATTATTGGACTTATAATTGGCGTCTAGATGGTGGTAGTGCAAGAATGTATGAAATAGCCAAGGATGAAAATTTTTATAAACAGGAGTATTGCGGATGTATATATTCGTTAAGAGATACAAATGCATGGAGAGAAAAAAATTCTAGACCAAAAATAAATATTGGTAAGGAATATTATTAACTCCCTTAAAGATTGTTGAAATTTTATAGTCTTTTACCATTATTTGACTCATTTTTTTGATATTATAAACAACGCAATACAACTTAGTTTTCTTATATTTTTTATTTTTTATTTTGTTTGTCCACTTGAATCAATACATCTTAGTGATATCATGGAGATAAAAATAAATCAGTAGTAAACATACAACTTTTAATGAGTATAACTCATACAAAACAACTGGAAATCCTGCATACATACCAAGAAGGAGAGGCATTTGAATTATTTCTATTCAAAAAGCATTTGGAGCAAGATGAAAGAAAGGATTGTATGAATTTATTCCAATATCTTAGAAATGGATTTGGGGATACAGCTTATGAAAGATTCTTAAAACATATAAGATATGGTGGTCTGAGAGAGGAGCGTAATGCTATAGTATTAGTTGTACCAAGTGACTTTATCAGAGGAGTTATAATTCAGAGTTATTTTAGGGAAATTTCCTCATATGTTTATAATAATTGCATCAGCGCTAAAAAGATAGAAATCATTGTTAAAAAAATCGAACAGGAAATTCTAAAGCCTTTGCAAAGTAATGAAATCACAGTATTAAAAAAACACATTGAAGAGCCTAAAGCTTATAAACGTCAAATCGATGAAAGTGTTAGTTTTGATGATTTTGTTTTTGATGATTCAAATAGGTTAGCTTATTGGTCAGCCAGGCAAGCATCAGAGATGATATTAAAGGACAGTTGTAGTTCATTGCCATGTCTTTGTATTTTTGGGCCAGTTGGGATGGGGAAAACTCATCTTATGAAGTCTATAGTTTCTTATGTTAAAAATCAAAATCAGAGTGCAAAAATAGAATATCTTTCTGCTGAGGAGTTTAAGGAGTCATATATAGATGCTGTTAGGAGAAATGATCTTTTTTCATTTAAGAGGAGATTTTCTGAGTTGGATGCATTATTGATGGATGATGTACAGTTTATATGTTCTGGAAGTGGCAATCTCGAGAAAGAATTTGCAAGGGTCTTAAATCATCTTATAGATAATCGTCGATGGATAGTAATAGCATGTGACAGAGCTCCATCAAGTCTTTCAATAGATGATCGTACTAAATCAAGGATATCTAGCGGTTTTAAAGCTAGCATTCAACAATCTGATTTCAACCTCCGAATGTTGGTCTTACAATCTAAGATGCAAAGAATGTACAATGCATATGATATGCCAACTAGTGTTCTTGAATACATCGCAAACAATGTGTTTTCAAGCATTAGGGAGCTAGAATCTATCCTTCACAATATCATTAGCTATGCCAATGTGATGCAGGTTAAGACTATAAAAGATAGCTTAGTACAAGAGATAATTGGCAGGTGTGATTTTAATAATAATGTGATCGAGGTTGTTAATGAAGTGAATTTGAGTTGTGCAGAGATGCAATTTGATGATCTTTTGAATACAGCTTGTAAATATTATGGAGTAAAAAGAAATGATGTTTTAGGTTCAAGTAGAATTCAAAAGGTATCAAGAGCAAGATCAGTTATAGCTTATGTATCTAGGAATGAAACTGCAATGACTTTAAAAGAAATAGGTTACAAGTTAGATAGGAACCATTCTACAGTTTTATACCTAATAAATTCAGTAAGCAAAGATAAATCATTACGAGAAGAAGTAAATAAGGTAATCAAAAAGATAAAATGAAGAAATATGATGTTTTAATCATTGGCTCTGGCCCAATAGCTATCACAACATCTCTCTTACTAGCAAAAATCAATATCAAAGTATGTCTTTTAATTGATGATCTAAAATATTTTAAAAACGAAGTAAAGCAAAGTGGGCCTGCAAGACTTTTCGCAATAGCACAAAATTCTTACGAAATATTTGATGAAATTGGCATCGCAGAAGATGTAGCAAAAAATTCCCAATCTATAAATCGTATTAGAGTTGTTGATGATAATTCTTATTCAAAAGTTGATTTCCTGCCTAAGGACATAGATTTAAAAAATTTTGGATACCTTATAGATGAAATTATATTGTTGAGGCTTTTATACGATAAACTCAATGCGAATTTAGATAAAATTGATGTCTTGCATTCATCTAGCAGTATCAAAGTTGAATCTGAAGAGTTTTTTACGCATATTCATTGTGATAAATTAATGAATATTAGTAATGAAAAAGAAAATCTAAACAATATATATGCTCCGCTAATAATAGGTGCAGATGGAAAGCGTTCTACTATTAGAGATTTAATTGGTATTGATACAAAGGAATTAGACTATGGAGAGACTGCAATAGTGATTGATATCAAACACACTGACTGGCCTCACAATGGTGTTGCAGTTGAAAAATTCACTCCGAATGGAGCCTTTGCGATACTTCCTAAACATGAACTTTCTGGTACGATGTCTTCCCTTGTGTGGATAGAACAAGGTAAATTAAGCAAAGATGATATTAATTTTTTTGATAAAGATACTTTAAAAGATCTAATTTTAAGAAAATTAAATGGATACTTAGGTGACATAGAGCTAGCATCTGATCCACTTACATATAATTTAAAGCTGGTGCAAGCAAAAAAACGTCATAAAGATAGAGTTGTGCTAATTGGAGATGCAGCACAAGCTATTCATCCAATTGCTGGTCAAGGTTTGAATCTTGGACTGAGAGACATGCAAGGAATCATCAAAATGATAGTCGAAGGTTTGGAGATTGGATTAGATATAGGCTCTGAATCATTATTAGAAGATTATTCTAATGCAAGAGAGTTGGATGTTGAAAAAATGGTCAAAGCAACAACGTTTCTAACAAATCTTTTCTCAAATGATATACTGCCAATCAAAATCATTAGAAGGCTTGGTTTGAGAGGATTTGATAAAGTTAGTTGGATCAAGAAACTTACAATGAAATACGCTTCAGGTTTATAGTTAGAAAGTTGTTGTATTTTTAAAACATAATGATATTATCAGGTCTGTTCATGAACCTATAATATTTGCGATATGAATTTATATAAACCTGTAACACAAGTTGCAAAATCAGTTTACATGCCATTTGTTATACATAGTGTGATAAACTACGGATTAAATAGCTTTTCTGAAACAAATAATAAACAAGAAAATACATTCAAATTAGATAATAAAATTCATCTCAAAGCAGCTAAAACATTTGCATATTCTTCTGCTGCAGATTACTTATGTGAGGGTTTGAAAGGAAATTTCATTGCACATCAGGCATGTGGTTTAGTTTTAAAAGATGTTATTTCATATGGAGTACAAACTCTGTATGATAATGAGCTGCATGTTGGTGATATTAACCTTTCTTCACAAGAAGGATAGATAATTCATATAGTAACACCATTGGAATTGCCAAAGAAATTTGGCTAATAACGTCTGGCGGTGTTATTATTGCAGCCAAAATAAAATTCAAAATAATCGCATGTCTCCGATATTTCTTTAGAGTATCTGCAGACAAGATACCGAGTTTTGAAAGCATTAAAATGACAATCGGCAGCTGAAAAACTATTCCAAAGCTAAGCAGTAATTGAATCATTGTGCTTAGATATTCACTAATTCTTGCTTCTAATACCACAGGTATCTCTTTGTTATGGTAATTTATGAGCCCCTCAAAGCCGATGAAAAATTTGCATGCCACTGGTGCTACAAAAAAGTATGCCATACATATCCCAAGAAAAAATAAAAATACAGAAGATAATACAAATGGTAGTATGACTTTCTTTTCATTTGAATATAATCCTGGAGATAAAAACATATAGAATTGAAAGATAATGTATGGAAATGATAACCCTATACCCAAAAAGAAGCTCAGCTTCATATAAGTCATAAAACCTTCTGTTAGACCAGTAAAGATAAGCTTTCTTTGAATATTATGATCATCATGTTGTGTGATAGCTTTTAGCAATGGATCTGCCAAAAAATCATATACATCGTTTGCATAAAACATTGCTATACAACAGAAAGCGATCAATGCAACAACACACTTTATAATCCTATTCTTCAGTTCCTTTATATGCTCTTCTAGTGTTGATTCTTGTAAAATCTCTTCTTTCATTATCTTTTGCTCCACCAATTTTTGACTTCGGCAATAATTGAACGATATCTTTGACTTATAACTCTTACCATACTACCCATTTTATGCATAATTGAAACTATTTCACTAGGTTTTAAAATTATTAAAGATACTACACTTATGATAACAATTTCTCCTAATGATATAAACATTATTTCAGATATTTATTTAGGTCATCTTTATCTATATTATCTGCAAGTACTTTATTGTTAGCATCTAAAAAAGCTATGTGTGGATAATAGGCTGATATTCCTCCATCTTTATTTTTAGTGGCGATGTCGATTTTCAACATCTGAGACAGCTCATATATGTTTTTATATTCGTCTGATGGAATTATGTGATAGACATCATATTTCATATCCTTGGCCATTTTTTCAATAGCTTTTGGTTCTTCATCTAGAGATATAAAAGTAATATTATTAGCTGAGATATTTGCTATAGCTTTTTTACATGGATCACACCATGATGCAAAAAAGAATAGCAGTTTTTCCTTTTTATTATTATCTACTACTTTTTTGAACTGCTGTATATCAACCAGCTTTACCTCACCTGCATTTACTGTGTTTAACTGTAATGCAAAAATTATAATAAGAATAAGTTTTTTCATCTTAGATATCTGTATAGTTGTCTTGTGTTTACATTATCTTTTATCAAATTATTGTCCTCATCTAAGACTGCTATGTAAGGAATCGAATTATTATATTTTAATTTAAATTCTTTGAATAAATGTAAAATTTCTTCTGAGCTACTCATATAATATATTTTTATATCTGCCTTTATATTTTTAGTCATATTTTCAATTTTACTATAATCTTGATCAAGAGATATGAAAAAGAATTTTTTATAGTTTTCACTATTATGTCTTAAAATATCATTAATTGTATCCTTACAATAAGGACACCATGAAGTAAAAAAGAAAAGAATTTTTTTCTCATCTTCAAGGCTATTTAGAGAGGTTTTTAATCCATTCATATCCACTACGTGCAGTTCTGCAGCTTCTGTTTGCTTTACATTTGTTACACTTACTAGTAGTATTAGGAAAATTATAAAGATTTTTATCTTAAAAAATTGCATTTTTTTAATTTTTTTTACTTTATTTTATAACATATATCATTCTATAAGCTATTTTTTATTTTATCTATACAAAAAATGAGAAACAAAAGTACTCTGCAAAAACTTATTTCATTTATGCAGAAAGATATTGATAAGCTCTTAGTTGAAAAAGCTAATTTAGAATTTGAAATCAAATCTTTACACGCACAACTTGAGAATTTAAAACTTTCATTAGAACAGGAGCTTAAATCGTTTAATTCCAAGCCATTTAATCGTTTTGATATAGGCCTTTTTATAGATAATGAACTCACTAAACAGAAAAAAATAAACAGTGAGATTAGCTCTAGTAATATTATTTTAGAAAACCTCATCAAAGAAATCACATATAAAAATGTTGAAAAAAAGACTCATCAACACCTTCTAGATGAAATTTTAGCAAAGGAGCAAATTGAAATAGAGAAGAGCGAACAAAAAATGATAGATGAGTTTGCTATTTATAGTATAGAAAGCAGAGCTTAGGAAAAGAACTTCTGTTTAATCTTAGTAATTTTTCCGATGAACTGTAACTGCTTCTTTATGAATGCACTCATTTCTTCATTAGATTTATCTTTTTTGAAATATAGCAAGCAATTTTTATATACATAAGAAAGTGTCATTCTCCGAGTATAGTAATCAAATCCACTAGACTTATGTGCCACTTTGTTCCAAATCCTGTCTGCTGTTTCAAATACATGTGTAATTTGAAATTTTATATTTGTTGGCATTGAAAGGATTTTTAGTACTGCTGTCTTTTGACTGTGCATATAATTGAAGCGTGCAGTAAGAAGTTTAGAAACTTGTATGTGTATTGGCAACTTCTCGAAATTATCTGTTATACATTTGCACATTTCCTCATCAACTAATTTAAAAAAACTCTCACTAAGGCTAATGATTCCATTTTGGAATATAATATAAAAAAGATCTTTATTGATATTATTTATCTTGCATATTGCCTCAATTAGATGGTCATCCCAATCATAAAATTGAGCTTGATCTGTCGCACACAGTAATAATTTTTTTTCTAGATCAGTCATTTTATTGTAAAGTTTTTGCAATTAAAAATCTACCTCTCTCCACCTGTAAGATATGTTCAACTTTAGATAATTCAATAAGAGTTCCATTTGATGGTTTGATTAACCAAAATCTAAAACCATTATCAACTAACTGGGTTACAACATTGTTTATATTAACATATTTTGCCATCTGATACTTTGACCAGCTAGTGATTATTTTAATCTTTGGTGAAGTTGCTATCAGTCGTTGAGCACCAAGGATTATACTTAATTCACTTCCATGTGCATTGATATGTAGCATTGATATATTTGACACATCATTTAATATTGCATCTAAAGAGACTCCATCAACA
>CALPOD020000014.1 GCA_943325105.2 Candidatus Fokinia solitaria | reverse complement strand
TTAGATTTACAGAAAAAAATAGTAAATGAGTACAAAAATTGTGGTGCATATTTAGAAGTTTCAGAAGATTTATTAGCAGTTGGAGATCAAATAGCTAAAATTTTGCAGGATGTAAGGCTAAATGATTTAATGATGGAAAAAATTCTTGTAGATGTTATCGCTCAAAATAAAAAGATTGTACGAGAAGAGAGAAAATTACTACAAGCAGCTGTATCTAGTGGAATAAACAAGCAAGATTTTATGAATATATATAATCTTTCTGATAAAGAGAATGGCTCATATATATATTTCCTGAAGTCGATGGAGCAATTAAAGGATGATAGCAACAATAAAGTTTGGAAAAAATTCTTTGATGAACATGGTAATATAATAAAAAATACAGTTAAAGTACTTAAGTCTGTATCAGAACAAATTGGATTAGATATCCAATACTTTAAGTTTTTTGTAGTTGAAATACAAAGGTCTGAAAGAGGCATAGCACTTGCTGAAAGAGAAATGACAGAAGCAAATTTACGTCTGGTAATTTCAATAGCAAAAAAATATGTAAACAGAGGCTTGCAGTTCCTTGACTTAATTCAGGAGGGTAATATAGGTCTGATGAAAGCTGTAAAGAAATTTGAATATAGAAGAGGTTATAAATTTTCGACATATGCTACATGGTGGATAAGACAAGCTATAACAAGAGCTATAGCTGATCAAGCACGTACTATAAGAATTCCAGTACATATGATAGAAACAATAAATAAAATATTAAAAGTTTCAAAACAAATAGTACATGATGCCCATAGAGAGCCAACTCCAGAGGAAATAGCAGCAAGGCTTGGATACCCAGTTGAAAAGGTTGGTAGGGTTCTAAAAATATCTAAAGAACCAATTAGTTTAGAAAACCCATTGAGTGATGATAGCAGTGGTGGTAAGTTAGAAGACTATATACATGATAAAAAAGCTATACAGCCCCATGCTGCTGCAGAAACTGCAAATTTGAGTGCTAATACTACTACAGCTCTAGCGACTCTTACAGCTCGTGAAGAAAGAGTTTTAAGAATGAGATTTGGTATTGGAACAAAAGAGCATACTCTTGAAGAAGTTGGACAAGCATTCAATGTCACTAGAGAGAGAATAAGGCAAATTGAGGCAAAAGCATTGAGAAAATTGAAGAGACCACGCAGATTAAAACTGCTAAGAGTCTTTGCAAATTCAGATGCTACAGCTGCATAGATAAAAAATTAATTATAATTTTTATATGTTTGATAGAGAAAAAGATCAGAACGAATTTAAAACATTTGGCGTTGAATTAAATACTGGGTTTGAGAATAAAAATGATGATGACAAAAAAAATAATATATTTAAAAAGAATGGTATTAGTATTTTGTTGATTATTCTCATATGTGCTTTTATTGGAGGCTGGTGGTTTTATAAAAGCTTACAATCAGAACAACTTACACAGCAAGCTCAGTTGAGTGATGATATTAACAAGATTATGTTTGTACCTCTTGATGAAATAACAGTCAATTTAAAACATGGTGTAAGTCAAAACATGACATGGTTGAGAATCAAAGTAACGCTTGAAGTTCAAGGCAAAAACAATTATGATGTTGTTTCACAACTAACTCCTAAAATTGTTGACATATTTCAAACATATTTGAAAGAGTTAAGACAAAGTGATCTTGAAGGATCATTTGGTATATACAAAATTAAGGATGAAATGATGATGCGTATAAACACGGTTTTACACCCTGTCAGAATAGAAGCAATTTTATTTCAAGAAATGATCATACAAACAACATAAAATTAACTTAACTAGTTTTTTTCGAAATGGGCGATAAAAAAATGACTACACAAGCAACGATGCTCTTAGCCGATAAGTTTAATGAAATGCCTATGCTGAAATCAATTTTCAGCAGTTTTATTGTCAACTCTCAAATATCTTTATCAAGACACCTTAATTGTAATATAGATATTGAGCCCGAAGCTATAATTCATGTAGATGCCTTAGAATATAGTAGCTCGATAAAGCATAATAGTGAGCATATAGCTATTGAGTATAAGTTTTTTGGATGGAATACTAAGCCATTTTTCATTTTTATACAAAAGGATACAATTTATAAAATGATTGAAATAATCCTAGGTGGAAAAAATGTTGAACACTCACTAAATGTAGAAAACCGTCATTTTTCACAAATAGAGCAGAATTTCATTAGTAGTATTGTAGATATTTTGACGATAGAGTTGCAAAATGTATTTTTACTAGCAGATTCAAATATCAAAATTATCAGACAAAATATATATTATTTTCAATATGAATGTTCTGATCTCAAAGATGATGTAATATTCCTTGGTAGAGCTACGATAAAAATCAAAGAAAGTATTGGTAAAATAGATATAGTGATTCCATATGATACATTACTGCCAATAAAATCTGCTTTAATTAAAAGTTTTTCTAACAGTAAAGTTATACAACAAGATGTGTGGAAGAATCATATTAAGAATTTTATTTCTGATATAGATGTTGAGCTCACAGTTGAAGTTGAAGCAATACAAACAATTGAGGATATAGAAAGAATGAAAGTAGGAGATACAATAATCACAAATAAAAACTCATCAGAAGCATTTGGAGTTAAAGTAAATGGACTAAAAATTTACGATTGCAGAATTGGTAAGGTAAATGAGAAGATTGCGGTTGAACTCATCACTGGTATTTTATAAAAAAATATGATTACATATACAGTCATACTTGACATTATAATACTTTGTGTTTTAGGGGTCACAATAATGTTTTGTTGGAAGCTTAATATCAGAATTACACAATTACAATCAAATAAATCTGAGATGGTTGATTTTATAAAATCACTAGATGCAACAATAATCAATGCTCATAAAAATATTGTTAGCCTAAAAGAAGCTACACAAAATGCTAGCGATGAGAGAAAAAAGTATGTCAGTGAAGGAAATGAATTAGCAAATGATTTGTCATTTATTATTGATTCAGGTAATAGATTGATTAGTAGAATAGAAAAAGTAGTAGAAGTTGCAAAAGGTTTAGATGTGACTCTTGAAGCTAAAGTTGAAAAACTTGAAAAACATAAGGAGGCTTATAAGAGAAAACGGAGAAATAAAAACAAAAAAGGAGGAGCGAATCATAATCCATCTCCAAATATAGACTCATAATTCATAAACATATATTAATTACTAAATGATGCGTCGTTTCCTACCATTTTTTATTATCTGTTTTGCAATACTGGCATTCTCAAAGTTAATGTCTGTTTTAAATAGTGATAGTACTGTTATAGGTGCATTACCTATACATGCAGATAATCAAAAAAAGATTGATAATCAAAATAATGTGGTAAAAGGTAATTCAGAGCCTGAAAAAACTGATATTCCAACTAAAGTTGATGTTGTTGACTCTCATGGCAATATAATCAGTGAGGTTTACAATATAGATACAAGTCAAATACAAAAAATCGATACATGTAATAAACTTTATGATTTGAATTTCTCATCAGAAGAAGTAAAAATTTTACAAGGTCTGAGAAATAGAAATAATCAAATAATAGAACTTCAAAAAGATTTAACATTAAAAGAAAATATGTTGGAAAGCATTCGTAACAACATAGAAGAAAAAATCTCTAGACTTGAGAAATTAAATGAACAAATAGATAATTCAGATAAATCTCAAGGCTCTGGAGCAAGTTATGTTAAGTTGATAAAAATATATGAAGGTATGAAGCCTAAAGATGCTGCAAAGATATTTGATGAATTACAAATGTCTGTAATGATATTAGTTGCACAGCAGATGAAAGAAAATAAATTAGCCGCAATAGTAGCTGAAATGAAGCCAGAAAAGGCTCGTGATTTGACTATGGCCTTGGCTACAAGACAAAATGTTGAGTGAAAATAATTTGATAATAAAAAGCGTTTCTGAATTACAAAATATTATAGATAAATTTCAAGATTCAAAACTGCTTTTGTTATTAGATATCGATGATACTATCATCAGATCAACAAAAGATTTCAGTAAAGAAATTGATAAATTAAAAATTTTAAATAAAAAATCAAAAGTCAAAGAGGAAAAAGATTTTTATGAAAATCTAATATCAGCTTGGAGACTTGAAAGAGAAGTTATTTTAACTGATCCTGATTGGCCAGAATTCATTAAAAATTCATCAAAATCAACCTTTGCATTAACAAAGATGGATGTAGGAAAATTTGGTCTAATAAATTCAATGGAAGAGTGGCGTTATAAAGAGCTTCAGTCACTTGATATTAATTTTAATAATCAAAGTCCAATAGATGGAATTTATTATAATCAACCAATGAATTTGAATATTTGTGATGCAACTTTTTTTAAAGGAATTTTTTTCACTGGTAAAGCATCTAAAGGATCGATAGTAGAAAAACTACTACGGCATCAAAAATATGATCTGACAATATTTGTAGATGATAGAATAGAGCAACTACAAGATGTCGCAGAATCTTGTAGCAATTGTGGTATAGAGAGTATTATGATTCAGTTCCAGATGCAAGATATCAATATTGAGAGACCATTAACTGACCTTGAGAATAAAATACTAGAAATAATCAATGAAAACAATTAGCGGTATATTATTTGTTGCTGGCACATGCATTGGCAGTGGAATGATTGCACTACCAATGGAATTAGCAAAAATTGGATTAATCCCAAGTATTATTGTTATGCTTTGCATTTGGGCAATTATATATCATACAGCAATAATCAATATTGAATTGAATTTACAAGCCGGTAAGGGTTTAGCACTTGGAGATTTATGTAAGTTTTTCTCTGGTAGAAAAGCAGCAATAGTAGGTGCTTTAAGTTTAAAAATCTTCTCATATATATTACTTGCAGCTTTTATTGCTGGAGGCTCTTCTGTTATTCGGGAACTGATTCCAGCCAATAACATAGACATAAAATTTTGGTATGTAATTGTTATAATTTTTATTTTAAGTTTACCATCAAATCTTATTCAAAATATTAATAATACTTTATTTATTGGTCTGATTTCTATAATAGGTATTTTAGTATTTTGTTTGATACTAACTGTGAATTGGGCTCACATACCCCTATTTGGTGATTCTTGGAACAATTTTTCTGCATTATGTGCTATTTTACCTTTAATATTTACATCATTTGGTTTTCAAGTAATTTTCCATACACTTACAGATTATTGTAATAAAGATTCAAAAGTTTTAAATCGAGTTTTTTTCTTTGGAAGTCTTATTCCAGCTTTAGTATATATTATTTGGAATTGTAGTGTTCTTGGTGCGATATATGAAAATGCACCTGATTTCTATTTGAAAATGAGTACTCAAAAAATCGAAGTAGGAGAACTAGTAAAACATCTTACATTAATTGCTAAAGTTGAATTAGTACAGATTTTAATTTGGTGGATAGCTATTCTTGCAATAATTACTTCAGTTATAGGTATTGGACTTGGCCTCACAAGTACTATCAAAAGCCAACTTACAAACATTATAAGCAATAAACTTATCAGACATTACTTATCTGTAATTGCAACAGTTTTGCCAGGGTATTTGATTGTAATATGTATTCCAAATGTATTTATAGCAGGCCTCTCTTTTGCAGGTATGATATTATCTTTCATAGCAATCATTTTACCAATTTTTCTTTTTAAATCAGTTAAGGAAAGTGATTTATATTACCCTATATTGAAAAATAAAATTCTGATTTATATCTCATTTTTTGTTGGTTTACTAATTATAGTATGTGAAATTTTTAACATTATTTAGTTGTTGCAAACCAATGTTTCAACATGTAGGATGTTGAAATATCAAATATTAAAAAAAACATTCAAATGATCAACTCATTAAATCAAAATCCTATAGTAGGACACCCGATCAGTATTTGCACGTCCCCAGCTGTAATGCCAGATAACTCAATTGACCCTAACTTTGATATATCAACATATTTAAAACACAGAGTTGGTGTATTATTCTTTTATCCGCTAGATTTTACCTTCGTATGTCCATCTGAATTAATTGCATTGGATGCTAAGATGTCTGAATTTGAAAAGAGAAATGCAGCAGTGGCATCAATCAGTATAGACTCTCAATACACTCATCTTGCATATAAAAATACACCAAGAGATAAAGGTGGTATAGGGAATGTCAGATATCCAATGATATCAGATATCAATAAAAAGTTAGCGTCATCGTTTCAAGTTTTAAACCCAGCTGGAGTAGCATTAAGAGCGACAATAATTACAGATAAAAACGGCGTGATTAAACATTATTCAGTTAATGATTTGCCAATTGGTAGAAATATAGATGAAATCATTAGAATAATTGATGCTATAGAACATCATGCAACACATGGTGAGGTTTGCCCAGCTAATTGGTCTCAAGGTAAGGCTGCAATAAAACCAACACAAGAAGGCATTGTGTCTTATCTAAAGGATAATACTTAATTATTTCTTTTCATAGACATTTACTACACCACCACAGTTTTGATAGCAGTCATTATAATAACTGCTGCAGCTTTCTGTACATGTTTTGTTATGTTGCTGGCACTGAGAGACTTGAGCATCTTGTAAAGGTTTAGATGTTCTCAAAACTACAGCACTCACAACCGATTTTATCAATGCATCGACAACTATATTTTTCTCAGACTCAATACAGTATGAGTGATTTACCTGAACAATCACATTTTCTATACATACAGCGCCTTGTACAAATTGCACTTTCAGCATCTGTAGGGGGTATACAGACAATTGCTATTTAAGAAAGTAAAAGAAGAGAAATAACAGTTTTTTTCATTTTTTTATAGATTAAAATCCCTGTAGGGATTCCAACTTATTTCAAAAACACATGCAGTTTTTATTCAGCTTTGTATGTATGAATCCTTCCACCACATGCTTGAAAGCAATGATTGTACAGGCTATGGCAATTTTCTATGCAGTCTTTTTTGTTACTGTTACACTGCGAAGATGCTATATCAACTCCTGTTACAGCTGCCAACGCTAATCTTTTTCCAAAACCATGACTTTGCATACAGTTTTCATAATTAGGTGTACAATCACCATTGCATACCCATTTGTTGTGAATGCAAGTTTGCACACATGCTTTCTCATCTGATGTTTCTGGCATTATGTAATCTGTTCTGCATTGTGTACACCCTACCGTAATCTGTGCTACTAATAAGCACATAAAGATCTTTAGAACTCCCCTCATAACTAGATAAATTATATTTTATACGTTCTTGATTTCGAAATACCTTACTCTGTCTAAGGTAGAGAATCAATTAGTAGATTTAATTAAACTGCAGCAGAACTATATTCATTTTTCTCTTTGAAATCCTGTATTGCTTTTTTTATTGCACCTTCTGCTAATACAGAGCAATGGATTTTTACTGGAGGTAAAGATAACTCTTCAGCAAGATCACTATTTTTCAATTTCAGTGCATCATCAAGTGTTTGACCTTTTATCTTTTCAGTTGCAAGAGAACTAGCAGCTATAGCTGATAAACATCCAAATGTTTTGAATTTCGCATCTTCTATGATGTTTGTCTCTGGATTAACTTTTATCTGTAGTTGCATTACGTCTCCACATGCAGGTGCACCAACAAGTCCTGTACCTATATTTGTTTCTTCTGCAGAAAACTTACCAACATTTCTAGGGTTTTCATAGTGGTCTATAACTTTGTTACTATATGCCATTTTTTATTTAAATTAACTGGTTTAATTTTTATTTAATAATACAACAATTTTATACCTAAGCAAATTACTTAACTTTATTAATATTTCACATCAATGGTGCTCATCCCACTGAATTCCTTTTAAATCTATTCCTGCTATCATCATATCCCATAAAGGACTCAAATCTCTTAATTTTTGTATAGCTTTTTGAACAGATATGATTGCAGTTTCAACTTCATCTTTTGTACTGAACCTACCTATACCAAATCTAATTGATGTATGAGCTAATTCTTCATCAACACCAAGCGCTTTTAATACATAAGAAGGTTCCAAAGAGCTAGATGTACAAGCTGAGCCAGATGACACAGCGATGTTTTTGATAGCACCTATCATAGATTCACCTTCAATGCATGCAAAACTCAGATTTAAGCATCCAGGATATCTTTTTGTCTTACTCCCATTTAAATATACATGAGGGATTTCTAACATCTTTTCAATAAAAATCTCAGATAAAACCTTAACATGATCGTAATCTTTCTGTATTTCATTTTTGGCGAATTCAGCAGCTGCACCAAGTCCAACAACGAGAGGTGTAGGAACTGTACCTGACCTCATGCCTCTTTCCTGACCTCCACCACTAAACAATGGCTGTAGACGAACTCTTGGTTTTTTACTAACAAATAAGGCACCAACTCCTTTAGGACCATATATTTTATGGCCTGAAATACTCATTAAATCAATCTTCATAGCCCTTACATCTAATGGTATTTTTCCAAAAGCTTGTGCTGCATCTGTGTGGAAGAATACTCCTCTTTCTCTACAGATTCCACCTATTTCTGCAAGATCTTGTATAACTCCAATTTCATTGTTTAATGCTATGATTGATACAACAGATGTTTTGTCTGTGATTGCGTTTTTTAATTCATCTAATGATATCAGCCCATCACTATTAACACTGAGGTATGTAATGTCAAAACCTTCCTGCTCAAGATGCCTACAAGAATCTAATACACACTTATGTTCTGTGACTGTTGTGATTATATGATTTTTACCAGAATTTTTATAAAATCTAGCTACTCCTTTTAGAGCTATATTGTTTGACTCAGTAGCGCCAGATGTAAATATTATCTCTTTTGGATCAGCATTAATTAGTTCAGCGACTTGCTTCCTAGCAACCTCTACTGCTTCTTCAGACTCCCAACCAAATGCATGAGTTCTTGAATGAGGATTCCCGAACTTCTCACAAAAATATGGAAGCATTTTTTCCAATACTCTTGGATCCATAGGAGTTGTAGCCTGATAATCCATATATATTGGTTTCTCAATGCTTATCAATAGATCGTGTGACTTTACACACACGTTGTTTTTATTTAATTCCATACTCTTTATATAAATTTATTCTTACATTTTTAATCACATTCTGTGTTTATTGTACAATTCTTTCCACTTTGCAACAAAGAATTGTGCTTCATCTAGTGTGTTTTCAATCCCAAGACTCACTCTTAAACTACAACTTGCTTCTTCATAGGTTGACATCATAGCCATTTGCACTTCTGGGAACTCAACACGTCCAGCTGAGCATGCAGAACCTGCACTAACAGCTATGCCATGAGAATCAAAGTATGCGACTTGTATTTCAGATTTTACTCCTGGCATCGTCATTGAAATTGTATTTGGTAATCTCTCTTTAGCTTTTATTCCGAATATTCTCACCTCATCACAGAAGTTCAGTATTTCAGATTCTATATAGTTTTTGATAGGCAAAATTCTTTCTTGCATTATTTTAACTCTTAAATCTATTTCAGAAACAGCTACACCTAATCCATGAATTGCTAAGACATTTTCAGTACCAGGTCTTATTCCATATTCCTGACCACCTCCAAACATTAGTGGATGAATTTTAATGATATCAGGATTGTATATAAGACATCCAACACCATATGGTCCACCAAATTTATGCCCACTGATTGTAAATGCATCAGCACCAATTTCAGAGCAATTGAAAGGTATTTTCCCTATTGCTTGGACTGCATCGACATGTAAGACTGCATTTGTATTTCTTACAGCTTCTAAAACATCTTTTATTGCCTGTATAACACCTGTTTCATTGTTAGCTAACATTACAGAAAATAAACCATTTTCTGTTATTTCATTTAGTGCGATCTCACCATTTACATTTACTGAAAGATATTGATCGATCACTGCTTTATTTATTGAAGGGTGCTCTGTCTTACATGCAAAGACTTTCATACCATTTGTTTTAGCGCTATGGATAATCATGTTATTTGCCTCTGTAGCAGAGCTTGTGAAGATTATTCTGAAACCTTTAGACAAACCTAGTGCAGACGATATCTTCATTCTTGCAGATTCCACAAGATTTCTTGCTTGCCTCCCAAATGAATGAATGGATGATGCATTTAGAGGCTCATATAGTAATTCTGATACAACTTTTACTACTGACTCAGATTTCTTTGTTGTAGCATTGTTATCAAAGTATATCCTATGCATTTTAAATACTTCTAATTGAAAAATGATTGCATTTCGTCAATTCATCTAAACTAACTTCTGCTTTCAGAATATCATTTAAAGTTACAGAAGATAAATAACTACCTATGTTGTCTTCCAACTTTTGCCACATATTATGTGCAGAACATTTTTTGTTACTCCCAGTGCAATTATTATCTTTTCCATCACATCTGGTGACTTTTATTTTTTCACCTACTGCATCCATTATATCTGAAATAGCTATAGTATCTATTGGATGAGCAATTTTATAACCACCTTTAGGTCCTCTTGTAGATAAGACTAAATTCTTTCTTTTGAGCTCTGATAATATTATACTCATGTATTCAGGATTTATAGATTGCTTACTTGATATAACAGCAATTGATGATGACTCGCCAGATTGTGCAAGCTCTAACATTGCAGCAACAGCATATTGTGTTTTAGTTGTAATTCTTGTAGCCATTTGTAAATGAAAAAATTACTTTGTGGTATTATATGTTTTTTGAATTATACTATAAATAAAAAATTAATGTCAAGTAATTAACTTGTGTTTATTTCTCACAATTTCAAAATGTTAAAGTATTTTTTATTGATATTATTTTTTGTACTGCAATTGCAGAACAAAACATCAGCAGCAGATGTTGTAATTCCAAATATGGATATTTTAACATCATTAGAGACCATAGCTGAAAACATTCAGGACTTACAACAGACTACAAAAAAAGTTTATAAAAATACATCTGAAATACCCAAATCACAACTTACAAGAAGTGATGTTATTCAATACATTCATAAACAAAGGGGTAAGGGACTACAGCTAAATATAGTATCAGATTTATCAAATAATCTTTCTGGCATTGATCTTTCAGGTTTAGATTTTAGAGATGCTATAATGACAAATATTATTATGGTGGGGTGTGACGTTTCGAGTAGTTCTTTTAGTGGAGCAAAGCTTGAAGATGCGGATATGAGAAATATTATAGGCGTCAGTACAAAATTCAATGAAGCTGATCTTTCTGGAGCTATCTTAGAAGATGCTAAGTTGCAGTATGCAAATTTTAGCCAAGCTTTTGCTAATAATTCTAATTTTAGCAGAGCTAAACTTGATGATGTTATAGCTGTTAATGCTTCATTTCAAGAAGCTATATTTACTGAGGCAACTTTAAATAATGCGCAAATGCAAAGATCTCAATTTCAAAAAGCAAATTTTGAAAAAACAGAAGCTAAAAATGCTAAGTTTTATTCATCAACTCTAGCTTATGCAAAAATCAATAACAGCGACTGGTCATATGTTGATATGACTTCTTCATTAAGCAAATATAGTGAATTTAATAATTCAAAATTATCTCATGCAAAAATGTCTAGTAGTAATTTTGCTAAGACAAAATTCTTAAATGCTGTAATGAATGATATTTATGCTGAAGGTATAGATTTTTCATATTGTGATTTTACTAAGGTAATTTTATCAGGAAGTGTACTGACAAACTCTTCATTTCAAAATGCTGATATGACTGATTCAGAAATACGTCGCTGTGTTATGAATGATATTGACATGCATTCAACTAATTTGTCAGGTGCAGATTTAGATTTATCCTTAATGAAGGATATATTATTTGCATATACAAAACTCGATGGCACAAAGATAACAAACGTTTTTTTACAAACTCCTAACGTACATGGTATAGACTTTGCAAAAGCCATAATAGAAAATTCAGTAATATCAACTTTAAAATAAATAATTTTTTTCACTCAATATGTTAACAAAAATTAATAACAAAATTAGGGAAAATTCTGCAAAGTTGGATGTTTTATCATTATGTGCAGTACTGATAAATTGTATGTTTATCGCTTTATATGCCCATCAATATGATCCTAGTTCTAGAGAATTGATATACAATATAGGATTGAGCATTTCTGCAATTACAATAATAACAATAGTTTTATACTTTGTAAGAAATAGCTTTACAGAATATGCTTTCCCTATAATGTGGTTAATATCAATATTTCTCGGACTAGGTTTTTTCTCTATTTATGCAGTTTTAATAACAGATGGAAAAAAATATCTTGTACTAAACTTTTCTTCTTCTTTACTATTGTTAGCTATGATATTTGATTGGTGGCTTTTCATAATCATATCGATTGGCGGTGTTATCTTTGCATCCATAGTGTTTTTATTAACAAATATTAATCCTGATATACAAATCATACATCCATCAAAAAAGATGTATTTGTTGTCCTATCTTTTATCCTATACTTTGTTTTCTGTATCACTTTTCATGAGACAAAAAGAAAAAATACAAGCTAAGAAAATTGATTTTATAAAAGTATTTGGAGGTGCTATAGCACATGAAGTTAATGCACCTCTAGCTTCGATACAAATGATATCAAATGTTTTAGATATGATAATTAAAAATATGAAAACAACAGCTAAAAACGATGAGTATAATATAACTTTGGATCAGGTAGATTATGAGATGCTTGTAAATACAATTAATGATGGATTAAAAAAGGCATCAAATGATGCTGCTCAAATAGTAGAAATGATACTTTCTACAATCCGTGATAAGTATACAAATAATAAAGCACTGTATAGTGTAGGAGATATTGCAAAAGAAGCTATAAAAATGGCATCTCATCTAAATACTAATGGTGATAGAATATCTCTCAATATACAACAAGACTTTGAAATCACTTGTTCAAGACAGCTTATGAAGCATGTCATATACAATCTCATAAAAAATTCCTTTAAACATGGTGGTCCTGATGTAAATGTTTCAGTCAACATTGGAGATAATCAGATCACAGTATATGATGATGGCTTTGGTATTCCAAATGAAAAACTTAAACAAATATTTGGTGCATTCATTACTAACGGCAATGGTAGTGGTATAGGTTTAGCTTTCTGTCAATTTGTTCTTGATGAAATACGTGGAACAATAAGATGTGAGTCTGAAGTAGGTCATTATTCAAAATTTATCATAAATTTTATAGGAGAATCACATGATTAAGAGTAAGTTGATTGGTGGAATAATGATGGTTGCAGGTACATCAATTGGAGCTGCAATGATAGCAATGCCAATTACTGCTTCTAGAATAGGTTTTTCTTTAAGTATCTTTTTATTAATTTTGATATCAGCTGTGATGTATTATGCAGCAATTTTGGTTTCAAGGATTTATGCAATAACTGATAGTAATTCTACTATTGCAAAAATAGCAGGAGATTCTATAGGCAAAATATCTCAGGTAATTTGCTCAGCAGCAGTACTAGTTCTAATGTATTCTCTACTGGTAGCATATATCTCAGGACTTTCAGAAGCACTTAATGAGCTAACCAATATAGGAAAGACAAATATTATTGTTGGAATTAGTATAGTATTTTTTGTTAGCCTCAGTTTATCAAATAAAATTTTTGATTATTACAATCGGGCTGCGTTCTCATTAAAGATAGTTTTTATGTTGTTGATGACATTTATACTGTATCCCTATGTATCATCTGAAAATATCGCTTCATCTAACGTAATTATATCTGATGGATTTTCTGTACTTTCTGTATTGCCAGTTTTTGTTACATCTTTCGGATTTCATGCTGGGATTCCATTTATTTTTAAACACCTTGGAATGGATCATAATCAATATAAAAAGGCTATCATGTATGGTGTTTTATCAACGCTTACGATATATATAGTTTGGCTTATAGTTACATTTGGGGTTCTTCATACACATGAATTAAATTTATCAGGTGGCAATTTATCAAATTTTATAGAATTGCTTAGCAGTAGTGTTAAATCAGAATCTTTAAGCAAAAGCATAAACTTTTTTATAATACTCGCGATCCTCACATCTCTCTTTGGTGTTTCAACTACTATATTCGATTTTGTAGAAGAGTTCCTCAAAGATACTTTCAAAGTACATAATAGATTTTTGAGTTCTTTTTTAGTTTTTTTTATTCCTATGATAGTAACTTTAGTAAACAAAAATTTGTTTGTGAAAGCATTGGGATTAGCAGGGATAGCTCTAACAATCATTGCTATTTTTATACCTGCTATGATTTGTATTAAAAAAGATCCAAAAATGTATAATCCAATTGCATTAGGTATTTGTATCGCACTTGGTATAGCAACTGTCATAGGAGAGTTAATGATGTTTATTGCAGTGATATAAAAACTTTAGTAAGATTAAAAAAAATAAAGATAAAAAATGGCTACATTTCAAGATAAAATAAAAAAGACTTCTCAGCTGGCTGCAATAAAGCTAACTAATGAAGAAGAAGATATTTATAGCAAAGAGATAGAATCAATTCTCAAGTTATTAAACTCTTTCCAAGAAGTTGATACAACTGATGTTGAACCTTTAAAAAGCGTTCATGAAAGCAATACTGTTTTGAGGCAAGATATATCAGCAGATCCTGATTCAGCAAATAAAGTAATGCCAAGCGCCATAAACTCAAAGTATGGGTATTTTGTAACTCCTAAATTCGTTGATTAGTTCTTGCTATTCCACATTGTGTGAAACAATATTCCCAAGGCTTGTTCCTGCTAGGATGTGTACATGAAAGTGATGTACAGTCTGATCAGCATGTGGTCCGCAATTTGTTATAAGCCTATATCCATCTTTGTTGAGACCAAGTAATTCAAGTACTTCTAGAGTAGCTGTGACCCCTTTGAAAAATCCAGAAACTTCATTCTGAGTACCATTTAAACAAAAGTCATCAAATGTTTTATATTCTCCCTTAGGTATAACTAATACGTGGATAGGAGCTGCAGGATGTAAGTCATTAAATGCTAGACAAAAATCGTCTTCATAAACTTTATTGCAAGAAATTTCATGACGCAAAATCTTTGCAAATACATTGTTTTTATTATACTGCATATGAAAAGTTTCTTTTTACCATAGCATATTTTTAAATTGAGTTTGACCTTAACTCATACACTTGGTATTCTATAAATTACAAATATATAAAAGTTAAATTCTATTTATGGATAAAACTACATTCAACACTGAGTCCTTATTGGAGATTTATGAAAAAATGCTCCTGCTGAGGAGATTTGAGGAGAAAGCTGGGCAGTTATATGGCATGGGATTAATAGGTGGGTTCTGTCATTTATATATAGGACAAGAGGCTGTAGCACTAGGTATTCAATATGCATCACATCCAAATGATGCAATTATTACCAGCTATAGAGATCACGGATTAATCCTTATACGAGATGTTTCTCCTGAATCTGTAATGGCTGAACTGATGGGTAAAGCAACAGGGTGCTCTAAAGGTAAAGGAGGATCAATGCATATGTTTGATGTTGAAAAAGGTTTTTTCGGAGGGCATGGAATTGTTGGAGCTCAAGTGCCACTTGGTACCGGAATTGGTTTTAGCTTCAAATATAAAAATCAACCAAATGTCTCTATAACTCTCTTCGGAGATGGCGCTGTAAACCAAGGACAGGTTTATGAAGCATTTAATATGGCAAAGCTTTGGAATCTACCGGTGTTGTATATAGTGGAAAACAATGAGTATTCGATGGGAACTCCTCTCTCAAGAGGTTGCGCTACAACTGATCTGTGGCGTCGCGGTCAATCTTTTGATATACCAGGTAAGCAAGTTGATGGAATGGATTTCTTTGCGGTGCATGATGCCGTTTCAGAGGCATTAGAAAGTATCCGCGCTGGAAACGGACCAATGATACTTGAGATGAAAACATATCGTTATAAAGGACACTCAATGTCAGATCCTGCAAAATATAGAACAAAAGATGAAGTTGAGGCATTTAAGGAGAGAGATCCCATTGATGAAATCAAACAGGTTTTAATGGGTGAACACAAGATTGCTGAAGAGCTTCTGAAATCAATTGATAAAAAAGTCAGAACTAATATCAGTGAAATCGTCACAAGATGTGAGAGTGCTCCATTACCTGATCCAAAAGAGCTTTATACTGATGTTTATGCTTCTTAATTTATCTAATTTTTCTTTGCATCCACAGAACAAGATCATCATCCAATTGGTATGACTCACCTGGGATGCATTCTTTATATTTATAAGTCAATCCTAAGCTATCAGGCATGTAACCAAGTTTTACGTATAGCTTCTGTGCAGGTCCGTAGCCTAGATCTATACCGCCATAAAGTCCAACGCCAATCCCAACTGTATCAGAGGTTTCCGATGCCTTTAACTCTGCAGCAGCAATCAACTTTGTACCTATGCCCTGTCTTCTGAATTTATCCAACACATTTAAATCACTGATCTCAGGAATTTTATTATTTGCGAAAGGTTTATATTGCGATTTTGGCTTAAGAGTTACATAACCTGCAATTTTACTTTCTACAAATGCAATCCATAAAAATATGTTCATGCATAAAATTTCCTTATGATAATCTCTTAAATAGTCCTTTGGCCATCCTGCATCAGCAAATGCATTAATGATGGGATCTAATTTATCTGAAGACTTAATTTCTATCATTTTTCTATCTGATATAGTATTTCACCAAGAGACTTCTGGAATGTCTCTAAATCCATTTGTTTAGCTCTTTTATATGCATTTTCTGCTATTAATTCAAGGTTATACTTCCCTGAGATTATGTCTTCGATGATTTGTGAGAACATTTCTGGAGATTTTTTATTCACAATAAATCCATCTACGCCATGTGTGATGATTTCTTTAGGGCCATCACAATCTGTTGAAACAACAATTTTTTTTCGTGCCATTGCTTCTGTTAGAACCATACCAAATGCTTCAGATGTAGAGTTAAGGCAGAAAATATCAATTGAATTAAAAAAATTTATCTTATCTTTAACCCAAGGACGAAATTCTATAACATCTTGTGTTTTATCTAAAAACGTCTGTAGTTTATAGAAGTATTCCATGCGTTTTCTTCTGCCAGCTATTATTGTTTTATACTTTATATTCTTTTCTTTTAGAATTTTTGAAACAGTTATTAATTCACCAATGTTTTTTGTTCTTCTAAATAGCCCCATTGTACCAATAGTTACTTCATCATGAAATTCGAACTTTGATGGCTCTGGATCAAATAAGTCTACAGGATTATGTAATGTAAAAACAGGCTGATCATGTCTTGTGAATTGCTTTATGAATTTCGTCACTCCATCTGACACACATATAACTGCATCAGCATAATCAATGTAAGATTTGTTGTATCTATGAATGACACCTATAACTTTAACGTTGGATGGCACTGAAAGCTTCACAATCTTTATGTCTATGTTCTTATGGACAATAACCACTTGAGGTGTAAGTTGAGATAAGAACTTTCTAAGTTTTTTTACTGAGTAGTTTAAAACTAATGGGATGTCTAATCTAATATATTCAGAGACTTTATAATTCGGTGAGATGTTTTGTAGCTCTTTAAGCAATGGAAAGTTTTTTCTACAGCAAGCTATAGCATCGTAACTGAGATTTTGTAAGGCTTTCTGGTAATGCAAAAAACAATGTTTTACACCTCCATTGTCTCCACCAGAGACGAAGTTTATAATGATTGCTTTTGAGAGAGTCATTTAATTGAGTTTTTTTGTCGTTTCTAGCACATAATCAATTACAGTTAAATAAATTCTATAGATAATAACCCGTTCAGAATTTGAGTTTATAGTGATGTGATTTTATATGAGGTATAATATGAAAAAATTATGGTGGAGATAAACGGATTCGAACCGATGACCCTCTGCTTGCAAAGCAGATGCTCTACCAACTGAGCTATATCCCCATGAGTAAATTGGAGCGGGTGAAGGGATTCGAACCCTCGACCCCAACCTTGGCAAGGTTGTGCTCTACCCCTGAGCTACACCCGCATCATGTCTAAACAACAGGCAATTGTGCCCACAGTATATATTCACTTAAAGTATATTGCAATAGCAGTCATTATGTAAATATGAAAATTTTATGTATTTATGATAGATTTGAATAAATAGTAAAAATTAAAATAAATTTTATGAGTAAAAAATTAGGTTTACCTTTAGAATATAATAAACTCTCTGAATTTTTCGACTCTTGGAATACAAATACTGATAATAAAAATGCTTTGATAGAAAAGATTTTGAGTGAATATGGAGTAAAATCAGTCTTTGATATGACCTGTGGTACTGGTTCACAAGTCTTTTTTTTAAAGAAACTCTGCTATGATGTTGTGGGATCTGACATCAGTCAAAAACTTATAGAGATAGCTAGAAAAAAAGATGTTAATAAAAATATCAAATTCATAGAAGGAGATATGAGAAAAATAAAATTGAATCATGGATTTGATTCAGTGATTACGATTTTCAATGCAATTGGTCATCTTACTAAATCTGGATTTGAAAAAGCTATAAGAAATATAAATCATAACCTGAAAGATAGTGGTATCTATGTTTTTGATATATTCAATTTAGATGCTATGAGTGATGATATTGTGAGAAATTTTGCATGTTACGTTCATAAGACACTTGGAGAATATCAATTTCTATCAACTCAGTGTTCAACGATAGATAGAGAAAAAGGTATTCTCACATCATATGACACTCATATGATTCAGAAAAATTCAGAAAAACCGGAGATTTTCAATAGTAAATTTTCACTACAAATATATTCAATCAATCAACTTGATGAAATGCTTAAAAGAAATGGATTTGATATAGTGAAAACATACGATATAAATGGTAACAATTTTGTTAAAGAAACAAGTTCGACTATTTTAACTATTGCTAGGAAAAAACAATGAACTTCATAAAATACTCATACATTGTCTTTGGATTAACGCAAGCAATCCTAGTAATTAGAATAGTAAGAAAGACATTACAGCTTCGTAGGCAAAAGAAATTACATGATGAGAAGTAAAAGGATTCAGAAAAGACTTTTTATTATAGTAGCTATTGCAGCATCCTTAGTAATAATATTGTTGAAGGTTTTCAGCGATAACATATCTCTTTTCCTTAAGCCAGCAGAAGTTTATGAAATGCAATCAGAATTAACTGATGAATTTAGAATTGGTGGCTTTGTTAGAGATTTGAAATTCGATACAAAAACTGAATCTTACTCATTTGTTGTCACTGACAATCAGCATGACATTTTGGTTGAATATAAAGGGATGTTGCCATCACTTTTCAAAGAAGGTCAAATGTCTGTTGTTGGAGGTAAAATAACAAAGTGTGCTTCCAATGATAAAATTTGTTTTAAAGCATCAGAGGTTCTTGCTAAACATGATGAGAATTACAAACCTAAGTAGTTTAAATTTTAAAATATATCATCTGGTAATTGTACAATTCCTTTCTCTACAGCTAGTAACAATTTTGAACGATTGTCTGAATATTTTATTGTAAACTCGGGAGGTGAGACACTAGAATTTTGGCATCCTAAAGCTACTTTCAAAATAGATGTGCTACATAATGTTAGTTTTGATGCTTGACCTATTATTGAAGAAAAATAGCTTTTATTCTGCTCATCAAGATATCTATCAAAAACCTCTGATGCACTGTCCTTCTTAGAAAGTTCTAAATTAATATTTATGTCAATAACCATTTTTTTAACAGCATTATTGATTGCTTCGAAATATTTACTACTCTTAAAAGGTTTAAACTTAATGATATATTGTTCTTTCTTATACTTTGACTTATTAGGGTCTGCTTCTATACTCAATCTATTTTTTACTGCTTGAATCAAATTTTTGACTAGCATTTCTTTTGTTGAAAGATATGAGTCAAAAGTATTATACAAAGAAGATGTTGGCATCATCGAGACATTACACCCAATTAAGCTAAAAGGCATTTTAGTCTTTAAAAAGAGGTTTGTTGCTGTTGGAGTAAAAAAATCATTTAACATATTTTTAAAGATTGCTGAACTAGCGATATTGAGCAAGTAATCATCTACTGATGCGAGGTCAATAAATTCCTTTACAATACTCACTGCATTGTAAACTCTCATTGCAACATTTTTAGTTTTGATTGCATTGTTAAAATAACTACTATTGCATACTCTTGCAAAAAAAGAATTACCTCCTGGTGATGCTTTATAGTCTTGATATTTACCTTTTAAAATTACATTCTTGAACTTTTTTGCTTCTTTTTGATTGCTATACATTTTTCCCTTTAAAGTGGTTCCCACATTAAACATACAGAAGGAATAAAAAAGAGCAACTGGAATATACTTTTGTTTTAAAGCATCAGAGGTTCTTGCTAAACATGATGAGAATTATAAATCACCTTCATGATTGTTTAAGAATTTTCAGATAAATATACCTTATCTAAAATGCCATTAATAAACCCAGTCTCAACGCTGTGTGCGAAAGCTACAGATATGTTGAGATAATCCTTTATGATGTTTCCTATTGTGTGTTTATGTTCACAGTATTTCAATTCATATGCACCAACACGTAATATTGCAAGTACAACTTTAGGAAGTCTTTCCAATGATAGATTTTTGCAATTCTTTTCTACTAATTGATCTATTTCATCAATTTTCTCAAGGATCTTTACTAATGAATCATAATCAGACATATCATTAGAGTCAGATGTTTTATATCTACTAAATTTTGATACATCAAAAACTATTCTTTTAACATAAATATCCTGTAAATTTTTTAACGAATTACAGTTTATAACCAATGCATATAGCATTTGAATTAATATAACCCTGCGCCTAGTTGTAAAGCCGACTTCATCTTTTATCATTTTTTTTCAAAGTTTTTTATAGGGAAGTTATTTTTATATATCATAAAAAGACTTATGAAAAGTACCAACAACATATATAAACAATTTAATCCAGCAAGAGATATACCATATACTATAATTTGAGGTTTATCACATGCAACTAAATCTTTTTCATTAATTGATGATAAAAATTCCTCAGGTGAGTGAATATTATTAAATGATGTTGTGCAAGCTGATTCATATTCAATTAGATTATGTTCTATCATCACTTGAAAAATACTTAAACCAATCCCAGCAACTAATAAGATATATATAATGAATTCATTACATACTATATAAGGCTTTATAAAGTCTTTTTTTATACAAATCAACATTAAAATACCTACAAGTGTAAGTATATAGTAGACTACCCTTTGGTATATACATAATCTACATGGATGAATATTAAAAAATTCAAGCAGATACGCTATTCCCAAAGCCAATACTGAAGAAAAAATTATGATGTAACTAAGTAATGAGTATTTTTTGCTTTCTACCATTATAGATTTGTTTTGTATGTTTTGCCTTAATTTATCATAACAAAAATCCCTATGATATACTATGAAGTATTAAGTCAAAAAAATGTCATTTTATAAATGAATAAAAAAAAAATCTTTATAGTCGCAGGGGAGGCATCAGGGGACATCATAGGTTCTAACCTTATAAAATCTATGGCATCTTCAGAAATAAAATATGAAGTGTATGGAATAGGAGGGGATATGATGAAAGCTGCAGGAGTCAAGATATTCTTTCATTTTGAGAAAATAGCTATAATAGGGTTGTTTGAGGTATTACTAAATTACTTCAAACTTGTGAAGTGTATGAAACAAACTGTTTCTGAGATCATAAAGTATAAACCAGACTTGATAATAACAATAGATTCACCAGGTTTTAACTTTAGGGTCATAAAGTCTCTCAGGAAGTTATTAAACTTCAAAGCAATCCACTACGTAGCACCAACTGTTTGGGCATATGGTGAGCACAGAGCTCAATTAGTAGCAAATTTATATCAACACATTTTGCTAATTCTTCCATTTGAAGTAAAATACTTTGAACATATGCCGCATACTTTCGTTGGTCATCCAATTGTTGAAGATGACACTTGTCTTTTAAAAGATCATTCTAGAGAACAAATACTTATAAATGAAAGTTTTAAGTTAGAAATTGATGAATGTATTATCAGTATTCTTCCAGGCAGCAGAAAGTCTGAAATTGCAAGACATATAGAAACATTAATTGACACAATAAAGCTTTTGAATCAAGAGTATAAAAATAAAAAGAATTTAAAATTTGTATTCTTAACATTACCTCATTTACAAGGTTTTTTAAGTGATTATCTAAAAGGTATTTCAGATGTAAATATTGTGATAAGTTCAGAGGTTGAAAAACATAATGAGATTATACAAAATAGTATCCTTGGTATTGTTAAGTCTGGTACTGCAACAATGAGGTTCATGGCAAATGCAACACCTGCTATAACTTTCTATAAAGTATCTCCTATAAGTGCTTGGATCATCAAAAGAAGATTGAAGATATCAAAGTTTAATCTTTGTAACATAATCATGAAATCAGATATTTTACCTGAGTTAATGCAAGAAAAATTCACTGTAAAAAATTTGTTTGACAATGCTGTAGAAATTATTTCAAATAATGAAAAAAGATTACAAATAATTAATTTATATCTTGAAGTTTGGAAAGCTTTACAGCAAAATGAAAAACCAAGTCAAATCGCAGCAAATATAATTTTTAAATATCTAAAATAATGAAACAAATCCAAATAAATCATTTCAAATTATCAAATGACTTGCCGATTGTTTTAATAGCAGGGCCATGTCAAATAGAATCAGAAGATCATGCATTAACTATTGCTGGTAAAATATCAGAAATTGCAAAAAAGTTAGGAATCCACTTTATATACAAAAGTTCATTTGATAAGGCTAATAGAACTTCTATAAATGGAAAAAGAGGTATAGGCATAGACGCTTCTTGTGCAATATTTGATTCGATAAGAAAACATATTTTATGTCCAATAGTAACTGACATACATCATCCAGATCAAGCTGCAATGATTGCTAAACATGTAGATATGATTCAAATACCAGCACTTTTATGTAGACAAACTGATTTGATTGTTGCAGCTGCTAATACAGGGAAGGTTATAAATATAAAAAAAGGACAATTTCTATCTCCATCAGACATGTCAAATGCTTTAGAAAAGTGTATTTCAAATGGGAATTATAATGTAGTTCTTACTGAAAGAGGGACATCATTTGGCTATAATGCACTTATAAATGACATGCGTGGGCTACAAATAATGAAAAATACTGGATACCCTGTGTTTTTTGATGCAACACATTCAGTACAGCAGCCAGGTATCTTAAATACTTCTAGTGGTGGACAGAGGGAATTTATCGAAGTACTTGCAAGAGCTGCAGTTGCAACAGGGATAGCAGGTTTGTTTATTGAAATTCATGAAGATCCTGATAATGCCCCAAGTGATGGTAAATGCATGCTACCACTAAAATATCTTGAGGAGTTACTCATACGAATCATTGCGATAGACAAAGTTGCTAAAGGCTTTTCATACTTAGAAATATAAGTAGAAAGGCTTTAATTATCAAATGAGATAGCTGCATTTGAAATAGGTACTTTGTATTTTACATTCGACCATTTATTCAATACAGTAACTGTTATCCGTCTATTTCTTGGTGCATATGGATCATTTTCATCGAACGGAGAGTTATCGCCATAAGCAACAAGTTTTGCAATCCTCTCAGGTGGTAAACCCATAATTTGCATTACTTTTCTTGCAGAGTCTGCACGACCAGCTGATAAATCCCAAATATTATAGCCTGAAATTGAATTTCCACGTGCTTTTTCTGTATATCCACCTATAACTATTCTATTTGGTATATACAATATTGAACGTGTAATGTTTTCAATTAAACGTTTAGCTTCTGGAGTTAGATTATCACTGCCTTTCTCAAACATAGGTTTTTGGTTGTTATCAAATATACTGATCTCCAGACCATCTTTACTCATTTTTGTTGAAATACTTGAGGATAAATCTCGTACATATGAATCAGTTGCTAGATCTGATTTGATTTTTTCTTCAATATTAGTAAGTGCTTCATTTGTAGAACTTTTATTTTCTTCATCAGTTTCGCTCAAATCTTTTGTACCAGGATCAGCTTCTTTAGTACCATCCTCATTGCTGACTTTTTTACTAAAAAAATCAATTGTAGGCTTAAAATAAGTAGCCATACTCTTAAGTTTTTCTGCAGGAGTTGCATTCAGAAGCCACATCAACATGAAGAAACACATCATAGCAGTAACAAAATCAGCATAAGCAAGTTTCCAAGCCCCATCCTTTAATTGGTATGGCTCCCTTGTCTTTTTATATTTCCTAATTATTTTTTGTAATCTGTTATTACTCGATATGTTACGCATATTCTATTTACTTTATTTTGCATTATAAATGACAGCTTCAACTTCATTAAAAGTTGGCTGTAAATCTTCAGCTATCACCTGTCTTGCAAACTCTATTGAAATAGAAGTGGGGTGGCCTTTCATGTATGAAAGCATTCCAACTTTCATACATTCTATCAATTCCAGCTCATCATTTTGGAATTTATCAATAAACGAACATATTGGATTCACGATACAATAAGCAAAAAATACACCTGCAAAGGTACCAATCAATGCACCCGCAACTCTTGCACCAAGTATTTCAGGCGCAGAACCAGCTGATGCCATAGCGCCGATAACACCTAGTACAGCTGCTACAATACCTAGAGCTGGAAGAGAATCACCAAGCCTATTAAGTGCTTTTGTAACTCTAGATGCATAATTTCTCCTCGTTTCTATATCAGCATCCATCATATTTTCTATCTCAGCAATGTCTTGAAACCCTAATGTTAAAATACGGAAGTGATTTTGAAAAAAAGATAGTGCGTCAGGATTTTTCAAAAGAACCGGGTGTTTATTAAAAATACTACTTTTGTATGGATCATCTATTTGAGATTCAAGTTCTGCAATATTTACTGTATTGCTATATTTGAAAAAGCTGAACATGAATGCAAGAAGATCTAAGTAATCAGATTGCCTATATGGCTTCTCAGACATAATTTTAGGCAATTGCTTTAATAATTGTTTGAAAAAAGAACGTGGATTACTCATCATAAAGCTTCCTACAGCTATACCAGTTATTAAAACCCATTCTGAGATATTAAAAACTACACCTACACTAATTCCACCAAAGAACATTCCTATTGACAATGTCAAAAGAACTATAATAACGCTAAAATAAAACCTCATTTTTTTATAGTAAACTTTTATGTGTTAACATGTGATTAATTGTATTTTAAAAAATACTTAATGATAATATTGTACACGGTTTCTCGTTGAGACAACACTATATATTATTTTTAGTTATATGAAAAGAATTAAGAAGAAAATTCATGTTTTTGTAAATAAATTTGTAAATAACATTTGGTTTTACAAAAGTTATAAAGTTACATTAATCCTATTAAAAGTCTTTTCCTTAATTTATTATTTCATTTTGAAATGCAAAACACAAGAGAAAAAATCTTTATTAAATCCATTTATAGTTTGTGTTGGCAATATAACAGTAGGCGGAAGTGGTAAAACACCTTGCGTAATTGCATTATATAGAAAATTAGAAGGTTTAGGTAGTAATGTTGCTTTTATGACACATGGATACGTACCATTTGGCCAAAAAATCAAAAATGTAATCAAAATTAAAAAAGGAGATCAAAATAATTATGATTCAAATATCATTGGTGATGAAGCTCTTTTACTATCATCAATAGCAATTACTTATATATCATCTGATAGATTACAAGCAGCTATAATGGCAGCAAAAGATGGTGTTAATATTCTTCTTATGGATGATGGTCTGCAAAACACTAAGCTTGAAATTGATTATAAGATCTGTGTTTTCGATTCAGAATATGGGGTTGGAAATGGATATCTGTTACCTGCAGGGCCTTTACGTGAAAGATTTGAAGATAGAGTTGATGAGTTGGATAAAATAGTTGTTGTGAAGCGTTCAGAACTAATACAGAGTGAATTACAGAGTTTATTAAAAAATATATCATCAGATAAGATATTAGAAGCTTCAATAGAAGTAAAAAATCCTGAAAGATTTAATGATAAGGAATATGTATGTATTGCTGGTATAGGATATCCTGAGAAGTTTTTTGATTCAGCAAGAAAAGTTGGCGTAAATATCTTAAAAACTTTCTCATTTCCTGATCATTATGAGTATTTGGAAGAAGATTTATTAGATATATATGATTTTGGATGTAGAGTTTTAACAACAGCTAAAGATTTTAAAAGAATTCCAAAACGATTCCATACAATGACAGATGTATTAGACATTGAATTAAAGTTGGATTCTGAAGTGATTATAAAGGATATCTTACAAAAGATGGATCAGAAGTATGCAAATAAGTCTGACCTCTGAATTACCACCTAAACCTTTGTAGTATTACTTCTAAGTCTCATCAACTCTGCAACACTTTGTTTAAGTTTACCTTTTGCAAAAGGATTATAATCTAACTCAATTGCTAAAGGACTTTCTTGAATAGCAAATATGTCAGCTTCAGCAATCTTTTGACCATTACTCATGATAAATTTACCATCCATCATAGCTTGCTGAATTTTGTTTGCAGTAAACATTTCTGCAGCAACAGGTTTTTTATCTTGATTTGTAGCTAAGAATTGAACTTTATATACGCCTTCTGGGATATTTAATTTACCATTTTGATCTTTGACTTGTAATATGAAGTTCTGCATAGCATTACCTTTTATATTCTCAAGCTGAGCTTGATGGACTAAATTACCACTAGGATCCATAATTTTAATAGTAGCACTAACGTTCTGACTATGGCTATCTACTATATAGCTTATAGGTATCTCAGAACTTTGTGCATCAATAGCTATGCTATCACCTCTTGTTAATGCGAACTTTCCTATCATATTGCTTGCAGTTGGCAATGAACCGCTCTTGTTAAGTCCTGTAGCGATACCATCTAACTTATAATCAATAGACATTAAGGTTTGTAACTCATTCATCTGATAAATGTTTTGAGTCATTTGATTCATATCAACTGTATTGTCTAGATCTTGACACTTCAGCTGTGCTGTAAGAAGTTTGAAAAACATCTGCTGTGTTTTTTTCATTTCAGCCATTTTTTCACCTCTGATATCTTCAGCAGATCCTTCTGTTTTTTTAATTGAGTTAAACATTTTGTATTTCTTAACTATAAATTTATGGAAGCTCCTATTTTAAAACCCCAATTAGAGATTCAAGAGAATATTGCGATAAAAACTCTCCTATCGATTTGGCGTTTGCAGAGAAACCATGCCATTTCATATCTTCTATTTGGTAATGTAGTTCTATTTTATCTTTTAAAATTACTAAGCTCTTAGAGAGCATAGCTGATTCATAACCATTTTCAAGTAAATTTCTTATTCTTATTTCATTTATACTGTGAATATTGTTGTATATGTTGTCTAATGTTTCAAATTTGTTTAGAAGATTTGCTGCGATTTTTT
>CALPOD020000013.1 GCA_943325105.2 Candidatus Fokinia solitaria | reverse complement strand
AAAATTTGGAATTAAAAAATGATGTTATTTTCACCTGAAACAAGCTTTATGTTAATATTCTTATTAATCCTTTTAGTTATAGCTTTTATATCAATTAAAATAGTTCCTCAGCAGGAGTGTTGGATAATTGAAAGACTTGGAAAATATAATAAAATGATTGAGGCTGGCCTTCACATCATCATACCATTCATAGATGTTATTGCTTATAAGCACTCACTTAAGGAGAGGGCAATTGATATATCTGAACAAGCAGCAATCACTAAAGATAATGTCACATTACTAATAGATGGGATAATATATGTCAAAATCACAAGTGCAGTTGATGCTTCATATGGGGTAGAAAATCCTTACTATGCTGTGACTCAGCTTGCTCAGACATCTATGAGATCAGCATTAGGTAAGCTGATGATGGATAATACTTTTCAAACTAGGGAGCTTTTAAATGCACAAATAGTTGAGGCAATAAATGAGGCTGCTTCTGAGTGGGGTATCAAATGCATGAGATATGAAATCAGAGACATCAAGCCGCCAGCAAATATCGTTAAATCTATGGAGACTCAAGTCGCTGCTGAAAGGCAAAAGCGTGCTGCAATTCTTGAATCTGAAGGACAAAGAATGTCAATGATAAATGTTGCAGAAGGTAAGAAGCAAGAGGTTGTTTTGAACTCTGAAGCTATGATGACTGATCAAATCAATAAAGCGCAAGGTGAAGCTCAAAGTATAGAACTAGTAGCTAAAGCAACTGCAGACAGTATCTCGATAATTGCAGGCGCTATATCTATTGATGGTGGTGAAAATGCAGTAGCTCTGAGAATTGCTGAAAAGTATATAGAGGCATTTAAATCACTTGCAAAGACAAATAACACAATGTTAATACCATCAGATACAGGAAATGTTAGTGGAATTGTAAGTCAGATTCTTGGTACATACTCACAAATAAAGAAATCTACTGATTAAAATTGATATTAATAATAAAATTTAACCTTATAGAGTATACATATGCTCAGATCACTAGTATAATTCTTTCAAAAATACAAATATCAAGATGAAAATCCAAAACACAGGTAAAGTATTACAAGTCATGGGGGCGATAGTCGATGTCCAGTTTGAAGATACTATGCCGCAAATTCTCAATGCATTACAGTGTGATATTAATGGTAACAAACTTATTTTAGAAGTTGCACAACATATAGGTGATAAGGTTGTAAGATGTATTGCTATGCACAGCACTAATGGTTTGGCAAGAGGTATTGAAGTATTAGATACAGGTAAAACTATAGAAGTACCTGTTGGTAAATGTACTCTTGGTAGAATCTTCAATGTGATAGGTGAAACAATAGATGAACAAGGGGACTTGAAAGATGTGAAAGAATATAGATCAATTCATATGACGCCTCCTAAATTAGTAGATGAGTCGACAAACACAGAGATATTAGCTACTGGAATAAAAGTTATAGACCTTCTAGCGCCATATCCTAAAGGTGGTAAGATAGGTCTATTTGGTGGAGCAGGTGTTGGCAAAACAGTTGTTATAATGGAACTAATCAATAATATAGCAAAGGCTCACGGTGGTTTTTCTGTATTTGCAGGTGTTGGAGAAAGAACAAGAGAAGGTAATGACTTATATCATGAGATGATAGAGTCAAAAGTCATAGATCTTGATAATTTTGAAAAGTCTAAAGTAACACTAGTATATGGACAAATGAATGAACCTCCAGGTGCTAGAGCTAGAGTCGCGCTATCAGCCCTGAGTATGGCTGAATACTTCAGAGATCAAGAAAGGCAGGATGTATTATTATTCATTGATAATATATTTAGATTTACTCAGGCTGGAGCTGAAGTTTCATCGTTATTAGGGAGGATTCCATCAGCAGTTGGATATCAACCAACTCTCGCAACAGAAATGGGTGAGTTACAAGAAAGAATTACATCAACGCGCTCCGGATCGATAACATCAGTACAGGCAATATATGTACCAGCTGATGATCTTACTGACCCTGCACCAGCAACATCATTTACACACCTCGATGCTACAACAGTTCTTAACAGAAAGTTATCAGAACTCGGTATATACCCTGCAATTGACCCGCTAGATAGTACATCACAAATGCTTACACCAGATATAGTAGGTGAAGATCATTATAACGTTGCAAGGGAAGTACAAAGGATATTACAAACATATAAATCATTACAAGACATGATAGCTATCTTGGGTGTTGATGAGCTGTCAGAAGAAGATAAAATAACCATTGCTAGAGCTAGGAAAATTCAGAAATTTTTATCTCAACCATTCAATGTTGCAGAGACATTTACAGGTATGAAAGGAAGTTTTGTAAGTATAGCAGATACAATAAGAGGATTTAAAAAGATCATTAGTGGAAGCTGTGATCATCTCCCTGAAGCTGCATTCTACATGGTTGGTAATATAGAAGAAGCAGAAGAAAAAGCTAAAACATTATGATGCAACAAATCAAATTAGAAGTAGTTACATCAACTGGAATTCTTATATCTAAAGATTGCAATTCTGTTTCACTACCTAGTAAAGAAGGCATAATACAGATAATGTATGGACATGAGCCTACTTTGATTTCACTAAAAAAAGGTGAAATTATAATCGATGAAGATCACTCTGAAAAAATTAAAGTAGTTATAGGATTTGCAATCATCGATTTTAGCAGCTGTAAAGTAATCATCAATGAAACATAAGTATTTTTTATTCTTTAAATCCCTTGCTTTAATGTTAGAGATTTGATATTATCAGCAAACTAAAATTAATCTCATTTAAAAATTTTCTTAGTGGCACAAGTATTCGAACAAAAAGAAGCAGAACAGCAGAAACTAGTAGATGTTAGACGTTGTACTAAAGTAGTAAAAGGCGGTAGAAGATTTTCATTTTCTGCTGATGTTGTAGTTGGAGATGGAAAAGGTAGAGCTGGTTACGGCCAAGGTAAAGCTTCAGAAATAACAGATGCAAGAGCAAAAGCAACCACTGCTGCTAGACGCAATATGATGAGAGTACCATTAAAAGATGGTAGAACTTTACATCATGATGTAAGTGCGAAGTTTTGTTCAGGCAGTGTTATTATGCGTTCTGCACCAGCTGGTACAGGAATAATAGCAGGTGGAGCATTACGTCCATTTCTAGAAGTTCTAGGAATAAAAGACATAGTGGTCAAATCAATTGGCTCAAGTAGTCCTCACAACATGATCAAAGCTGCAATCAAAGCTTTAGCAAGTGTTAGATCTCCACGCTTCATCGCTGAAAAACGTGGTAAATCTGTAGGTGAAATCATTCGCTACCGTAACAACACTAAAAACGAACATACCCCAAAGGTAGAACAAACTGATGAATTATAATTATGTTAAAGTTAAATCAATTAAGAGATAACAAAGGATCTAAACGTGTTTCAAAAGACCTTGGACGTGGTATAGGATCTGGTAAGGGCAAAACAGCCGGTAGAGGTGGTAAAGGTCAAACAGCACGTTCTGGTGTGGCAGTGAAAAACAACGAAGGCGGTCAGATGCCTTTATTCAGACGTTTACCTAAGCGTGGTTTCACAAACTATACAAGAGTTGAGTACGAAGTTATTAATCTAAGAACTTTACAGGCATTGCTTGATAAAGGTACATTGAAAGCTTCAGATAAAATCGATGGAGATCTTTTAAAATCTCATGGATTGTATAGGGGTAAATACAAGCTAAAATTACTTGCAGACGGAGAAATCAATACAGCACTTAATATCGTTGTAGATAAAGCTTCTAAGAAAGCTTGTGACTTGGTTCAAGCGAAGGGTGGCACAGTAACAGTTGCTGCATAAACAAGACCTCAGGAGAGATTCCTCTCTCCTTTTACAAAATCTCCAAAATAAAGAGTCTAAAGACAAAAAGATCTACGAAAATCTACAAAAACTAAATATCAAATCAAAGACAGTTCTTGGATATTTTCCAATCTCTTCAGAGCCAAACATAATACCATTTCTAACTCATCTCTATAATTCAGGACATACAATTGGTTTGCCGATCACACTGAATTCAAATGATATAAGTTTCAGAATTTGGACTCCTAACACCAAAATGATACGAAACTCTAAGTTCTCTGAGCCAGCTGCAGGTAATTTGATTGATTGCAGTAAAGATGGAATAACTGTGCTAACCCCGCTTGTTGCATGTACATCTGACGGCTCAAGGTTAGGGAGAGGTGGTGGTTATTATGATAGGTTTTTTTCCAGATATCCTAAGATTATTAGAATTGGAATATGTTATTCATTGCAGATGTTGAAACAAATTCCAATAGAAAAACATGATCAGAAACTACATTACATAGTCTCTGAAGATATGAATTATGCACCCATACTTTGTTGAGTACTAATTCGAGAATTATTCTGCTGTGCAAAATTAGCCCATTGTTTCTGTTCACTAATCCCTGCAATTTCTTTAATAGATTTAATATTTCCATCAATTTTATTTTTTAGTGCATCGACTTCTGTAATCTGTAATTTAGTGCAGAGCTCAGACATCTTTTCATCAAATCCAGGTCTTATAGATTCAAAATCTTCCATAATTTCTTCAACACACTTCTTGAATTCTTCATCTCCTAGTGCACTTTTGATATTTTTAATTTCATCATGTGTAGATGATTCTTGAGAATATTCATTAAAAGCACTAACCATATTACCATAATAAAGTAATGGTGGTATTATGCAGGTGGTGCCTTCTTGAGCATAATGATAAGTATTATTAGCATTTGCATCATGATGCCCAAGGATTACATTATAAACTTGTGCTTCTAAGTATTTTTTTAAGAATTCGTCTCCTAAATTCTTATAAGATGCATTGTCTGCTATCTTCAAAAAATCAGAATTTTTCCGTTCTGCCAAACTACGAGGTATTACTAAAAGTCCAATCTTTTCTAAGTCATCTAGATAAGGATCTGACCGTTTTATTACTTTTTCACATTGCTCTTCTAAATATTTTACTATTTTTCCCTTTTCTTCCTCATCTAATGCATCTTTGATATCTTTACTAGGAGTCAATAAATTTGTTATTGGGTGATTCTCTAGTTTTTTCTTTAATTTTTGTAAATGCTCTCTAAAACTTTCAGATCCTTTATTTTCTGCATCAGATTTTATGCGACTATCTAATGTTTTTTTGCATAATTCTAATACTTCTGCTTGAAATCTTTGTAAAACTTCTCCTTTTAATTCTCTTGAACGATCCCTCAGAAAGACGGCTACAGGTCTTCCTAGACTATTAAATTCTAATCCAGGCGCTAAGTATCTTATCAAACCCTCTGCTAATCTCACTCTTTGTGCTTTTTGTACTCTTTGTTGTTGCCATTCTTGTGCTTCTCTTCTTTCTAATTCTTCTATTTCTCTTCTTATGTTTTTCCTTGCGTTTTTCTGGCGTTGAGAATCATATCCAAAGAAGTTTTGTACTTTTTCAAAAGCATTTAATACCTTTTCATATAACCAATTAAAAAAGTCTGATATAAATTTAAACATTTTATTTTTTATAATTATTTTTTGTTTACGTATTCATTAATACACCTAAATTATTAAAGATATATTACAATGCTGTAGCAATATTGACTATATTATCAATTATCATGCAAGGCAAATAAAAAATTCTCCTCTGTACTTCCATCGATTTAAAATGAATGATAAACTTCAGATAAATTTTTATTAAAAAAATCAATTTTTCTCATTAAATTCTCCTACATCCTTCACGTGTCATTTTTGTAATGCGTAAATAAAGCATTGATTAAATAAGTCAAGTTAACTTTAACCCATCAACAAACAACCCTTAGGATGAATTGTAATAAACTTTTAATAAAACTCAATTTTTCTCATTAAATCTTCCTACATCTTTATATAGAATTCTTGTAATGCGTAAAAAGTTTAACTATATTGGTGTACGTAAATAAATTTTAACCAAAACTTTAACTAAAAAAATATAAATATTATGATAGAAAATAAAAAAACTGATTTAGAGAGCTTAATAAGTAACCATAATTTCGAGCCAAATGATAAGACATCAATTTCTGATGCTCTCAACTCTTTAAGCATAATAAATGAGGAGCAATTAAAAGCATTTCAAGACATAATCTCACAAGAAAAAGATAATTCAGAAAAAGTAGCTGGGATACTTGAACTAATCCAAGAATACAATGCAGTAGAAGTTAATGCACTAAATGAAAGCAACAAAAAAGCATTAAGAGAGAAGGCAAAACTTGAAAAACAAAAACTAGAGCAAGCAAAAAAACTACTAGAAGCTTCTGAAAAAGCCGCTCAAATAGCAAAACTTGAAGAAGAAATGCAAAAATTAAAAACAGAAAATTTATCACCAGAAGACTTTGACAAACAAAAGGCAGAACTTGATAAAAAGTTAGAAGAAATTGCAAAACAAAGACAGGAAAAAACTCTTGATTTAAATGAAGAGATACAGAAGAAATACAATGAAGCTATAGAAAAAAATAAAGAACAAATTTCAGTTTCTCAAGAAGAAGCCTATAATCAGATAAAAGGTTTAAAACAAAAACAACTTGATCTTATTAATAGAGCAAAGGTTACACCAGTTAGTGATGAATTAATGCTCAAAGATATGATTACAAAAATGACAGCTGAAAATCTTGTTCAAATGTACAATCAAAGTAATGATGAAAAAGATTTTACTAAAAAATTAATGAATACATTTCTTGTAAAATATAAGCATGACTTTCTTGAAGTAGATGGAAAGGTTGTCCGTTTAAAATGTGAGGAAAATTATGATATTTTTGATAATAGGGAGCTTAAAGAAAAACAAGAACTGCAAAAACTAACTGAGATATATGTAAAAGGAGCAAAAGCAATGTATTCTTTCTTTGGTAAAAAACAAATCACAGCTAAAGATTTAGTTAATTTATCCAAAGATAATGATTTGTATGATTCAATCAAAAACATGTTCTCAGCAATCGCAAATTTTTTCATAAGAAACCTTACGAGCTATGAGCAATGGTTATCAAATGTGGATTGTCGTAAAGCATTTAAGCAAACTTTTGTAGAGTCTTATAAGGAAAGTAAAAAAAATCCACAGAATATGCAAGTGTCATAATAAAAAAGGAAGATAAAACTTCCTTATCGTATTCAATTTGCCCTTCATACTGATCCTATGGTATGAATAGGAAAAAAGAAAATTTTGTATGAGTAAAAACTATATACATCAAGAGATAGAAGAAAAGTGGCAGAATACGTGGAATGATTTAGGGGTATATAAATGGGATCCTAATGACACGAATGTGTTCTCAATAGACACTCCTCCTCCAACAGTCTCTGGCTCACTTCACATGGGACATATATTTAGTTATACTCAGACAGATTTCATAGCGAGATACCAAAGAATGTTAGGCAAGAATGTATTTTATCCTATGGGATTTGATGATAATGGGTTGCCGACTGAGAGGTTAGTTGAGAAGGTGAAGGGTATCAGATCAATCAATATGGAGAGAAGTGAGTTTGTAGAAATTTGTCGTGAAGTTATACCAACATTTGAGAAGGAATTCAGAAGACTCTTTGACAGCATCGCTCTGAGCGTTGATTGGACTCATGGGTATCAAACCATCAGTCAGCACTCACAAAAGATATCTCAGATGTCATTCTTAGATCTATATGATAAAGGTAAAGTAATTAGAAAGAACTCACCTGTTTTCTGGGATCCAGTAGATAAAACTGCTATAGCGCAGGCAGAAATTGAGGATAAGGAACAGAATGGTGTGATGCACTATATAAACTTTAAATTAGATGAATCAACCATCACAATTGCTACTACAAGACCAGAATTAATACCTGCATGTGTTTGTATCTTTGTAAACCCAGATGATTTAAGATACTCACATCTAATTGGTAAGCATGCGATAACTCCAATTTATAATAAAAAAGTACCAATTCTTAGTGACTCAGATGTTTTAAGTGATAAGGGGTCAGGAGCTGTAATGTGTTGCACGTTTGGAGATATACAAGACGTCCATTGGTTTCAAAAGCATAACTTAGAAGTTATTCAATGCATTACGCAAAATGGTAAGATGCAAAACGCTGACTTCATTGATGGAATGTATGTAAAGCATGCAAAGGTAGCAATGATAGAAAAGCTTCAATCTGAGGGATTAATTGTGAAGCAAGAACCAGTGGTACAACAGGTGAAATGCGCTGAAAGATCTGGTGCGCCACTAGAAATATTATCTACTGAGCAATGGTTTATAAAAGTTATGGACGTCAAAGACAAAATCATTGAGAAATCAAATGAGTGTAATTGGCATCCAGAATATATGAAAATAAGACTTGAAAATTGGGTCAATGGATTGAATCAGGACTGGTGTATATCAAGGCAAAGACACTTTGGAGTACCTTTTCCAGTTTGGTATTCTAAACGACCTGGAGAAGAAGGTAAGATTTTAGTGCCAACTATTGATCAGTTACCGGTGGATCCTGAAAAGCATTTGCCGCATGGATATGAGAGAGATGAAGTAATACCTGAGATGGATGTGATGGATACTTGGGCAACAAGTGCAGTGAGTCCACAAATATCAAGTAGTGGGATTTCTGAAAAGTATTCAATTGATTCTGATAAGCATAAAAAACTATTTCCATTTGATTTGCGACCTCAGGCACATGAAATCATAAGAATTTGGGCATTCGGAACAATTGTGAAGGCCATGTATCATCAAGATACAATTCCATGGAAAAATCTTATGATAAGTGGATGGTGCCTTGCAAATGATAAGAGTAAAATGAGTAAGTCTAAAGGAAATGTAGTAGATCCAGTAGATTTAATCAAAGAGAGAAGCGCTGATGTTGTAAGGTATTGGGCATCAACTTCAAAGCTAGGTAATGACATAATTCTGTCTGAAGATGCATTTAAGATTGGTAGAAAATTAGTTCTAAAGATTATGAATTCAGTTGAATTCTTCAGAATGCATTTAAAAAATCTTACAGAAAATGTGAAAGAGGTTTCTTTACAAGATCAAATCTCCAATGGAATTATATCAGAAACTTTAGATTTATGGGTGATATCTGAGCTGCAAAAAACCATACTTGCAGTAGAAAAAAATATGAATGAATTTGAATACTCTGTAGCAAGAGGTGCAATTGAGGATTTCTTTTGGAATATATTATGTGACAATTATCTAGAACTTGTAAAGGATAGAATATATAAAGAGCATATAAATACAAAGGGGCAAAGTGCAATAGTCACACTATATTATGTTTTCGATTGCATCTTGAAAGTATTTGGAATATTCTTACCGTACATCACTGAAGAGTTGCACAGCAGCATATTCGATACAGGATCAATTCACGCAAAAGGTTCTTGGCCACAATCTAACCAATTCAATTTAAAAAAGGATGTAAGTGAAGGTGCACTTATTATAGAAATCCTTGGATTGATAAGAAAAAGCAAATCAGAAAAAGGACTCAGTATTGGTGCAAACGTAGAAAAAATTAAAATAAATTTAAAAAATGAACAAAATATTTCTGAATCAGTATTTAGTGATCTAAAAGCAACTGCAAGAGCTTCTGAGATGATTTTAGATTATAATAATGCACATAAAAATATTGTAATCTTAATATATTTGTAATAAATGTAATGTATAACCATAAATTGTAAACAAAAAACAAATAGAAATATGAAAATATTAAAAACATTTTTTAAAGTCACAGACACAGTACTCGATCTTACTTCTGTAGGAACGTACTCTTATATCCTTGGGAGAAAATTTACTGACACAAGTTATGGAAAATCTTTCATTAAATCAAATCCTGTAACGGAATTTAAAAACAGTGCAGGATTAGGTTGTAATGCATTCGCAGAATTCGCACCTGCAGTATATGCTTTCATTCAAGGTGGTGACAAAGCTAGTTGTGCAGACAATTTAAAACCAAATTGGGTGAATTTTAATAACAAAATAGATAGTTGTAACGATATGTTGGCTGTAGCTGGTGCTGGTATGGCTTGTCTGTATTTTTCTAAGTCTATCTTAGGTCAAACAATACATGCTCCACTTGCAATTCCACTTGCTGCAATTATTGATAGAGATGGTGATGCACACAATGATCCCAATACATTTTATCTAGCTTTGGGTATTACAGCTCTGGATCTAGGGCATTGGTTAACAAATGATAATGGAAAAGAAATTAATCATGAAATAGATTAATTTAATTAAGTCTAGGCTTTTTAATATATTTTTAATATTTACCTGTTAAAATAAAATAACTTTTGTTAATTAAATCTTAAAAAATAAAAAAAATTATGGCAAAAAAAAACAATTCAATTGCTTTAAAATCAGTACATCTTGTGAGATGGACTCTTGATCAAGCTCAATGGTATTCAAGTGTTTTTATGCTTTCAAACAGCTTTGGTTTTGGTGAAACAATTTCAGGTATGTGCAGTGATCTCATAAGTAAGGTACCATCAGGAATGAAGAGTAATTGTGGTCAATACATACCACAAACAATTAAAGATTTTAAATGGAACGCTCTTAAAACCAATAAAGGTGATCTAGAAGCACTTGGTACATCAGCAAAAGATCTATATTCTAATGTTAGCAGTAACATTTCTGCTGTATTTAGCAAAAGTGCTAATCAAGAGTGTTTTGAAATGGTGCTTGAACCAGTCAAAACTTTCGCAGATACATCAATGGAATTCTTAAAAAATGCTGCAAATACAGGTGTTTTAGGGTTAGCTGAGTATTATACAACAGGTGGACATCTTAGCTTAAGTGCTCCGATAGCAATTATAGCAGATGGAGAATTAACGTCAAAAACAATTGCCTTACCGCTTTTAGGAATGTATCTTACTGATGAATGTTTAAATTGGGCAGAGGATTATCTAACACCTCAAGAACATCCAGAATTAGATGCATAACATCCTAATTAATGTATTGAGTATTGCCAAACCCTTCGGAGTTGCATAAATGGTCTCATCTTTTTGTGAGATCATTTCATCTGCAATCAATTGTCGAATTACCTCCTCTTCACATTTTATTAAATCTTTACTGATTCCCTCAACTGTCCTCAATCCCATCATTATACTTTCTATTCTTATATCTTCATCTGTCAAAGTTTGATTAACTTCTAATGCATTACCTTTTGACATAACTTCATTTAACCATATTTCTGGCTGTTTTTTATCTACTGTCATTACTTTTTTTATTCCATCTTGTGTGAAACGTCCATGTGCACCAGGTCCAATTCCAATGTAATCACCATATCTCCAATAATTTAAATTATGTAATGATTCATATCCTTGTTTGGCATGATTAGAAACTTCATATCTATTTAAACCATGGCTTGCAGTTATATTATAAGTCATTTCAAACATATCAGCTGCAACGTCTTGATCTATTTCATCTAATAGCCCTTGCTTTGCCATAGCACCAAATTTTGTACCATTCTCTATAGTTAGTTGGTATAATGACATATGTCCACTAGCTAACGATATAGCTTCTCGCAGCTCTATTTCCCACTCAGCAAGACTTTGATTTGGTAAGGCATATATAAAATCTAGTGAATAGTTATGAAAGATTTTTCTAACTGCATCTATTGCATTTAATGATTCCTTAACTGAGTGATTTCTACCTAAAAACTTTAGGTTTTCATCTCGAAGGCTTTGTATCCCCATCGACACTCTATTAATACCTGCAGATTTAAATTCAGAAAATTTCTGTGATTCAACTGATGTAGGGTTTGCCTCAAGGGTAATTTCAACATTTTTTGCTATTTCTGAAACATTTGCAAGATTTTCTATAATCGCAGAGATCATATTAGGAGTGGCAAGAGATGGAGTACCCCCTCCGAAGAATATAGTCGATATAATCCTATCTTTTAATATTTCTGAATAATATTGAGTAATTGATTGCAGATATGCTTCAGTCCACTTCTGATGCTCTATATCTTTTGCAACAAAGCTGTTAAAATCACAGTAAGGACATTTTTTTATGCAGAATGGCCAATGGATGTAGATAGATATAGGTTTTTTTACTTCACTCATCTTTAATTAATTTTATAACTAAGGTACTTTATCTTTAAATCAATTTATACATAAATACTATGTCTCTACCAATTATAATAGCTCCAGATAAAAGATTGCAGAAACAATCACAGCCAGTGAAAGAAATCTCAGATGATATTCGCAAGCTCCTGAAAGATATCTTAGAAACTCTTCATGTAAATGAGGCGATCGGATTGGCAGGTCCACATGTCGGAATTGATCTGCAATTAGTAGTGATTGACTTGGATGGGAACAGTCCAATATTTATGATTAATCCAGTAATTACACAAAAGTCTGATGAAACAATTATGTCTGAAGAAAGCAGTGTGTCATTTCCAGGGGTCAAAGTACAAATCATGAGACATAAATCAGTCACTGTAGAGTATCTTGATGATAGTGGTAACAAACATATAAGTAAAATGAATGACCTGATGTCTATCTGTGCACAACATGAAATAGATCAGATGAATGGCATAAATATACTCCATGGATTTTCACCTATGAAAAAGGATATGTATTTAAAAAAAGTAGAAAAATATGTTAGAATACAAAGAAAAATAATTCAGAACAATGAAGATTCAAGGCAAGATATTACCTCTGGTAACTGAACCAGATCCTAGGTTACACATACCTTCAAAGGATGTAGAAAAGATCACAGATGATATAAGGAAGTTGATGGATGACATGCTTGCCACTATGTATAGCAGTGAAGGCATAGGACTTGCTGCAGTCCAAGTAGGAGTTCATTTACGCCTGGTTGTAATCGATATAGATCAGAATGCAAAGTATGATGGAATTCCTTTAATACATGATGGTAAGACTATTTTCATGGTTAATCCTGAGATAGTTGAAAAATCAGAAGAAACAGTTACCTTTTGTGAAGGATGCTTATCATTACCAACTGTGAGAGCAGATGTAATAAGGCATGAATGGATAGTGGTACAATACTTAGATTATGATGGGCAAATCCAAAAGAAAAAATTTGATGGTTTACTTTCTATCTGTGCGCAACACGAAATAGATCATACAAATGGAATAATTTTTATTGATCACCTCTCAAGACTTAAGAAAGAGTTTTTTATGAAAAAACTTTTGAAATTAAGAAAAAATCAGGAAGATTAGTTATTCTATCGTAGGTACTCCCTTACTAAATTCCCCCAAAATATCTTTATTGTTTTTTCTTAATTCATTTGTAATATTTCTAGTGTATATATCAACTAAGAACAAAAAATTTTACCAGATAAATCACAATACATAAAAATGCTACAAGAACAAAGAGAAGAGATATTAAAACTCTTCAGAAGGATTTATCAGAAAGTAAGTGATGCAGAAGGTGAAGCACAATTTGTGTTTAAAGATGATAATCAAAAATATTTAACACATGCTTTGATACAAAGTGTTTTATATAATATAGAGCAACAGTGTGTAATATTGTTTGTAGAAGAACACTGTCTGAATGATGGAACTAATGCAACACCTATGTCTCTTGATTCATTTAAGGAATGTATGAATACAAAACAAACCAATCCAATGACAAGACAATACACCATGCGAGAAACATATAACTTCTATGATTGTGTTACTGGTACTAATGCATTCAACAAAACTCATTTAGCAGAATATAGAGTTCAGTTTGATAAAGCTATCGAATTATTAAGTATAGATAATCCTAATCTAGATGCATTGGATATACCTCAAGAAGTCAAAGATGCTTTAAGAGGACTACAATTTCCAATTATCAAACCTTATACACTTGCTGAGATTAATGCAATTACAGAAGAAGAGAGTGATAATCTTAACAGATTAAGACTTAATGATACGAATGCTGTTCTAGAATCGGGAAAGCTTTGGTTAATAAAATTACTGAGTTCAGAACAAATTCAGGCTCTGAAACCAGAACAAATTCAGGCTCTGACAATAGAACAAATTAAGGCTCTGACAACAGAACAAATTAAGGCTCTTAGACAAAAAGCAGAATTAAATTCATTTGAGCAAGTATTAAATCTTAGTGAAGAAAATCCATATTTAATTAGATTACTTACCCTTCAGGAAATTCAAGCTCTGACAAGAGATCAAATTCAAGCTCTGCAACCATATCAAATTTGGGCTCTCGAATTCCGGCAAATTAAGTCTCTGACACAACGACAAATTAAGGCTCTGGAAACAGAACAAATTAAGTCTCTGACAGAAATACAAATTAAGTCTCTGACACAACGACAAATTCAGGCTCTGGAAACAGAACAAATTAAGGCTCTGACAGAAATACAAATTAAGTCTCTGACACAACGACAAATTCAGGTTCTGGAACCAGTACAAATTCAGGCTCTGGAACCAGAACAAATTAAGTTTCTGAGAGAAAATGAAGTATTAAATTCACTTGAGCAAGTATTAAATCTTAGTGAAGAAAATCCATATTTAATAAAATTACTTAATCTTCAAGAAATTCAAGCTCTGACAACAGATCAAATTCAGGTTCTGGACATATGGCAAATTCAGGCTCTGGAACCACATCAAATTAGTGCTCTGGAACCAGAACAAATTCAGGCTCTGGAACCAGAACAAATTAAGGCTCTGGAACCAGAACAAATTAAGGCTCTGAAAACAGAACAAATTCAGGCATTAGTTACGAATATTCTTATTCAGAGTTATAATTCATCAATCAAAACTCTAGAGTCATTTCAAGCAAAACTAGGTGAATATAACAATATTACTATTAATGCAGAAGATGCCAAAAAAGCTTTTTCTGCAATACATTTTGTTGCTAAAGGTCAAAACTTCACAGAAGATCATCTAAAGATTCTCCAAGATAAGATAAATTGGATGCAATTTATAGAACAATTGGTAACATATCTATTTAATTGTTTCCGTACTGAAAAGCAAGAGTCAATTGGAGGTGCTAAAGGTAAATTTCAAGAAATGATAAATAAGCCCAAGGATAAAATTCAACCACAACGTTAACTAATCACCATCACCTTGGATATAATAAAGTATCCGGGGTATCTCTACTCTTTCAACATTAAACCTTTCCTATGTAATATTTTTCTTGTTTTTTCTTAATACATTTGTAACATTTTTAGTGTTCAAGAACAAATAAAAAAATATCACCATGCAAAGTAATGTAGAAAGTCTACGAACTCTATTCAAAAGGATTTATGGTGCTGCAGGAGGTCAAGCACAATTTGTTTTTCAAAATGATGATAATCAAGAATATTTAACACATGCTTTGATACAAAGTGTTTTATATAATACGGGTCAGGATTGTGTTATCTCTTATTCTCGGGCACACTGTCTAAATGATGGAACAAATGCAACGCCTATGTCTCTTGATGATTTTAGTGGTTGGGTGCAAACAAATCCTTTTAATACAAAAAATCCATCTACAAGAGTCGACATCCAGTCAGCAACATATAACTTCTATGATTGTGTTACTGGTACTAATACGTACCATAAACCCTTTTTTGCAGCTTACAAAGCACAGTTTGATAAAGCTATCGAAATATTAAGTGCCAATAACCCTGATCTATATGAATTAGACTTACCTCAAGAAGTCAAAGATGCTTTAAGAGGACTACAATTTCCAATTATCAAACCTTACACATTTGATGAGATTAATGCAATTACAGAAGAAGAAGATTTTGTGCGTAACATGAACAGATTGAGACTTAATAAATTAAATTTAGATACGAATGCTGTTCTACAATCAGGAAAGTCTTGGTTAATAACATTACTTAGTCCAGAACAAATTCAGGCTCTGACACAACGACAAATTCAGGCTCTGGGAGAAAATGAAGAATTCAATACAAAAGAGAAAGTATTAAAGCTTAGTGAAGAAAATCCATATTTAATAAAATTACTTAGTTTAGAACAAATTAAGGCTCTGGAACCAGTACAAATTAAGGCTCTGAAACCAGTACAAATTAAGGCTCTGGAACCAGTACAAATTAAGGTTCTGAAACCAGTACAAATTAAGGCTCTGACAACAGCACAAATTAAGTCTCTGACAAGAGAGCAAATTAAGTCTCTGAACCACTTTCAAATTAGTGCTCTGACAGAAATACAAATTAGTGCTCTGACAGAAATACAAATTCAGACTCTGGAAAGATTGCAAATTAAGGCTCTGAACCACTTTCAAATTAGTGCTCTGACAGAAATACAAATTAAGGCTCTGCTACCATTGCAAATTAAGTCTCTGCAACTATGGCAAATTAAGTCTCTGCAACTATGGCAAATTCAGGTTCTGGACAGATGGCAAATTCAGGCTCTGGATAGATGGCAAATTCAGGCTCTAACTGCAAAACAAATTCAGGCTCTGGAAACATTGCAAATTAAGGCTCTGGACAGATGGCAAATTAAGGCTCTATTACCAGCACAAATTCAGGCTCTGCAACTATTGCAAATTTGGGCTCTGACAGAAGTACAAATTAAGGCTCTATTACCAGCACAAATTCAGGCTCTGCAACTATTGCAAATTTGGGCTCTGACAGAAGTACAAATTGGTGCTCTAAGCACGGATCAATTTTCATGTCTGGACAGATGGCAAATTCAGGCTCTGACAGAAGTACAAATTAGTGCTCTAAGTCCAGATCAATTGTCGTGGCTGACAGAAGTACAAATTAATGCTCTAAGTCCAGGTCAATTGTCATGGCTGACAGAAGTACAAATTAAGGCTCTAAGTCAAGATCAAGTTTCATTGCTGATAGAAGATCAACGTGAGGCATTAATTACTAATACTCTTGTTCAAAGTTATAATTCATCTGATAAAAGCCTAGAAGGTTTTAAAAAAGAATTAGGTGCATATGATGTTTTAAGAGCAATAAAAGATCAAGATACTCAAAGAGCTTTTCTTGCGATGAAGTTTATTAGTAGAGGTAATGAATTGAAAGCAGATAATGTAAAAAAACTTGAATCATCAAAAACTTGGTCTGAATTTATGGGAAAACTTGTTACAGATTTATTGAATCTTTTCCGTACTGAACAGAAACAATCAATGGGAGCAGCTAAAGGTAATTTTCAAAGCTTGGTAAGACTACAAAAAAAAATTGCTTTTGCTAGAGCTGCTAAACAAATTATTATCACCTAGGATATAATATAGTATCAGGGGTATCTCTACTTTTTAAACATTAAACCTTCCCTATATAATATCTTTCTTGTTAACAAATTTGTAGTATTTTTACTGATATGTTATACATATATTAACTTTGAATAAAAATAATAGGGGAAAATGACACATATAACACCAACAAGCACACCAACACAAGCAAAGACTACACCTCTAATATTAAATTGTATAACACCAAATACTCCAGTTTCAGTTCATTTTAATGAGAGAACAGTTACTTTTAATTCGGCAGATCATACTTGTTCTCTTAATCTCACAGGTGATGGGCAATTTGAGATTCCTAATACAGATGAATCACTATTTCTAGCATTACTTGAAGATGGTAATCTGATTAAATTTCTTGATATGCCAGAGATAGCAAATCTTGCAGAAACAGGAAATCCTAACTTAAAATTCGTTTTTCCTAGTCAATTTGATCAATATAGAAAAAAATTAGCAATAGTAGAACAAGTATTAAAAGCTAGTAGACAAGAACCAAGTTTAATAATATTACTTAAAGCTGCTGAAATTCAGTCTCTGACAGAAGAACAAATTAAGTCTTTGATAGAAGATCAAAATGAATGGCTAAGAACAAATGAAGAATTAAAGACAGTAGAACAAGTATTAAAGCTTAGTGGAATAAATCCTGCTTTCATAACATTACTTACAGCTGCTGAAATTCAGGCTCTGACAGAAATACAAATTCAGGCTCTGACAGAAATACAAATTCAGGCTCTGACAGAAATACAAATTAAGTTTTTGAGAGTAGATCAAATTCAGGCTCTGACAGAAGATCAAATTCAGGCTCTGAAACCAGATCAAATTTCGTGGCTGAGACCAGATCAAATTAAGGCTCTGACAGAAATACAAATTAAGGCTCTGACAGAAATACAAATTCAGGCTCTGACATCAGAACAAATTCAGGATCTGACAGAAGATCAAATTCAGGATCTGACAGAAGATCAAATTCAGACTCTAAGAGAAGAACAAATTCAGGCTCTAAGAGAAGAACAAATTCAGGCTCTAAGAGAAGAACAAATTCAGGCTCTAAGAGAAGAACAAATTCAGTTTCTGTTGGGATTTCAAATTAAGGCTCTGGAACAATTGCAAATTCAGGCTCTGGAACAATTGCAAATTCAGGCTCTGGAACAATGGCAAATTAAGACTCTAAGAGAAGAACAAATTCAGGCTCTGAAACCAGATCAAATTAAGGCTCTGAATCCAAGACAAATTAGGGCTCTGGAACAATTGCAAATTCAGGCTCTGGAACAATTGCAAATTAAGGCTCTGAAACCAGAACAACTTAGGGCTCTGGAACAATTGCAAATTAAGGCTCTGGAACAATTGCAAATTAAGGCTCTGAAACCAGAACAAATTAGGGCTCTGAACGACTCTCAACTTAGGGCTCTGGAACAATTGCAAATTAAGGCTCTGGAACAATTGCAAATTCAGGCTCTGAAACCAGAACAAATTATGGGTCTGTGGGCAGATCAAATTTCATGGCTAGAACCAGAACAAATTAGGGCTCTGAACGACTCTCAACTTAGGGCTCTGAGACCACATCTAATTAGGGCTCTGAAACCAGAACAAATTGCATCTCTGACAGAATATCAAATTCAGGCTCTGAAAGAATATCAAATTAAGGCATTAGTTATTCATATTCTGGGTGAAAGTTATAATGAATCTGATAAAAGACTAGAAGAATTCCAAGCAAAATTACGTGCATATGGTGTTTTAGGAAAAATACAAGAACAAGATATTAAAAAAGCTTTTTCTGCAATACATTTTGTTGCTAAAGGTAAGAACTTTACATCAGAGCATCTAGCGACTCTTAAATCATCAAGAACTTGGAATGAATTTATACAAAAATTGGTAACAGATTTCTTGAATCTTTTCCGTACTGAAAAGCAAGAGTCAATGGGAGAAGCTAAGGGTAATTTTCAAAGCTTTATAAAACAACAACAAGAGTGTATGGGGGCTGCTGCTAGAGCTGCTTAACCAATAAAATATTAATAAAGGCAATTTCGTAAGTACAATCCATAGGGAGGTGCGGTCTGTCCAGCAGCACTTCTGTCTCTAGCCTCAATAATTTCATGAATTTTAGATGGATGCAAAAATCCATTACCAACTTTCCTAAGCGTACCAACTATTATTCTTACTTGATTATGTAGAAATGACCTAGCTGTTATAAATACTTCAATATTTTCTCCATGTCTCTCAACTGCAATTGACGCTATTGATTTTAAAGCTGATGTTGATTGACACTGAGCTGATCTGAAGCTTGTAAGATCATGAAATCCTATGAGATATTGTGCAGCTTCATTCATAAGAGTAACATCTAAAGGTTCCATCACATGCCATGCCAATTCTTTTTGTGTTGTAGGGTGTGCTCTTCTGTTTATGATTTTATATATATACGACCTAGATACAGCTGAAAATCTTGCATGAAAATCTTCTGTTACCTCTTCTGTTTTAAGAATCGCAATCTTTTCATTTTTTAAAAAATGATTTAAAGCTCTTGAGACTTCATTCGGATCCTTATAGGTTTGTAAGTCAAAATGACCTACCTGACCTATTGCATGGACTCCAGCATCAGTTCTGCCCGCACCATATAATACAACTGACTCGCCACTAAATTTAAATATAGCCTCCTGTATTGTCTGCTGAACTGATCTCAACCCTTTTTGTTCTTGCCATCCATGAAAATCACTTCCATCATATTCGATTGTGATTTTATACCTCTGCATCTTTACAATTTGCTACTGAGAACCTTATTGATTTTAGATACAAACTCACATGGGTTTTCAATTATTTCACCTTCAGTCAAACAAGCCTCATGGAAGATGATTTCAACAAGGTCTGCTGTCTGTTCATTTGTATTTTTTCCAGCGATAGCATAACTTATGTATTGAATAATCTTATGTTTAGGGTTTACCTCTAAGATTTTACTAGTTCTTCTGTTGAGTTGCTTTTGTTCAATTAAAAGTCTTTCCATACGTACATTCATTGCACCTTCTGGGAGTACGAGGCATGCTGGACTATCAATCAATTTAGTAGAAATCCTTACATCTTTAATTTTATTCTCTAGAACAGATTTTATGTAATTCTTGAGTCCTTCATTGTCAGTTTGATTATCTTCTTCTTTTGTATCAGTATTTTCATCTAACTTCTTGATTTGCTCTAAGTCTATGTTGTCTCTATTAACTGATTTCAGGCTCTTATTTTTATATGCATTAATTACGTTAACCCAGAAGTCATCAACTCCATCTTTCAGTAATAGAACTTCTATTCCACGCTTTATAAAACCTTCTAATTGAGGATTCTTTTTGAGGTTTTCAAGATTATCTCCTGTGATGAAAAACACTTCTTCTTGACCATCAATCATATTGTCTATGTATTGATCTAAGCTTATCATTGAGTCACCTGACTTGGTTGAATAAAACCTACAAACTTCTAATAGTTCTTCTTTCTCACCTAATCCGTGTTCGCATAACCCTTCCTTCATTACCTCTCCGAAGTTCATCCAAAACTTCATGAATTCTTCAGGTTCTTTCTCAGCTTTTTTCTTTAATTCCAATAAAATTCTTTTTACAATTGATCCGCGGATCTTATTAACTAAAGTATTGCTTTGTAAAACTTCCCTACTGACGTTTAGAGGTAAATCTTCTGAGTCCACAACACCTCTCACAAATCGTAAATAAGATGGGATTAGAGTTGCAGAATCTTCTGTAATGAAAACTCTCTTTATATAAAGCTTTACCCTTGTTTTTCTATCTGGATGGAATAAATCATATGGCTTGTGTCCAGGGATGAATAAAAGGCTTGTATATGATACATTTCCTTCTAATTTATTATGAAGTACCATATATGGATCTTCTGGAGCATGAGATACGTGTTTATAAAACTCCTTATATTCTTTATCAGTTATATCTGTCTTTGGTCTTAACCACAGAGCTGTACCTTTATTTACAATCTCACTTTTCCCATCTTGATCTATCAATTCTACAGGGACAACTAGGTGATCTGAATAAGTCCTGATGATATGTTGTAATCTATACTTCTCAAGAAACTCAACCTCAGAAGGTTTTATATACAATTCTATTGTTGTACCGCGAGGCATAACCTCTTCTGACTTATATACTTCAAATCCATCACTTCCAGCTGACTCCCAAATATATGTTTCATTTTCTCCTGCCTTAGTTGAAAATACTTTTATTTTATCTGAAACAATAAATCCTGAATAGAAACCAACTCCGAATTGACCAATAAGGTTCACATCATCTACCTTGTTGGTTTGCATATCTTCAAAGAATTGCTTTGTACCGGAGTTCGCTATGGTACCTAAGTTGTCTATCATCTCTTGCTTAGTCATACCGATGCCGTTATCTTTGACGACAATCTTTTGATTCTCTAAGTCTATTCTTACAGATATTTGTAATTCATCTACTCCAAGAAGATCTGGTTTCTCTATTGCAAGATACCTAAGTTTATCACATGCGTCTGATGAATTTGAAATCAGCTCTCTTAAAAATATTTCTTTATTTGTATATATTGAGTGGATCATCATTTGTAGAACCTTCCCTACAGCAGCATTAAAGTTATGTTGTTGATGTTTTGCAGTCATATATTATTTTTATAAAATTTCCTTATATAAAAGTATATGTATGCAGAATATTAATAAATTCAAGAGGATAATAATGAGAAAACTATACAAAGTCATACAGATATATGATAGATTCACATTTATGAAATTAAAAATAACCTATAATGACGTCTGACCATAGTCCCTTCCTAAGAGATATTGCAATTATTATTTTAATAATATTAATCACTGGACTCTTTGTTCTATCAGAAATATCAATTTTGACTTCAAATAAAGCTAAACTTCATAAAATGTCTGCTAAAGGTAACAGAGGAGCTAAGCAGGCGATGAAAATCATGCAGCAGCCAGAAACTTTTCTTTCAACAATACAGATAGGTATTACTCTCATGAGTGCACTCTTAGGGTTATATGGAGGTACATCTATCAGTGAACACCTAGCACTAAAAATAAATAATATACCTTATGTAGGTGGATATTTAGATGAATATAGTATTGTTATTGCCTCATTTATATCACTTTCAATCATAACTTACTTTGCAGTTCTTAGTGAAATTTTACCTAAGAGAATTGCAATGCTACAGCCAGAAAAAATTGCTTCCCTCACAGCTTATGGAATCAGTTTGGTAATAAAAATTATATATCCCTTGAGTTGTATTTTAACTGCATCAACAAAGTTTTTACTAAAACTTTTTAAAATCAAAGATCATTCAAATAATGTTTCCATAGAAGAAATAAAATTTGTTTTGAATCAGGCAGTTAGTGTAGGTACTCTACATAAAACTGAGCATGACCTTCTTAAAAGATTAATCAATCTTATGAATATGCAAGTTGGTACAATCATGACTCCAAGAAATAAAATTGTGTGTTTAGATATTAGTGATAAAGAAAAGAATAATCTTGACAGCTTAAGGAAGTATAGCTTTAATTTCTTTCCAGTTATAAACGGATCTCTTGATCAAATTATAGGCGTAGTGTCAATCAAATCTCTTTTCATAAAATCCCAAGTTACAAATAGTTTGCTATATGAAACTGCAAAAGCTTCAAATATGGTTTTTGTACCAGAGATGGCAAGAATTACTAAATTGATAGATTTATTCTCATCAAAACACGTAAAAACCGCACTAGTAATAGATGAATATGGAGATATAGAAGGTATAGTAACATTGAATGATATTATGCGTACGTTCCTTGGTGATTTAGCTGTTTTAATGGATGGGAAAAAACCTGCTGTCGTAGAACGTGATGATGGTTCATTTATCGTTGATGGAAACATATCAATTGAAGAACTTTATGAATTATTAGAAATAAGTTCTTTACCTGGTGATGATGAAGAAGATTATCGTACTCTAGCTAGTTTTATGTTGAGGCAACTAGGTACTTTACCTAAGATAGGAGATATAATAAACGCAGCTAATTTCATCTTCAAAGTTATAAAGATGGATAAAAAACGGATTGAAAGAGTACTTGTGATGTCTGAAAGAAAAGGAGGTGATGCACAGCAAGAATAGTGCATCTTACCTATCATCTTCTTAACATACCTGTAAAATTATCAGACACTTGTTCTTTTGCATTACCTTGCCCTAATTGAAGTTTTATCAACATACTTAACTGCTCCTGCATCATTCTGTTGTCATTATCCATCTTCTCTTTCATCATTCTGTTCTGCTCCTGTATTGACTTATTCTGCTCAGATAATTCCTTTATTTGATTACCCTGATCATTCAGCTTATTATTCTGATCACTCATCTTATCTTCTAGGCTGTCTACTTTAGTGATTAGTTGTTGATTTGAATCTATTAGAGACTGAAAGTTCCTAGCAAGAAATGTCACGCTTTCTCTCATTGCTTCATACTTTGTAGAAGATACTGTCATTTTTTGATGTAGCTCTACGAGCTGCGTTGTAAAATGTTTCAAACTAACTGATACATTTTTTACTTGTTGTAATCCTGTGTTTTCCGAACCCCAACCAATATTATACCAGATTGAATCCCAAACCCCGATTTTTTGACCGCTCTCCTCTAGTTTTTTGAGATACTCTTTGAGTATATTTATACGATCATTTAACTCTTTTCGCTCTGTATCGTTCAAAGCATTTGTTTCATCCAATAAACGCTGAGTCTTTTCAATATGTTCTTGGAACTCTGCTATCGTAAAGCTATTATTTAAATTTGATTGCATTGTATTTTTAGTTTTTTTTACATGATATGAGACTACTATAAATCACAACTTGTAGTCAGTCAACAACATGTTTAAATAACACGTTTGTACAAAAGCTAGTCAGTAAAATATTGCTCTATATGTGTGTTTTTAACCTATTGCTGTATATTTTTTGATCATTTCATAGTCTTTCTCTGGACCATATACATGATATGTAAGTTCAAAAAAACTTTTAGAATGGAATACTATTTCTGCTGAATACATGTCTTTAACACATAGATGAGAGTGGGTAGATTTGATAGGATAATCAGAGGTTTTAAATTCAAATTGATGTAGCAATGCACCGCTGCTTTGCTTTACTGTGAGTTGATTTTTATGAAATATCAATATGTATTTATATGTATAATTTCTAAAAGCTTCACTGTAAGATTCCTCACAAAGAATTTTATCAGTATCTTTAATACAATTCAGTATTCCATTTAAAGTTGATTTACTATTACTAAAAATCTCTACTGAATATTTTTTAAAATATATCAAGTTATTCTGAAAAATTTTGTACCATTGCCTTTACAATTGATTTTTTACCAAAGACATATGAGTTCCCGATGAATGCATCAGCTGCACCTGCTGCCTTTATGAGGAATCTTATTGCTGCTATATATTCTAAATTTTCTGGTTTGTCATGGAATGCGACATCAACTTTATTTTCTAAGACCCTAACTGCATCACATAAAATGCTTCCAGACGAAACAAAATGTGTCTCTCTTTTCATCAATAATGATTCAAGTTCAGGATGAGGATGATCTGTGGCACATAAAATGAATGGAAAACCTATGTTAGTTGATTGATTAGGTTTTAATTTTTTAGAAAGTCCATCATCTTCCATGATAAAAGCTTCATTTGTACTTTCAGTATACACGACTGAATTAGTTGTAGGCACACAAATTGCTGTACCTAATATGTTTTCCATTGTAGGGTGATCATCTTTTTGCATAACAGATATAGAAAAGGCTATATGTTCCACTCCATGTGATAAATTCATCATGTTATCTATACCAGTCACAAGATATTTTATGGAAGAAAAATTCTTATCATTGTAATCAAATTGGTAACTTATATCTGAGATATCTTTGAATAAACCACTTTTTTCATATATAATTATATTGTTCAACTCTGCATAGTTTAACTCTGATGCAATATTGCTTTCAAATCTGTTTTGAGAACTTCTTAAAAAATTTTTCAGATTACGGGAAGTTTGAAGATGTATAACTTCTAAAATATCTCTTCTGAGATTAGTTGATGCTTTCTGACAGGCTTGTATAATAGCTTTTGTATTTTTATGCATGATGAACTTTTTAAATTAATATTTGACAATAATGTGTCAAACAGTATCTATATTTAAATTTAATCAACACCACTGTCAAGTATATGAAAATAGGAATTATTGGTTATACGGGTAAAATGGGACAAGCATTGCTTAATGAAATCAAACATAATAGCAATGACGTTACAATTTCTGCCTTACATTCAAGGACTACAAGCGATACAATTACTGAAGGTATAGAAATCACAAATAGTTATTTAAATTTAATACAAAAGTCTGACGTTATAATAGATTTTTCACGTCCAGAATCATCAATTGAAATTATCAGTCATTGTCTTACATACAAAAAACCTATTGTTTGTGGCACGACAGGATTTACTAACACTCAAATGGATGAGATCAGACACGCATCTAAATATATAAAAATATTCTATGCATCAAATATGTCATTAGGGATAGCGATTTTATCTGATTTAATGCAAAGAGCTATAAATACTTTTAAGACAAATAATATACCGATAGAAGTTTCAATTTTAGAGAGACATCATAAACATAAAGTTGATAAACCTTCTGGCACAGCTATTTCACTCGCAAATAAAATCACATCTACTTGTTCTGACATACATCCTGAAATGGTTTCACTTAGATATGGAGATAATATTGGTCAACATGACGTGATTATATCAACTGACATGGAAGTATTAACTTTACAACATCAAGCAACTAATAGAAGTGTTTTTGCATCTGGTGCCATTGCTGCTGCAAAGTTTATTTTCAAACAAAAGGTTGATAGATTATATACAATGGAAGATATAATTAACATAAAATGAAGAAGTCATTAAAACAGGCATATTCTTGTACAAACTGTGGACAAGATTATAAACAGTGGGTTGGTAAGTGTAAAACATGTAATGAGTGGAACTGCATTGAAGAATCTATTATTAAAATAACAAAAGGTAATAAAAGCTCTGTTAAAACAAACATATCATTCAATGACCTTGAGGTTATCAATACAACCTCATCAGATGAAAAAACTATCAGATATAGTACAAATATATCAGAATTAGATAGAGTACTTGGTGGTGGGCTTGTAGTTGGAACTGCTGTGCTACTCTCAGGAGAACCAGGCATAGGTAAATCAACATTACTTCTGCAGCTATGTGACTCTATAGCCAAGAAAGGATTTGCAACATGTTATGTAACTGGTGAGGAATCGATTGGTCAGATAAGAGTTAGAGCGCAGAGAATGAAAGTAAAAAGTGATGTAAAGGTAATAGCGACTACTGACATGGATGAAATTGTATCTGTCCTAAAAACAATGACTTCACCTGGGATTGCCATAATAGACTCAATCCAGACAATAGGTTCAAATGAAGTTGATAGCTCACCTGGTAGTGTTAGTCAGGTCAAAGCATGTACCTTAGAGCTAGTAAATTCAGCTAAGATGCTTGGAATATGTTTAGTGATAGTAGGGCATATAAACAAAGAAGGTCAGATAGCAGGTCCGAAGCTACTTGAGCATATGGTCGATGTAGTCCTATCATTTGAAAGCGATAACACAAAGCAATACAGGATCATCAGAGGTTTAAAGAACAGGTATGGTTCAACAAATGAGATGGGTATTTTTGAAATGTCTAATATTGGATTATTAGAGGTGCAAAATCCGTCAAAGATATTCATGCCGACCAACAGGCCAAACATAAGTGGTTCTTGTATATTTGCAGGAATCGAAGGTACTAGAGGGGTTTTGATTGAAGTACAGGCGCTTGTTGCTCCATCTTATATACCAACACCAAGGAGAGCTGCAATTGGCTGGGATTACAATAGACTTTCAATGATAATTGCTATTTTAAATGCTAGAATTGGAGTCAACATAATGGATAAAGAAGTATATTTGAACGTTGCAGGAGGCACAAAGATATCTGATACAGGGCTTGATTTAGCTGTTGTAGTGGCACTCCTATCAGCGCATAAAAATATTCCTATTAGTCATGATACTGTGTTTGTAGGTGAGATAGGTCTGTTGGGAGAGCTCCGAAGCATCTCACACCTAGATGTTAGGATAAAAGAGGCTGTAAAACTAGGTTTTAAGAATGTTGTTGCAGCTGTGCCAGACAAGATGAAGATAGATCACAGCGGAGGAAATATTATCAATATAAAACACATCAGAGAGATAATACCGCTGCTTTTGAGTAAGTAGTTTATAAACTTGTAAAGGTTGTATTTTGACTATTTTCTGTTCTCTTTTTTGTTTCTATTTTAGCAAATTTTTGCTTACGGTCCTGTTTTTGCTCATTCCATTTTGTATGTGGCTTAGAAGAATTGTATAAACTATTTGAAATAGTTCCATTGTGTCCATGTTTTTTGGTATATTTTACCTTAGTTGGTACTTCTATATCTTGGATTCTAGCTGCCATCGATGCTCCATGTCTTATCACTTCATCTCCATCATCTGCATAGAATTTCATTTGTGATACTGGTAAATCAGGAGTTGATAGTGCACTTTCTGCATCTAATTGCACACCTATCAATGATGTGAATCCATTTGTAAACCACCCTAGCCAAGATTTTTTAGTATCTTTTATAAAATCTTTATTTTCATTCAATAATGAATTATCATCTTTATGATTAGCATGACTTGCAACAACATCACCAAGATTTGTAAATGATCTGTGGTTGACATATCCTGCGAATTTCTGTCCATTCATAACTTCTGGATATTTTTTCATCTCTTTAAGTACTAATGCACTCACAGCTCCGCCTAAGCTATTTCCAGCTATTGTTATGTTTTTTGGTTCATATCCAGCTTTTATAGCTCTAATGACAGCTGATACTCCAGCATCAACTAACTCTTTTGAAGTTGTTGCATAATCTGGATAATCTACAGCTAATAGATCTCCTTTTGTTTTTTTACTGTTAAAAAATGAATGAACTGACTCAAATGCTTTCATTCCATTCCCATGAAATGTTATAACTAACTTCCTTTCATTTAATGGAGTTTGATCATTCTTGGCAGCAATAATCATAGAACACTTACTATTGCTAGGAGTTGAATAATTAATTGTCTCTAGTGAATATCCTTGAGAGGCTACTTTTTCATTGATAAACTTTTGCATATATTTTTCAGCATAGACTGTCATAACGACCCATGCAGTTGGTACAATAATATTCATCAATAATGCTCTGATAGGCCACAGAGGTAATGTCATCCATCTAAAAAGCCAACTTCCCAAACCTTCTTTTAATTCTTGTGGTTCTTTTTTAAGGCTTTCAATGATATTTGTAGATATATTTTGCATTTCTCTCTATTATTTTAAGTTAATATTTTCCTATTTCCTGTTCTATGATTTTTGTTTCTTTTACAGCAACTTCAGTCCAGGAACTTGCTCTTTGAGATTCTCTAGGTGAGGTAGGGTTAACATTCAATGCTTTCATAGAATCACTCAGAGCCTTAATTTGTTCCAGAGCCGCAATTTGTATTTCTATCAGAGACACAAGTTGTACTGCTGTCAGAGCCTGAATTTGTTCTGGTAGTAGAGCCTTAATTTGTTCTGGTAGTAGAGCCTTAATTTGTTCTTCTGTATAATTTTGCATTTTTCCCCCTATTATTTTTTATTTAATATTTTGAGTATTGTTTTAAGTTAATATTTTAAACATACACTAGAAATATTACAGTTATATTAACAAAAGAGAGATATTAAAAGAACTGTAAAGATTCTAGTGTTTTT
>CALPOD020000012.1 GCA_943325105.2 Candidatus Fokinia solitaria | reverse complement strand
TATTAAAAATAAATGAAAAAAAGCCATTTTAAGATCATACAAACAACAGTGATTCCAGTTGTAATTATTTCACTCTCAATAGGTGGATGTACATCAAAGTCTCCAGCACAAATAGAAGACAGACATAATATGGTCTTCACAAAGCATGGTACGATGGAGATCATAAGAGTATACCCTAATGATACAATTGAATCAATCGCACAACAACACCATATACCAGTTGAGATCTTAGCTGCAACTAATAACTTATCATATCCATATCATCTTTATAATGTCAGAACAATAATGCTACCTCAAGAGAAGTTCCATAAAGTGAAAAAATCAGAATCCATGAAATCAATTGCAAAGCAATATAATGTTGATTTGATGTATTTAATTGATGCTAATGGTATGAATCATGTACAGCCTAATAAAACTTTACAGATAGGTACAATAATTAAAATCCCATTACAAGATAAAAATATAAAACAACATATACAAGATGATTCTCTAATACCGGCATATTCTCCAACAAAAGACTATGATGTGATGGAATTGGATGAAGTGCAACATAACACTCCTATGGAACAAATTGATAATGATACGCAGGTTGATAATGATATATCAAATGAAGATAATCCACCTGAAAAACAAGAGAATAAAGTAATAGATAGTGGAAGCTTAGAGTTTGAAAATGATTTACAAAAAACACTTAATAAATCTGAGGAGGAGCCTCAAACAACAAATATTAATACACAAGATGATAAATCTTTTAAAGTATCAACCCCACTCAATTCAACCCAATTTATTTGGCCTTTAAGTGGGACTATTTCAAGAGATAAAAAAGATGGCATTACTATTTATGCACCTCTAAATACACCAGTAAGATCAGTAGGTAATGGCAAAGTAATCTTTGCAGAAAACGATAACGGAGAGTATGGTAATCTTGTCATAATTAAACATACAGATGGTTATCTTTCAGCCTACGCACATAACAACCAAATACTTGTGAAAAAAGGTGAAGAAGTGAAGAAAGGTCAGACAATTTCCAAGGTAGGAAAATCAGGTAAAGTATCTAAAACTCAATTATATTTCTCCATGAGAAAAGGAAAGGAAATAATAGATACTGAAAAAGATTCAATGTGATGTAATTACTGTATTATCTGCCAAGAGCCATCACTTATTCTACAAGCTTTACCAAAAGCTTGTTGTTTCTTTCCACCTATAAATACTTCCTGGACAAATTCTCTACAATCTCTGCCATGATCAACATAAGTAGCCTTTGGAGTTATTCTACCGTGATTTCCAGAATCTGGATTTCTCCATGTTGATGTAACTCCACTAGGATTATACTCGAGTGAATTTTTCATGGTTTTTTGGTAATACATAGCATCAGCTTTATCTAAAGACTGACCAACTTGATTTCCTACATATCCTCCAATTACTGTACCTGCAACAGCACCAATAATACGCCCGCCACCTCCACCAAATTGTGAGCCTGCAAGGGCGCCCAGCCCAGCCCCAACAAGAGTACCTGCATCTTGCTTTGAATTTGGCCCTTCAGCACAAGCAGTTAAAATTACAGCAGTTAAAATGCAGCCTAAGAATTTGATTTTTGAATTTTTAGATTTTAACATTTTTATGTTTTTTCTTTATTTTGAATACAGATATAATTATATACAATATCTATTTAGAATACAAGAACGACTTAGAATACATTATTTAAGTAGTCTAAGTATTGTATCCTTATCAATTTTACATTTATGCTGTAGCCAGATTTTCTTTGCAGCACTCAATTGATTACCGATCTCCTCCTTTTCAAAGCCTAGTTTCATTATATCAATACCAGTAATTGGTATCACCTCCATCTGAATTCTATGTAAAATCATTTCAAAAGATTTGAACACACTTTGAATATTATCGATTTTCAAAGTCTTAATTTTGATTACACAATACATTTTGAAAAGATTGATATAAGTATCTTTACCAATTTCTTGCATAACAATATGTATATCATCTGATGTCTCTTTATTAGCGAGAAGTTTTTTCAATATATTGTCAAATATCTCAGAAAATTCAGTGTTCAACAACTGATATATAATTTTTTGTTCCTTATTACTAAATTTCAGAGTCTTTAAGATACTTAAATCTTGAATATCAGAAAGCTTAAATAGAGCAGCCAAGTTTATTATAGGGTCATTACAAAAATATAAGGTGTCTATGTTTGCTAGTTGAAAATTCAAACCAATGTTACTGAAAATACCGTTTTTCAACATCAAAGCGATTGGGAAATCTTTGTGAGTGGATGACAAGGTTTTCACTAGCTCACTCCTAATTCTCTCAGCTGATATGTATTGTAAATTCTCAGACAACTCAACTGCAGCATTAAAACTCTCATGGTCAAGCACAATACCATCAGTATAATCAAAAGATCCTAAGAATCTAAAATAACGCATTATGCGCAAGTAATCTTCATGAATTCTTTGCTTAGGATGACCTATAAACCTCACAACCTTATTCTTTATATCTTCTTTTCCATCAAAATAATCATAAATATTTCCATTAATATCAGCATACATAGCATTCATTGTGAAATCTCGCCTTTTAGCATCTTCTTCCCAGCTATCTCCAAAGATAACTTCTGCATGACGTCCATCACACTTAACATCAATTCTAAGAGTAGTTATTTCGATTGGTGTATTATTAACAATTACAGTCACAGTACCATGTTGAATGCCTGTAGGAATGGTTTGTATAGAGTTTTTGGAGAATATTCGAATAACATCTTCAGGTAAAATGTTTGTCGCCATGTCTATTTCATTTGGAGTTTTTTCGCTTAAGATATCACGAACATATCCACCAACAATTCTAGCTTCAGATTTATGAGAGATACTAGATATTATTTTGCAAACAATTTTTGCTGCTCTAGGAATTTGAATTTTACTTAACAAGATGATTTTTTGAAAGAGGTGGCTCCCCGGGCCGGATTCGAACCAGCGACCAAGCGGTTAACAGCCGCTTGCTCTACCACTGAGCTACCGAGGAACAGTTATAAAAACTCTGCAATATTTTAAATCAAAACCATTATTAATGCAATAGGCAATGCACAATAAATATAGAATTTATATTGATTTATTCTGTTTTATTATGTACATTATAAATGCAACAAATAATAAACAATTACTAATTGCAACTATGTAGTTAAGTTATGGCAACAAAAAAAAATAAAAAAACATCTGCTGAAATATTAGGAAGCATAGAAGGAGTTGAAAAACTTATATATGGTAAATATAAGCTTGCAGTGAAAAATTTGCACTTTTATAAAATATTAGAACAGGAAATTGAAACTTTTAATCCTTCAGATAATAATACTCTGATGCAAAAAGCTGAATACATGATGTGTGGTTCGTATTTAAAAGACCAACTGAAGACATTAGAATCTATATTACCTATACAAGATATAGTTTCAGCAAATAATACTACTGGCAAAATAAAAAAATACTCATCATTCCTACATAATATATGGGTTACTGATCCGGAAAAGCCAAGAGATATGATCTCATATAAAGCAATTTTAAAAAGTCAAAACCCTAATCTGGCAGAGGATATAAAGGAAATTAGACCACTATATAACAGTAATAAGTATCCTGTAGCAGTTGATGATCAATACAATTCATTTATACAAAGTGTAAAAAATTTTGATCAAGGAGTAATATCTTCAAAACTCCCATTAACAGAGGATAAAATGTATCATGTTTTTTGGACAAATCTTAGCTTAGAAGATCTTAATTCTCATAAAGAGTTAACAAGTCTAAGAAAGATTTGCGGCATCGATCAATCTCATACTAAGCTTCCAGAATTCATATTGTTGAATATAAATGATGTAATGGATAAAAATGCATCAGAAGTTCAAAACCTTGCAAAGCTATCAATGCCACTTCCCGAAGGTATTACACAAGCATTACCTCAAATAAGAAAAGACTTACTATCTGTACGTCCAGTATTAACAGATATGATACAAAAGAAAATGTTTGCAAGTATTAGTGATGTGATTAGAATTGCTGCTATAAAAGATATTGGTGGCACCTATTTTGACCTTGACTGCATATTATTTGATCAAGATCTAGTGCATTCTGAGCAAAAAAAATACAACCTTTTTGATATAATGAAGAATTACAACTGTATTATTGGTAAGGAATTGCATGGTTATGCTCAGTGTGCTAATGGATTTATTTCAAATCCTCAACCAAATTCTGAAATAATGCATGAAGCATGGAATATTATATATCGAAATATTACACGACCTAATGAAGTGCCATATATTAAATATTCCGCAAGTGGATGGAGTAAAATTATCTGTCAGACAGGTCCTGTAGCATTAACCCTTGCTTTTATAAAAAAGTGTCAAGAACAAGATATTATGCTTGCACCAGGTAAGCTAATTCATATAGCAGATCCATCAATAGATAGTGTTGGTGTGATAAGTTATGATGTATGTGGCGGCACCTGGGTTGCAGATGCTAATCCATCTATTGCATATGTTTTATATGATGAAAATGACAATGGCATTACATATGAACAATTACTTGCTATGAAATAAAAATTCATTAAAAAATTTTCATACCATCATATGCTAACTTTATGTTTGATGGTAAAATACTTGACAACAATTCATAGTCAATATCATGGCACATATGTGTGATGATTGCCTCTGTGGGATTAACTTTGTAGATCTCACGGATTGTATCATCAAGACAAAAATGAGTTGGAGAAGGATAATATCTGATACAATCTATAATCCAAGCCTTTACACCATCTAAAATCTTGTATGCATTTTCATCTAATTGATTCACATCAGTTGAATATGCGAAATCTCCAATTCTAAATCCATAGGAGAAATACTTACCGTGCTTTTGTTTAAATGGAATCACAGTGATTTTTGGATCTAATAATGAAAATTCACCAACAAATACATTCGATTCTAAAATTGCAGGATAAAGAATGCTTTTATTGTTAAAAGCATATCCGAAAGTATTTTTTACAATTTGATTTGTTTCATTATCTGAAAACATAGGAATTGCTTCATTACCTCTGCCATACATGAAGGCTCTTAAGTCTCCTATGCCACCTATATGGTCAAAATGAGCATGAGTAATGAACAATGCATCAATTTGTGTAATATTCTCCCTTAGTGCTTGTAATCGAATATCTGGGCCTGCGTCGATCAGAATCTTAAATCCATCTATTTCTAACAAGATTGATGCTCTAGTTCTGTTATTTTTCGGATGAGTAGAATTACAAACGCTGCATTCACAACCTATTTGTGGCACCCCGTAAGAGCTACCACATCCTAAAATTGTGACCTGCATTTTTTGCATTATTCTTCAACTTCTTCTTCACTGTTTTTACCGTCAATGACTCGACTGACAGAGCTTATGATATCCCCTTCATTGAGATTGATTAATCTAACGCCACTAGAACTTCTACCACTTATTCTGATTTCATCTGCAGATATTCTGATTGTTATTGCATGCTGCGTCACAACAACAACATCATCGCTTTTCGTTACTGGGAAGGCAGCTATGACCTTACCAGTGTATTTTTTGAGACTTGCGTTTATAACACCTTGCCCACCACGTCCAGTGATTCTATATGAATAAGAAGAACTACATTTTCCATATCCATAGCTTGTTACTGTCAAGATAAATTGTTCGCGTTGTGCTAGATTTATTACAGTATCAGCACTTAAAACTTGATCTTCAAGCTTAGAAATAGCTTTCTCAGCTGTAGCTCTAGCAGCTTCCATATTATCCAAAGATTTCTCTGCAATCTGTAATCTCTTTTCTAATCCGATTTTTAAATAAGCTTCCTTCTCTTCATTTGATACAACCAATCCATTCAGAATCGCTAAAGCAACTACAGCATCATCATTGGCTGCAAGTCTTATTCCACGTACACCAGTTGATGTTCTTCCTTTAAACACCCTAACTTTTGCGATTGGGAATCTAATAGCTTTACCCATCTTAGTTGCCAAGAATACATGATCATCACCTTTACATATATTTACACCGACAAGTTTATCACCATCTTCAAGACCTATAGCTATTTTTCCATTTGCTGGAATATTATAAAAATCTTTGACAGAGTTTCGTCTGATATTACCTTTTGCAGTTGCAAAAACCATGTATTCAGAAGTATCATCAACTAATGTTTCTTGTACCAGACCATTTTCTACATCCTCTTCATTATTCAAATCATCTACTACGACATCAGTAACTAATTCTTCTGCTTCAACATTTTTCTTATTTCTTTCAAATTTGACATAAGGCATAGCGATTACATTTGTAACCTTTTCATTCTCACCTACAGATATCAAATTAACTATTGCCCTACCTTTACTTTGAAGAGAACCAAGAGGTATCTGATAACCAATCATTCTGTAAACCTTACCTGCATCAGTGAAGAATAAAATATGGTGATGTGTAGTTGTTATAATCATTTGTGTGACGCAATCATCATCACCTATGTTCATAGTTGTTTTACCTCTACCACTTCTTCTCTGTCCTTTATAATTCGATAGAGCTGTCTTCTTGATATATCCATCACGAGTTATAGTTAAAACTATGTCTTCACATTGGATTAAATCCATATCAGTCATTTCAAGTAAATGCTGAGATATTGTTGTTCTCCGTGGGGTTGCAAAGTTATCTTTAATTTCAACTAACTCTTCTCTCATCAATTGTAAAAGCTTCGGACGAGATTCTAATAAACTCACATACTCCTTTATATCCTCTGCAAGGCTTATCAACTCATCATGTATCTTGTGATGCTCTAGAGCTGTAAGTCTCTGTAAACGCATCTCTAATATAGATTTCACCTGTGATTCAGAGAACATGGTATAAGAACCTTCTATCTCATTTCTATCATCTTTTATAACATCTAATACGTCCACTACAGAGGTAGCATTCCATTTTCTGGAAATTAAATTCTCCTTAGCTGTGTGAGTATCTTTAGCACCTCTCACTAAAGGAATTATCTCTTCTATATTTTCTACAGCCATCAAAAGACCAACTAATGTGTGAGCTTTATCTTGAGCTTTTTGTAATAGGAACTTGGTTCTATTTCTAATTACTTCTTCTCTGAATTTCAAGAAGTTTATAATCATTTCATAGACATTTGTAACAAGCGGCTGCCCATCTTTCAAAGCAACCATATTGACACCAAAGAATGTCTGCAGTTGAGTTTGCTTATATAATTTATTCAAAATAACTTCAGCTTCAGAGTCTTTCTTTAACTCCAATACAACTCTTATACCTAGCTTGTTCGATTCATCTCTTATCTCAGAAATACCTTCAATTACCTTCTCATTAGCAAGTATTTCAATCGATTTGACTAGTTCAGCTTTATTAACTTGGTAAGGTACCTCAGTGATTACTATTGTCCTTCTATTATCACCTTCTATGGCTGTCTTACCTCTTATGATGATACTTCCACGGCCAGTTGATAGAGCAGTTTTTGTTCTATCAATACCCAAGATTTCACCACCTGTAGGGAAGTCAGGACCAGGGATATACTCTAACATCTCATCCATTGTGATGTTTTCATTATCTATGTAAGCACAGCAGGCATCTATTATCTCACCCATATTATGTGGAGGAATATTCGTTGCCATACCAACAGCAATACCGTTCGCACCATTAATCAAAAGATTTGGGAATCTAACTGGTAATACCCTTGGTTCAATTTCTGAGCTATCGTAGTTGTTTTGAAAATCAACTGTATCCTTATCTATGTCAACCAACAATCCAATGTCTGCAAGTTTTGCAAGCCTCGCTTCTGTATAACGCATCTGCGCTGGTTCATCACCATCTATCGAACCGAAGTTACCCTGCCCATCAACAAGAGGTGCTAATAATGAGAAATCCTGCGCCATACGAGCTAATGATCCATATATTGCAGCATCTCCATGTGGGTGGAACTTACCCATTACTTCACCGACAATTCTAGCTGATTTTCTGTAAGGTTTATTGTGGTGATTACCAGCAGTATGCATTGCATATAAAATTCTTCTGTGAACTGGTTTTAAACCATCTCTACAATCTGGTAATGCTCTGCTTACTATGACGCTCATTGCATAATCTAAATATGCTCTTTGCATCTCAGTCTCAATCGACATTGGCAAAACTTTTGATGCCTCTACTGGTATAGAATTATTATCTTCAATTGTCATTTATATATTTCAAATTAATTTTCTGTTGAAATTTCTGTAATCTTTGTAACCTTAGTATTAGGTACTGGTTCTTTTTTATCAACTTTTGTTTGCTTTTTAATATCCGATTTATCTTCTAAAACAAGCTTTGAAAAGTCTACTTCTTTTATTTGACCAAGTAAATATTTTAGCTTTAGGGCTGAAACCACCATAGTTGCCTTAGTTTGAATTAATTCATTTCTAGCTTTTTCATAATTTTGTTGTCCAAGTAATAATTCCGTCAGAGTTTTAGTGCCAATTTTGAATTCTTCTTCTAAACCTTCAACATAAACTTTATAATACCCCACACTTTCAGTGTTAGAATTTAAACTACTTTTCGATTGTAAGTAATTATTCCAAGCTGATATAGAATCTTTTTGAGTCTTCAAAAGAGTATCATTCCTATTGTTCAAAGCTGTAGCTTCATCTAATAATGCCTTCTTTACTTGTACATATTCTTTACCTTGTTGAAAAATTGGCAAATTGAATGACAACTGATATGTTGTGGCCTTTACATCAACTTTTTGATCATATGCCCACTGATCTTGCTGTGTAGCAGTTATTGAAGCTGTAACAGTTGGTAAAAAAACTGTTTTACTTGATCTTGTTTTATATTTTTGAGCCAATAAATTTTTCTCAGCTGCTTTTATACCAAGATTATTGTGATCTATTTCATCTAAAAATAACTCTGAATTTTGAGGTAATAGAAGATTAGTTATATCTATTTCTTTCATATTTTGTGGTGGAGTATCGCCTGTAAAATACTTAAAATTTTCTTCTGCATTTCTCATATCAGCATAATCCTTTTCACTACCTGCTATAGCATTTGCAAGTCTAGCTTTTGATTCTAACATGTCAGTTCTTGTTATAGTTCCAACACTCAGTTTGATCTCAGATTGTTTGACTACTTTCTTTAGTAGCTCTACTTGCTGTTGAGAAACTTTATATTGATCTCTAAAAGCTATGACACCTTCATATACTTGAACAGTCTGAAGAATCGCATAGTCAATACTATTTTGATAACTTATCAAAGCACCTTCAGAGATAAACTTTGAAGCCTTTAAATCATATATACCTTTACCACCAGAAAAAATTTCTTCCCTAATAGAGAGTAAATCTTGTCTTGGAGTCCCAGTTTGAGCTTTCATTCCATCAACAAATGTTTCTGATCTTGTTGTTTGTGCACCAATATTTGGCAAGAAGTTACTAGCTGCATTAAACCTTTGGAGCTTAGCCTCTTGCAATGATATTTCACTTGATTTCAGTTGGTTATTATTTTTTAACGTCGCATTGATTGCATCAGTAATATCATATGCAAAGGCAGAATTATTAATTGCAATAAGCGCAACTACAGTTTGTATTATCTTTATGGAATTCATTTTTTTCTCTAAAAAGTTTACTGAATACAGTATACCAATAGATAATAGCTTTGCAATGATTAGCTTGACAAAGTATGAGATTCTTTAAGTTTACCAATGCATAAGGAAAAAATTTTATACAATATAATGAAAAATCTTTCATCATAACTATTTCAATGCACTGGTAATGTTGTTGTAATCAAGTGATTGCAGTTCAACACCGTTGATAAACAGTGATGGTGAATGTGACATCTTAAGAGACTTCATAGAAAGAAATGAATTTGATACTATATTCGTAGCAATTTCATTATCATTTATACACATAGAAATTTTTTCTTGTGGTATACCAACAATGCTTAAAATCTTACTTAATCCATTTTCATAATCACTTGAAAATGCCCATGATGATTGAGAACTAAAAAGAGTTTGAATTAATCTAAAAAATTCATCTGGATTAACTTTTTGATTTGCATCCATACTGACACATCTCACTAAAGCAGTTGCTTTTAGAGCAGATCTAGTTGTAGGGAAATCTCTATAAACATACTTCGTCTTACACTTATTTATTAATTCAGACTTTATTTTCGGAAATACATTTTTGTAATAATCAGCGCAATGAGGGCAAGAAAGGGATGAATATTCTATCATTACATTTTGTGCTTCAGGGCAACCAAGTATGATATCATTTTCCTTCACACGCAATACTTCTTCCTTTGATAGGATTACAGGTGGTACATAAGAGGTATCTGCAAATGCTTGACTGAATGAAATAAATAAAGAAAAAATTACAAATAAAGTTCTAAGCATAATGAAATTGTTAATGTTTAAATGATATTGGGGATTGTACTTAAGTCGCCAATTTTTTCAAAATTCATACAATTAGTTCTAATTAAGATCCTATTAATCAAACCATTCAAAACCTTACCTGGGCCAATTTCAACGAAATTTCTAGTATTATATCTATCGAAAATCATTTTGACTGAATCTGTCCATCTCACAACATTAGAAATCTGACCAACCAATAAATGTAATATTTGGATCTGTGAAAGATTAGGTCTTGCTGTGTAATTAGACACAACTGGAACATAAGGTGATAAAATTTTGACTTTACTCAATGCCTCTTCCATAACCTTAGCAGCTGGATCCATTAACTTACAGTGAAATGGTGCACTCACAGGTAATCTAATCGCTTTTTTACAGCCATATTCTGATGCAATTTTCTCAGCATATTCAAGAGCTGCAATTTCACCACTGATAACTATTTGACCTATGCAGTTATCGTTTGCAACTTCACAAATACCATATTTTTCAGCCTCTATCACGATATTGGTTGCGGTATCAAAATCAATTCCTAAAAAGGCTGACATACCACCTTTGCCTATAGGAACAGCTTGCTGCATCGCTTGACCTCTGATTTTTAACAACCTGGCAGTATCAGCAAGTGAAATTGATTCAGCTGCACATAAAGCGCTATATTCACCCAATGAATGTCCAGCAGTAACTGCACACAAGTCTTCCATACTCGCTGCTCCATTTTTTTCAACAAAAACCCTATAAGCTGCAATTGAAACAGCCATGATTGCTGGCTGAGTGTTTGCAGTCAAATTTAATTCATCCTTATCACCATAAAAAATTAAATCTGAAAGTTTCATAGAAATTGCTTCATCAACTTCCTGAAATACTCTTTTTGCCGTTATAAAATTATCATATAGATCCTTTCCCATTCCAATATACTGGGATCCTTGTCCTGGAAAAACTATTGCAACTTCTTCTCTACGCATTACTTATTTTTTTCAGTTTTTTTACTACTTGTTTTTTTAACACTAGGTTTCTTGTTGACTGTTTTCTTATGAGAATTCATTACAATTGCTTTTAAAGCTTCAAATTCTTCACGAGAAACTAAATCTTTTGATGTCATTAATGAATCCATATGTTGCTTTATAATATCCATTAAACTATCTTTGGCTTGTACAGCTGATGAAAATGCTGTACCAGCAAGTTTATTTAATTCATCTAGAAAGTTTTTATTCTGAGACATATAACTGTATTTATGTTTATTGCATGGCAAATACACCATATACTAATTTCAACTTTAGCTCATTAAAAATATGTTAGCAATACTTTTTCCACAAATTGATCCAGTAGTTATGCAAATTGGGCCACTTGCACTCAGATGGTATGGAATAGCCTATGCTGTTGGAATTATTATATCGCTTTATTTACTACAAAAACTTTCATTATACAGATGGCAGAAATTTCAAACAATACCTGCTCTCAACTCTAAACAAATAGATTCATTAAGCATATATATCATCATTGGGATCGTATTAGGCGGTAGAATGGGTTTTGTCATTTTTTATAGACCTGAATGGTTTATTATAAGGCCATTAATGGTTTTAAACACATTGGAAGGAGGAATGTCATTTCACGGTGGTCTAATAGGCCTAGCAATAGCATTATTATTATTTTGTCATAGAAATAAAATTAGTTTTTTTCCATTGTCAGATTTGCTTTGTTGTGTTTCTCCAATTGGACTATTTTTCGGTAGGTGTGCAAACTTCATCAACGGAGAGCTATATGGCAGAATTACAACAGTAGAGTGGGGGGTAATATTCCCTCATGCAGGTGATATTCCAAGGCATCCAAGTCAACTATATGAAGCGATTACAGAAGGAATCTTACTGTTTATAATTTTAATGACACTGCTTTTCAAAACAAAAATCAGCCTTAGAAAAGGTTCCCTCACAGGATATTTCATGATAGGTTATGCAATGTGTAGAATTGCTGTAGAGGAATATCGAGAGCCAGATTTACATATAGGGGTTTTCATGGTAAGGATCTGGGATAATATTAATATCAATATTACTACAGGACAACTTCTTACAATTCCTATGCTTATGTGTGGTATAGCACTGATATTGAATGCAAAAAAATATGATAAAATAAAGTAAATGTGCGGAATTTTTTGTATAATTTCTTCTGATAAAAATACTAATATATCTCAAAGTCTTATAGATGGGTTAAAGCTGCTTGAATACAGAGGATATGATTCAGCGGGTATTTCTATACTCAACTATTCAACAGATGATGGGATATCAAATGGCATAGCCACTACTAGACTTTCAACTCTAAAGGCAGTCGGTCAGATTAGTAATTTACAAGCTGCATATGAACAGCTGCCAATATTAGGATATGCAGGAATAGCTCATACAAGGTGGGCAACACATGGCGCCGTTACAATTAATAATACACACCCAATCATTGTTGAGGATATTGCTCTAGTGCATAATGGAGTTGTAGAAAACTACTTTGAATTGCGACAAGAACTACATGAAAATTATGGATATATAGCCAGAACACAGACAGACACAGAAGTAATATCTGCGCTCATACACTATTTTTTCATTGAAACAAAAGACACACTTAAAGCAGTCAAAAAAACAGTTACAAAGCTCATAGGTAAGCTATCATTTGCAGTAATTTCAAGTTTAAATCCTGAGCAAATAATTTGTGTTAATGCTGGGAGGCAATTAATCATAGGACATGCATCAAATTTCAATTATATTGCTTCTGATACAATAGCATTTCCAGAATCTGTTAATTTAACAACATGTTTAGAAGATGGTGATTTGGCAATCGTATCAAGTGATAAAGTAGAGATTTTCAATTCATCACACCAGATTCAAGACAGAAAAACAGAAAAACATTTCTATCAGGAATATAAATCATCCTATGACTCTCATGCAAATTTTATGCATAAAGAGATATTTGAACAACAAGGAATTATACAGTCAATAGTTGATAAAATATCATTTGATTTACAAAATAATGCCTCAACAAGCACAGTCCTTTCAGAGATCAGAAAAGTTAACCTAAAAGATTTTCAGAAAGTTCATATCATAGCATGTGGTGCAGCTTTTTATGCAGGATATATAGGAAAATATCTTATAGAAAGAGAGTGTAAAATTCTAGCTAGCATGGACATAGCTTCTGAGTTTACAATGAGGCAGCCAGTAGTAGATTCTAATACACTATATATATTTATATCTCAGTCAGGTGAGACGGCAGATACAATATCAGCTATGGAGTATGTGAAAAAACATAAAGCTTCAACCTTGGCAATTGTGAATAGAATGCAAAGCCCAATAGCAAAAAATTGCGACATTTCAATTCCTATATGTGCTGGAATAGAGCAATCAGTAGCAGCTACTAAAACCTTCACAACTCAGATTTTGGTATTGATATTACTTGTGATGAATTCTAAAGGAGAGAAAGATCTTACATCATTTATTAAAAATTTTGATACTTCTAGCTTGAAAATCACAGCTGAATTTGAGGAACAGATATCTAGAGCAGCTCATCAATTATCTAATGCAAACAGGATTTTATACATAGGAAGGGATATACTTTATCCAATATGTTTAGAAGGAGCTCTTAAAATTAAAGAAATAGGCTACATTGCTGCAGAAGGAATACCGGCTGGTGAGATAAAACATGGTCCCATAGCACTTGTGGATGAAAAAACACCAGTAGTGATTCTAGCTCCTTATTCAGAAGATGAAATGTTTGCAAAGATTGTTTCTAATATTCAAGAAATCCATGCAAGGAAAGGCAATATAATTCTTATAACTTGTAAGAAGGGTAAAGAAATTTTAATGAATCTCGATATTAAAAACGTAATTCTAATGCCTGATATAAAGAAAGAGATGCTTCCTATAACCTATGCAATACCTTTACAGTTACTTGCATACCACTACGCATTAAATATGGGTTATAATATAGATAAACCAAGAAACTTGGCAAAATCAGTTACAGTAGAATAAATATGAAAGATTTCTTTGATGTAATAGTTATTGGTGCAGGACATGCAGGATGTGATGCTGCAGCAGCTTCTGCAAGAGTTGGGGCAAATACATGTCTTATAACTTTCTCTTTTGATAATATTGGTGAGATGTCATGCAATCCATCAATTGGAGGAGTTGGGAAGGGAATTATAGTTAAAGAAATAGATGCTCTTGATGGTGTGATGCCAAAGGCAATAGACCACGGAGGTATACATTATAAAACTCTCAATAGAAGCCGTGGACCAGCTGTATGGGGACCTAGAGCACAGGCAGATAGGGTGCTTTATAAAAAAGCTATGCAAAAACTCCTAACTGAGCAGAAAAACCTCACAATTATCTTCGGAGAGGTTGTAGATTTGATTTTAGAGGAGGTATCTGGAAGACATACGATCAGGGGAATAAAATACTTATTGGAGGGATCAAAAGAGATTCATGAAATGCATTCTAAGTCTACTATAATAACTGCTGGTACATTTCTTGATGGACTTATACATATTGGTAATGAAACAACAAAAGCAGGTAGATATAATGAAAATGCCAGCATTGAATTGGCAGAAAAATTAAGGAAAACAGGTCTGAAAGTTGCTAGACTTAAAACTGGAACTCCACCAAGACTAAGAAGCAGTTCAATTGATTTTTCATCACTTGAGAGTCAACCAGGAGATGATTTTCCGTTGTTTTTTTCATATGATACAGAAAACTACTTAGCTCCTCAAATACAGTGTTATATAACTCACACGAGCGAAGCAACTCATCAAATTATTCGAGATAATATCAATCTGTCTCCTATGTATTCAGGTCAAATATCAGCAAGTGGGCCACGTTATTGTCCATCTATAGAAGATAAAATCATGAGATTTGCTGACAAACAAAGGCATCAGCTGTTTCTTGAGCCGGAAGGAATTGATTCAGATGTTATTTATCCTAATGGGATATCTACTTCACTTCCAAAAGATGTTCAGGAGAAGATCATAAAATCCATAAAGGGTTTGGAAGAAGTTGAAATCCTTAAATATGGATATGCAATAGAATATGATTATTTTGATCCAAGACAGCTACAGCACACTCTTGAAAGCAAGGTGATAGATGGATTATACCTTGCAGGACAGATTAATGGCACAACAGGTTATGAAGAAGCTGCAGGACAAGGACTAATAGCTGGCATAAATGCAGCTCTGAAGCTTTCTAATAGGTCATTCATTTTGACTCGCGGAGACGCTTACATAGGTGTGATGATAGATGATCTAATAACAAAGGGTGTAACTGAACCTTATAGAATGATGACATCTAGAGCTGAGTTCAGACTCAGTATGAGATATGATAATGCAATTGAAAGGCTATTAGAGAAAGGATTTGAAGTTGGTGCAGTGGGAGACAAAATAATGAATTACTATGCAGAAAGTAAAATTAAAACAGCGAATGTAATTTCAAAGGCAAAAGAGATAGAACTATCTGATATTTCAGAGATTTTACTAGATGATTTAGAGTCTCAAAATAAAAAATATAAAACACTTGAAAGTTCATTGGGACAGGCTGGTATAGATTATGATCCAACTAAGCTCATGACAATATTTAATCTCTCTAGATCTGAAGTGATTTCTCTTCAAAAAGAACACGCAGATAGACTTTATGGCCATTATGCTAAGAGACAGCAAAAAGACATAGAGATTTTAAATAGTGATAAGCTCACAGATATTCCTGAGGATTTAGATTATAGTTTGATTGGAGGGCTTTCAAATGAAGTCAGAACAAAATTAGCAAGATTAAAGCCTAAAACAGTTCTTGAATTAAAAAATACTGAAGGTATTACCCCCTCTGCAATAATTGCTATCCAGATATATCTTAGAGTTAGATAGAATGATTTTTTACTGAAATCTTTGCACATTTACTATTGGGATTTTTAGAATCATCATCTATTGAATTTGCAGAGAGATTACATGAATGATACAATCTGTATCAAAGCAATATCATAAAAATAACAGTGAAAAAAAAAGTTCCCTTATATAAATTATTTCCCAGCATAATTACAATGTTAGCCTTATGCATGGGGATGACAGCAATTAAATACACATTTGAAGGCAACTTAGAAATGGCTGTAGTGATGGTATTGATAGCGTGTTTTATGGATGGAGTAGATGGAAGTGCTGCACGGTTATTGAAATCATCATCAGACTTTGGAGCACAGCTTGATTCATTGGCTGATTTGGTAAGCTTTGGAGTCACCCCAGCAATTATCATATATCACTGGAAGCTCAGTACGTTGAGTGTTTTCGGATGGGTAATAGCTTTAATATATGCTAGTTGTACTGCATTAAGACTTGCAAGATATAACGTTGAAAGCGCTGGATTTTCATCTGAAAAAGCCAATAACGTAACAAAAATTAAAAAAAATACATATTTTGAAGGTATTTCGAGTCCTTGTGGTGCAATCCTAGTATTAACACCTTTAATATGTACATTTCATATTGTAAACAAAAGCAGCTTCAATGTATTTATTATTTGTTTTTATATGCTTTTCATAGCGCTGATGATGGTCAGCAGAATTCCAACAATTTCAACTAAGGCGTTTAAAATAGAGAAACATAATGTTACCTTTATTATGGCTATTTTAGCTATATTTACTGCAGCAATTTTCCTAATGCCTTGGACAATCATACCGATATTCTCATTACTCTATCTTTTTTCTATCCCAATTTCATGGTTTCATTACACAAAGAAGCTTAATGCTATTACTGTTATTGATGAAATTAAGGAATAAAATTTGTTTCTTTCATCATTTTAATATCCTTTCTCATGATTCTGATAACTTTATCTATCATATATGAGTGGTGCTTCTTAGCAGCTTCCTGAAAGTAAAACCAGTCATTATGTTTATGATTGATTTTCCATATATAGAGTTTTTTGTATATACCGATTAAACTACTTAATTTACGCTTTATTTGATCACTAATATCTAAACCTGAATAATATTTCTGATTTGCGCTATCACTTAAAGAAAATGTACATTTTTCTTCATATTTTATCTCATTATCATTGGCAGTAATATCATATGATTGAATTGAATCTAAGGTTTCATACAATGCTTTATCAATCCATTTATTTTTATTATATTTATCAAATTCAGAGTTTTTGACTTCTAATTCATCTTCAATTTTTTTTGCAAGTTGTTTATAAAATTCAATTCTATAAAATTTATTAATGCCAAGAATTTTCATAATTAAAAGAGTGCTTTTAGATTTTATCTCATAATACTTACCTAAAAAAGATTCAAGAAATTCTAAATCACTTATAAAAATTGCTTTTATAGCCATTTCTAATTCATTCCAAACACTTATAGGATCACTTGGAATATTTGCTAATAGACTTTTATCAGTATATTTTAAATACATTTCAAACATGTTTTTAGCTGCATCAAGAAATCTCTGATTATTATCTATTTTCATATCTTTCAATCTATAATCATACCAAATAGAATTAGGAGTATCTGGAAGAAGTAAGACATCTGCATGCCCAACATATGCAGATAGACCCAATAAATTTTTCCCTAAAATTATTTTATTAGTTTGATGTTTTTCAACACAATTATATGTATCTTTTAAACCAGTAAAATTTTGATGCGCCCATGTATCAGCAAATGCATGTGAAGCAATGCCTATCCAATAAGGATCATTGCTTTTCAGAGCATTTATCAAACAACTTTTTGCAAGTTTGTTATTTGGAATGGTTGTCATATATCTGCATTCACCATCTCTTCTAAGTGAAGAGCTTTTGATAATATTATCTCCAGGAATGAAATGAAAAACTGGATAAATTGATATCATATCTTTAACACCCAAGGTAGGATTCATTGACTGAGTGAGAATATTGCTATACAGATCTAAATTTGATTTCTGTACAACAGTATAATGTTCTGTGTTATCATCAACATACTGTGCACTATAAGCTATTTTATATGCTGTCTCAGGAGCAAAGCCAGCACGTAACGCTATTATGTAATTAATATAGTAATGAAACTCAGTATCCATATCTTTTGCTGCATATTTGTTGTCTTATATTCTTATTCTGACTTATAATTATGTTATCCGGAAGTACCAAAATAGAAAAAATATCAAAAAAAATTCAAATTATTTTTTGTATAATATGCATATCTTTGATAGGTAATTCAAACTCCTATGCTGAAACTAAAGTCAAGGGATTCATCAGGCAATATGGTTTATATACAGGCGATGAAAGCAAATTTCTTCTGAATAGTAATATAAAGATTATATCAACTCCAAATGATCATATTGGCTTTGCAGGATCTATTTCACCAATACAACTCAGGCCTAATAAAAATACTTGGGATATAATTCCTGAATGCTATGTATTTATAAAAAAAGCAGACCTTGGAAAGATTACTATTGGTCAGCATATGAGCACTCCAGATATCCTTGTTGTGGATGCTGGAACATTTGCAATAGGGAATAATTTCTTTATTGGTGATACAAATTATAGTACTGAATTTTCACCATCATTAGTTAATAGCTTCCAACTTCAAAAACAGAAATATAATTTTAAATTCAGTTATTTATCTCCCGTAATAAGTGATAAATTATACTTTGGAATATCACATACACCATCAAAAGATCTATCTCAAGCAAGAATGATATATTCAGATACTTTCAAAAACACTATTGATTTCAAAGCATCTGTCGGAGTTACAAACACTAAAGCTTCAGCCGGATTTAATATTCAATACCTAGGAGTTATAGTAGGTGGATCTGTTGGTAGAGATTTGTATACAGCTGGGTTAGGATATTCAATCGGTCCATTCAAAACAAGCATCACACATGTTAACTCTCCAGAAATTCAGAATACAGTCTTGGGCGCGCAATATAATATGAAAAAAAATATAATCCCTTTCATCCAATTCGGCAGATCAACTATAGATAGCAATAAGAGTTCAAACAATATTATGTTAGGAGTTCAAATTTTAATGTGACTTTAATTAAAATTATGTTCTATTCTGGCTAGAATTATGTTACTATTTATATATACATTAAAAATGTTAACAAAAAATATATAGAGGGAAGTTATGAAAGATTTGTTTAAAAAAGCTGGGGAATTTGCCAGTCGCGCTGGAACAGCTGCAGGAAATTTAATGGAAGATGGAGTGAATGCTTTAAAAGCAGATCCAAAAAAAACATTAGAAACAAAAATTGAAGCACTTTTGAAAACTGATTTTAATAAAGCAAATAAATATCAAACGTTAAAATTAATACAAGAAATTATAGATCTATCTATTGAAATACAGACTACTGATGGAAGTGATAGAGCAATAAAAGATGCTCATGTTGCTGGTAAAATAAGTGGTTCAGCAAAGGAAGCAGGGGAAACAGTTGTCGCTGAAGCCAAAGGCATCTACAAAGAATACCTTGAATGGGCTGAAGGTGATGCAGATAAAATTTATGATGTTCTTAAAAAGCATGCTGAACAAAACAAAGATGGCAAGTTATCAAAAGAGAACATCGAAGAACTCAAATCAGATAGTCTAGTGTGGAATTTCTTATCTATGATATGGGCACATGTAGCGAAGTTCTTCGGCATCGGAACCAAAGATGATGTTGCAAAAGCAAACGATAAGCTAGAGGTAGGAAAATTCACTGCAAAACTTGCTGATAGTGAAGCTTTCACAAAAGTGCAAGATAAATTACCTTGGAAATAGCCTATTCATCAAAACCATCGAAGTTATAAGTAAGGTTCGTGAAGGCAGTTGTAGCGCTGTTGAAATGCAGTGCTAAGCTCCCGATTGGACCATTCCTCTGTTTAGCAATTATCACCTCTGCTATATTCTTGACCTTATTAAGTTTGTCCTGCCACTCATTATGCTTAGCTTCATTATCAGGTATTTTTTTCCTCTCAAGGTAATATTCTTCTCTATATAAAAACATCACGATATCAGCATCTTGTTCTATGTTACCACTGTCTCTCAAGTCAGATAATTGAGGTTTTTTGTCATCACGACTCTCAACTGCTCTAGATAGCTGTGAAAGAGCAATAACAGGTATGTGCATTTCACGTGCAAGTGATTTTAAACCTTGAGATATCTCACCTATTTCATGCACTCTGTTACCACCTGATTTATTGCCGCCAGCCCTTATAAGCTGCAGGTAATCAACTATTACCATACCTATGTTGTATTGCCTCATTAGCCTCACGACTCTCGACTGTAAACCTGATATAGAAAGACTAGGGGAGTCATCAATAATTATTGGCAATTCTTCTATCATACGCTTTTCCTGCCCATGTAGGAGCTTTTCTAATTCGAATTTGTTGATGTTACCAGTTCTAAGCCTACTGCTATCTATTCCTGTTCCTATTGATAAGATCCTATTGACTAGCTGTTCAGAAGACATTTCAAGAGAGAAGAACAAAACATGTTTTTGTTTGCCTTCACAATTCTGTTCTTGATGCTGTTGTCTGAAGTTTGCAGCTGCATTTACAGTCATATTAATAGCTAGGGATGTTTTGCCCATGGATGGCCTTGCAGCAATGATTATTAGATCTGATGACTGCATACCACCTGTTTTTGCATCTAAGTCTGTAAATCCAGTTGTTACACCTGTGATATGCTTACCATCCTGATACATCATTGAGACTCGACTTATGACCTCTTGCACTACATCATGTACCTTGTGGTAATCGTTTTTACCTTTCCCATTGGCACCTATCTCTATAAGCTTTTTATGTGCAGATTCTATTATTTCATTTGCTCCATTATGACCATCTATATATGATGCCTTGAGTATCTCACGACCCATCTCAACTAAACATCTCTTTATGTAATAACTATTGACTATTGTCGCTAAGGTTTTTGTATCATGTACAAATTGCACTCCTAATACTAAATTCCGCAGATAATCATAACAAGATATACCAGCAGAAACAAAAACACTCTCATCTTTCAGTTCTTGCTTTAATGTCATTGGAGTTGCAACCATGTCATTCCAGACTAATGAGCAAATTTTTTGGTATATTTTTTGATGGATTGGTAATAGAAACTGCTCTTCACTGACGATTTCATTGATTTCATGCAATACAGCATTATTCATTATGAGTGACCCGAGAAGAAATTTCTCTACGTCAACATCAGCAATTGGTTCTGCTGGATCTATATTATTTGTTTGTTTTATTATATCCATATCCTCAATATATCATACCACTGCTATCAAATATGAGCTCCATCTCATTCCAAGTATCATATTTTTCTTTTGGTAGGTGTTGTAGGGGTGAGGCTGTTTTTATCGCCCTCATAACACTATCAATAAATGCATTATAGATTTTCACATCAGTTCCACTAGGGGTTGTTTTATTCTTTATCTTAATATCCTTCACTTCTCCATTTTCATCTACTTGAATTTTTACAATAACCTGTAAGTTTTTGTTATCCTTTCCGCCACTAAATGATGTAACTCTCCATGCCTGACTTATCTGTGATCTGATTGCTGCAATCTCACTCATAGATAACTCACTCTCATTGTCAAACTCAGATGTTGTATCGCCCTTAATTGCATTCTCCATTATATCATTTAGACTTTGCTGCTTTTGTTTATTATTTTTAGATGACTTTTTTCCGCCTTCTTGTAATGATTTCAGAACTGAATTTGCCAAGTTATCATCTGGATCTTTTTTCTTTTCGTTTTTAGGCTTTTCAGGATCTTTCTTCTTATTTTCTTGCTTTTTTTCGATTTTTTTCTCAATAGGTTTTTTGTCTTCTTTCTTAATCTCTTTTTTCTTTTCTGGCTCTTTTTTTATCTCTTTTGTAGGTATTTTTTCTTTATCTTCAACTACCTTCTCATCTTTTGGCTTTTCTACTTCTTTCTTTGGCTCAGGTATAGGCTTAGTCTCCTCAACTTCTTGCTTTGGCTCTGGTTTAGGTTCAGGTTTCTCTACTTCTTTCTCTTTTTCTGCTACTTTTTTCTGACTGACGTTTTGGTTGTCTGAATCACTGTCTTGTAAAACTGTTTTGGAATCTTGCTTAGCATCATTTTTACTAACAACTTCTTTTTTTATGTCAATTGGCTTAACATCATTTAGAGTTGTTTTTACATTTGTGATTGTGCTTATAGGAATAAGTTCCAGTAAAATAGTTTCTTCCTGCGGCTGTAATCTTTTTGAATAGTCAACTCCAAACATAAATACGAGCAGAAGTGCTATGTGTAGCAGAATCGAATAAGTAAAACCAATCTGCATGCCTCTACTTTAATTTTTTCTTCGTAACTTGTTGCCTTTGATCAATTTCGGTTACAAGTGCAACATTAGTAAATCCAACTTCTTTCACAAGAGCAAATAATTCTATGACTTTCCCATAATTAATATTTTGATCCCCTTTAATAAAGATTCTTATTTGAGGAGTAGCAGACATCACAGCAGAAAGTCTTGTCAGCAACTCATGAGGCTTTAAAAGACTTTCTTGAATATAAAAGTTACCACCTTTATCAACTGATATTACTAGAGGCTCATCGTTGCCTTTAATCTGACCTGCCTTTGTTTTTGGAAGATCTACTTCAATTCCAGAGATAAGCATCGGAGCAGTGACCATAAATATTACTAACAAAACAAGCATTACATCAACAAAGGGTGTAATGTTTATTTCGCTGTTGAGCCTTCTTTTAGAGCCTCTTGATGTGTTTATCTGTACTCCCATTTTAAATAAGCTCTCTTAACATTAAATTGTTTAACTCTATTCTAAAATCATCAGCTTCTCTTGAGATGTTATCTATCTCAGCTGCAAACTTATTGTAAAATATTACAGCAGGTATAGCTGCAATGAGTCCAAATGCAGTTGCTAGAAGTGCTTCAGCTATTCCAGGAGCTACAACTGCAAGCGTTGTATTCTTTGTCGCTGCGATCGATTGAAAGCTTGACATGATACCCCAAACAGTTCCAAATAGCCCAATAAATGGTGCACTACTTGAAATTGTTGCTAGAAATCCTATATCTTTTTCTAATTTACTGATTGATTTATTGATAGCTAGTATCATTGCTTGATTTACTCGCTCTCTAACATTAGCTGAAACTGCATTGGGTAATATTGATTCGCTACCCTTTGGTTGTATGTGCCATTCATCTGCAGCAGCTAATAATACTTGTGCTAATGTATGTTTATCTTGCTTATCCATAACATACTTATACAGTTGATTAATAGATTTACTTGTTTGGAAAAAAACAAGAAATGTTTTAATCTTCCTTTGAAATGAACTTAATACGATCATCTTACTGAAGATTATTGTCCATCCCCATATAGAAGATAGTAATAAAAGAATCATTACCAGTTGCACTAAAAGCTCTGCTTGTAGGCATAGATCAAGCAGTGAGGTTTTACTTATATGTGCAACTGCTGAATCTAAAACAACCTGTGGGTTACTTCCTACGTTACTTTGTTGTATACTCATTGCATTTAAAATTGTTTTTATCGAATTTTTTTATATTATGTATTGAATACTTATTCAAGCTTCAGAATATTCATTATATATCATAAACACAATATTATTATTTTTATGGAATCAAACTTTGAGAATACATTAAAAATCGAACAGAAGATACTTGATAAATTCAATAAAAATATTTTACCTAACTCACTTTTATTATATGGTAGTTCTGGCATTGGAAAAACAACTTTGGTTCAAAATCTTTGTAAGAAAATTCTAAACATAGAATCATTGATATCTCCAGACTTACTTATTGTTAGTGATTCAAAAGATAAAAAGAAAAATATAGGCATAGATGAAGTTAGAAATGCAATAGAATTTAGCAATATGAGTGCTATATATAAAAATAAAGTACTAGTATTTGATGGAATAGATAATATGTCTATCGCAGCGGTAAATTCTATGCTGAAGCTTTTGGAAGAAGTCACTGCAAGGCTTTACATTTTTTTAATCACTACAAACCTTTATATTTTACCTCAAACTCTCAGATCAAGATGTATGCAATTCTATATTGAAAAAACAAATAAGGAAGATTTTTTTAATTATATTGATGCGAAACTTGGAAGTAATACAATCAATAGGGGATGTATTGATTACTTATATGATGTCTGTGAAGGTAACCTCAACTTAGTGTTCAACTTTCTATCGACAGTTAGCAATGAAGTGGTGGAAATTTTGTCACAAGGGGCAATAGAGAATGAAAATCTTGTCGTGATGCTTGAAAAGAGTTCAGATGAAAATTTTGAACTGATTATCAAAATAATACTATTTGAAATCTCAAAGAATATTGTTGCTGCAGATCATATTACAAAAGACAAATTAATTAAGAAATTTGAATTTATACACAGTGAGTATAATAAGATTAATCAGTATAGTTTAAGTAAAACAAATGTAGTTTTTACGATATCAAATGCTCTTGCTGGATTAATTTAAACATTTCTTTCTCAATAGGTATCTCAGGATATAAAATGTTAGAATTGGGATTATGATCTTTTATAGCTTTTGCAACATTTTCACTAATGCATATAAAATTCACTACTTGGAAATTAAATCTTAGAGGGAAATTTTGTAAGAAAACTTCAGCGCTTCTTTTTGAATATAAAAATATGTGAGATATCTCACGATTTTTAATTTTATCAATTATTATACGATTTAAAGGAATAGAAATGGCTTTATATATTATCAGCCTTTGTACTCCAAAATCTTCATAATTGTTAAAAGCTGTGTGGTAGCCAGAAAGATATAAAACATTAGCATTTTTGAATTTATCTAATGCAATGAGAGATTTTATATTGTGTGTTGCACTTTCTACTTTTTTGAATCCATGATTTAACAATGCTTCATATGTTTTTAAACCAACAGTAAAAATTCTCTTGTTTTGTATCTGATTTTGATAGTCTTTAAAGTAGTTGAGATTTTCTATAAGTGAGAACACACCATTTTGACTTGTAATAAGTAAATCTTCATATTCCAAAGCTTCTGCAAGAAAATTTTGATCTATACAGGAAACGGTCTTAAAAAGATTTACATTAAGAAAAATATCTGGGTTTGCTAAATCTTTATTCTGTTTGATGATCAGAATTTTATATGACAATTGAGACTTCACTTGTAGTATAACATTCAAATTGATCTATAACATCATCTACATCAAACTCTTCTTCATAATAATTTGCTTGACCACAATATTCATTATAGAATTTATATAGCTTTAAATATAAATCCCAATCACCATCAATCTTCTTAGTAACTAATTTACCTGAGTTTTTAACAATACTCTTAAATGATTGTTTCTCTAAGTTTCCTTGTTCTTTTAAAAGTATTATTGTCAGCGCTGTTGAAAAAACATCCTTTAAACCATAATCTTGTATTTTTATTAAATTTTTGTAGAGACTTTTCAGTACAGAATATCTTTGAACTGCATACTCCTGCTTCCAATCATCAGTCTTTTGAATATTCAAATCTCTGCCACCACTATCTTTATGTATTTGTAATAGTTTTGGAAATGTAATTGTATCAAGACTGCCTTTTTGCAATCGCATCAACATATCAAAAAACAATGAGAAACTTGTAGATCTCCCCTTACCACCATTACAGTGAATATGTAACCAATCAGTTTCCGGATTGAATTCATTTTGTATAAAGGACGCAAATGATATTAATACTTCATATGAAGGAGATCTGTGATCCATACATGGGAACCTCTGATATGATAATTCACAATCAAATGAAAGCCCTCCAATTAATTCTCTTTCAGTATAAAACTTTGCATTCTTTCGTACAATAATCTGCTCAGGTTTATCTTTAATAGCACCTTCATCTTTCTCAAAATGATCTGCAAACATAACATTTTCAGTTTTATTTTTTTCATTTAAAACTTCAAAAATAATTTTTTCAAGATTTTCAACTTCTGCAAAAGGTAGACCATAATTCACGACATTATTTTCTGCTCTGAATGATAATGGCATTTCATTATCTTGATTTTCAATAAAGCAATGATATTCTTTCAACAAATCTATAATAAAAATTTTTTTAACTTCTCGATGCTCATTGAAAATTTCCCTCAAAGCATTTTCAATTTGTTTCCCAGTAAAAACTCCACTTGCTGAAAATGGTATCTGATCTTTATCTTTATCTATAATTCTGAATTTTTTTGGTAACCCTTTATAAGCTGCTTCTTCTTCGTTTCCATGAAGATTCCATAAACTTGTTATTGAACATAAATATGCCTCTCTGTGTTGTTGAAGTACTGATTCTGTAACATTGTTTTTTCCTATACATTCCTTCAAAATATCCGAAATTCTTGTTAGTTGTTTTTGTTTATTTAGTGACATTTCAGATACATTGTTTTTTATTTTTATTTTGTATTATAGAGCATAATTATTAAAATTATATTAAAAATACTCAATATAAAATATTACTTTAACGCATTATGTTATTGCGCATACAAATAGTTAGTGTTACTATTGAATTTATAGGGAAATACATGAACACTTTTTTGTATGGGTCAATCTGATAAAAAGAATCAATCTTATAATTTTGTACACAAAGAGCCATTAAAAGAATATGATCATACACTCAAAGATGCTCATTCTTTACAGCTAGATTATGAATATTGTGAAGAATCCAATAATGTTTATGTGAATGATATCGAAGCATATCTTGGAATTTATTCTTGTGCTGCTACTGAAAATTTCATCTCTACATATCAAAAAAACTTTTTAATAATTTCAATATTAAGTCTTTTTACATTATTAATATTTTTTCCTGAAGTTATAATTTCTTGTATTATGCTTATAGGCTCTGCTTTAAATCTTTTTTTAACTATCACCAAACATTTACTATTCACATTAAAAAAAATAAAAAAGATCGGTGACTTACGCAATAATTATATTAAAAAAAGCTCTGAAACAGTAAACACAAAACATATTGATGCATCAAAATTACCTATTTATTCTATTTTACTGCCAGTATTTATGGAGGAGAAGTTAGTAATTGAACAATTATTTGAAGCAATAAATAATATTGAATACCCAAAAGAAAAATTACAGGTTTTGTTGTTGCTAGAGATAATTGATGTACAAACTAAAACCCATATCCAAAACATCAATACGACTCTTAATTATGAGTTAATTTTTATACCTGACTTCGAACCTAGAACTAAAGCTAAAGCATGTAATTATGCACTAAAATTTGTTCGTGGTGAGTATTTGGTGATTTTTGATGCCGATGATATCCCAGATCAAAATCAACTACATATAGCACTTGAAACATTTAACAGGAGTAATGACCTTGCATTAGTTTGCCTACAAGCAAAATTAAATTACTATAATTCAGATGAAAACCTCTTAACAAGACTTTTTAGCTTGGAGTATGCCATCTTATTTGAAAAAATACTCCCTGCATTAGCTCAAAAAAGTTATCCCTTACCATTAGGTGGCACAAGTAATCATTTCAAAATGGATATTCTTAAAAAATTACATGGTTGGGATATATACAACCTTGCAGAAGATGCAGAAATAGGAATGAGATTATCAGCAAATGGATACAAAACACAAGTCATAGATTCATACACAGCTGAGGAATCTCCAGTGACAATATTAGCTTGGATAAAACAGAGATCAAGATGGTTTAAAGGGTTTATCCAAACATATTGCTTATACATGCAAAAACAGCATAACTTAACTGATAAAATAGGGTTGAAAAAATCACTTATATCACTGCATTTTATGGTTGGATTAAGTACTATCAGTTTGATCATGACACCTATAATGTTAATTTCTGGAATCTTTTTAAAACTTACATATGGCAGCATAAAATATAACGAATTTATTATAAATATATTTTTAGCGTCAGGATTTTTATGGATCATAACAACATCATTTCAAACAATAAAAATATTACGCAGTTCTATTTTTCTCAAAGATATTGCTTTACCTAAAAAGATTATCTGCGTTGCAGCCTTTCCAGCTTATTTCATTTTACATACTATGGCTGTATTTCATGGAATTTTTGATCTTATAAGACGTCCATTTTATTGGAGTAGGACTAAACATGGTATTGCAAAAAAATTCACTATCAAAAACAGTAACAGCCCTGACATTGACAGAGAGCGATGTTAAAGATAATAAGTGAATGTATTATATTTCAATTAAAAATAGCTTATGGAGTATCCTACAGCTCAAAAAAAACTTACTATATCAGTTGATGCTATGAGTGGAACAAATGCTCCAGTATCAGTTGTTAAAGCAATAAAAGAAGGGTCGAATAAGCATGCAGATGTACATTTTTTAGTACATGGAGATGAAGAAACTCTTCTAGAGCTGCTTAAAGAATTTAATGTTCCAGAATCACGGTATACAATCTCAAGCACAAATAGTGTTATTCTTGATACCGATAAAGCAACTGAGGCACTCAAAAATAAAAAAGATTCTAGCATGCGAAGTGCAATTGATTCTGTATTATCTAAAGAAGCTGTTGCCTGCATTTCTTCAGGTAACACAGGTGCTTTGATGTTAACAGCTAGGATGATATTAGGTAGCATTGCAGAAGTAAAAAGACCAGCAATCGCAGGTATTTTTCCTACATTAGGAGTCATTCCAGGACAATCTATTTTATTAGATATGGGAGCAAATATTGGATGTGATGAGATAGCTCTCAGCCAGTTTGCTGCAATGGGAGTTTGTTTTGCTAAAAGTTTACTAGGAAAATCTAATCCATCTGTCGGTATTTTAAATGTCGGTATAGAACATACAAAAGGCCGAGATCTTGAGCAAAAGACATATGCAATACTTGCTGAGTCAATGGACAACTTCATAGGATATGTAGAAGGACATGATGTTATTGCTGGTAAGGCTGATGTCATTGTAACTGACGGGTTTTCAGGTAATATTTTTCTCAAAGCATCCGAAGGTGTTGGTAAAGTCTTCTTAAAACAGATGAAGGATGCAATATCTCAGAATATTTTTACAAAGCTTTGCGGTCTAATTTTAAAACCTTATTTAAAAAGAAATCTTGAGTTTTTAGATCCAAGGAAACACAATGGTGCAATGCTTATAGGCATCAATGGTATAGTTGTGAAAAGCCATGGTAGCTCTGATGATATAGCCTTTGCAAATGCAATCGATGTCGCAATTAATCTTGCAAAAAACAATGTGAATCAGAAAATTGTTGATGAGATGACAAAACTCACCACAAGCTCTGCAGAAGAGTTTTCGGCATCAGATATAATAGAAAAAATTAAAAACACATCTGCAAAAATATTTGGTATTGTCAAAAAGGAGTGATTTATAAATATTCTACCATCAGCTCATCAGCTGCATCATCACTCAACCACACACCTATTTCAATAAATGTTTTAGCCTGAAAATCTTCTCGTAAGGTTGAATTTTCATACTCAGATTCAAGAGCTTTTGTGTAATGGAATCCATAAAATTCAATCTCTTTTTCATTACAAAAGGTTTGTACGCTTTTAATATTTCTTTCACCGTCATCAACAAAGATAACCTTTGATGGCGTGTAAGATAATCTATCAAGTACAGCATTCAAAGCAGTACCCTTTGGATTGCTATCAGTAAAAATTATACCTTTATATAACTTCACATCACCATCTTGTAATAAAACTTCTTTAGAATCTTTATTTAAAAGAGATAGCTTTTCAAAATCTATTCCAATCTTCTTTAGAGATTCATATTTCCACTCAGACCATGTTTTGAACTCATTTGAATATTGTATTTCACCGTATGGAGATTTAGTCAGTGCAAAAGATCTAATTTTATTTTCATCAAGATATCTTATGATCTCTTGCATATTATCATCTAAAGGTATAGAGTGAGCCTGTAGGCAAATTAATCCACTTAATTTGTCTATATTTTCAGAATACTTCTCATTATCTCCCAAATAGTATCTAGCAATAGCATCTCCCATGCTACCATTCCTGAGACTCATATCAGCTGGAATAATTAACACTTTATTCACATCGAACAAAATTAGTGTATTTTCATCAGCTACTTCCTTTATTAGATCTAATATTTCTAATATATCGTTTGTTTTCTTGATCATTTTTTTAGTTACTTTTACAATTTCTTATCTCACTAAAGATTTATTGAGTGCATTTATTGAGGTTTCTATATCACAAAAGTTTATTTTTGCATCACCAAGAATTTGATATTTTTCATGTCCTTTACCAGCAACCAAAATTATATCATTTATATCTGCATTTTTGATTGCATATTCAATTGCAGCTTTTCTATCTCCAATTTCAACATATTCACCTCTTATTCCCTCAATGATCTCTCGTCTTATAGTTTCAGACTTTTCGTTCCTTGGATTATCATCTGTGACTACTATGGCATCAGCAAGGGAGCTAGCAATCTCACCCATCATAGGCCGCTTGATTTTATCTCTCTCTCCGCCACATCCAAACACAACCCATATCTTGCCTTTAGCATTGGTGTTTCTATAGTCTCTGATAGCATTCAATGCTGATTTCAATGCATCTGGCTTATGTGCATAGTCAACATATACTTCTAAGTTTCCATTGGATAGTTTTTGCATTCTACCTTCAGGTAAAGATATCTTATGAGCTACTGCTAAGATCTCATCAATTGCAAATCCACTCTGCAAGAGCATACCGACAGCACATAAAAAATTGTAAGCATTATACCCACCTAAGAGATGATATTTAAATTCAAAATCTCTACCATTATACTTAACTTTCATTGCATTCCCAGGATATAAAGCAAGTAAATTCAAATCACCTGACTTCCCGTATTTAATTACATTTTTTCCATCAATATTAATTCTCATTGCATATTCATCATCGGAATTCAGAACAAAGTTTTCTATATTATGCTCTACAAAAAGTTTTTCTTTAGATTTGAAGTAATTCTCCATATTTTGATGATAGTCAAGGTGTTCAGATGATAAATTTGTGAAGCCTGCAGTAGTAATTGGCACGTAAGCAATCCTATTTTGCGCAATGCCATGACTAGATGCCTCAATACATGCATAATTACAATCCTGAGCATCAAATAATATCTTTCTGAGGTCTATAGAATCAGGTGTTGTCAGAGTGTCAGAAATTTTCTCAAATGATAAGTCTGAGTTGATTTTTAATGCACCAAGAGTCCCGACATATAATGCCTTACCAGATATGATAGCTGCTATCTCAGCATACATATATGCGACTGATGTTTTGCCGCTTGTACCAGTGACAGCAGCAACGCAATGAGGTGTGTTTTCATATAAAATACTAGCTATAAATGCCCAAGCAAGAGGTGGATTAGAAACCCCTACCACACACTCAGATTCTATCTGATTTGCTATTATTATGTCTGTAAT
>CALPOD020000011.1 GCA_943325105.2 Candidatus Fokinia solitaria | reverse complement strand
CACCATTTAAATTAACTATAATCAATCTACCTAGTCCTTTTTTATAAGCATCTTGGAAGTCATAAATGGCACCAATTACAAGTAGTTGTTTTGCCTCTACAAGTTTTTTGAATTTCTTTACTGCAAACTTCACTTGATTATCTACATTCTGAATAATTGCATCATTTAAACAATTGCCATTGACATCAATTGGCTCAAGTTCACGTTCTATGCAGCCGTTTTGCACATCGACTCCAGAAACTACAGCCTCAATTGCTCCACATCCTGAATGTCCTATAATCAAAAGCACAGGCGTATGTAAAAACTTTACTCCAAACTCAATAGAGCCTGATGAATTTATAACCTGATTTCCTATGTTACGAACTACAAAAAGATCATTTACATCCATCATTGTAATAGCTTTAGTTTGAACTCTTGAGTCAGAACACATCAGTACAGTAGCTCTTGGAGTTTGTACTTTTTCAAATCTTCTATATTCATCCTTTTTGATAGTGTGCATATGATATGCATTATCATTTAATATTTGGTCTAAAAAATCTTTTATTGTATTTTCTATCATTTTAATATTGATTGAGTTTTTCGTAGTTTATTCACAATTTCTTTTGCTGCCTCAAAAGATGAAAGTACATCTGTGTTGATCTCAAGATCATATTGAAATTTCATTGAGTTAATCTTATCTATTTGATCATTTGACAATCCTATCTCACGATCTCCCCTCAGTAATTCACGCTCTTGAGAAGAATGCCTTTCACAAAATACTTTCACAAACAATATACTATGCTTTGCAAGAATTGTTTTATATTTATTGATTCTAGCATCAGACCAGATTACTTCATCTATAATTAGATTTAAACCATTGTCTGCCATAATTTTTACAACATCTATTGCTGTTTTAAAAACTAAATCACCAAATGGACCTGAATTACAGCTGACAGTAATTCCATGATGATTTCGTCCTTTTTCAAAAAAACATCCTTCTTGAGATTTTTCTCCATAAGATAAGTATTTGTGAGGCATCATGGCAATAAATGTATCCACTCCTAAAGTTAAAAATGGCTGGTCGATTAAATATTGTATAGCTTTTGATATAGAAGTCTTGCCTGATGATGAAGATCCATTCAAAAATATAATTTTTGACATTTCACTATATAAATTAAAAATTTTACATCATTTTTATAACATAAAATCTTTTTTTAGTGTAAAATACTCATTAATAAATCGTACTATTTTACAAAAAATCTGTGCCAAAAAATAGCCTTGTAAATACTTTTAGAAATACAATAACAGCAATTCTTTTATTCCTCTTAGGGGTCGCAGTTTCAATATATATATCAGGCCTGATGTTCTCAGCAATTCTAGAACTACAATATAATGCAAATCTTGGTATCATAAATGCACCACTGGTATTCATAAAATCAATTGTAGGGCTGCTAAATTTAGAAACATATGGCTTGTGGTTGGTTGAAAACACTAAAGTTTTTATATCACAACCACAAGCCTATAATTACCTTGCATTCAAATACCTTGGAACTATCATCGGGCCATTATTATTATATTTACTTTTAATATGGAAATATAAACAAACATTTTATTCGTTAAGACCATATAAGGAAAAAGAAGCATTACATGGTGACGCTCACTGGGCATCTCAACAAGAGATAACAAAAGCTGGCTTGAGGTCAAAAGATGGGATGTTACTTGGCGAAGATGATAACGGTTTTCTCATTGCTGATGGTTACCAACATGCTCTTTTATTTGCTCCTACTGGTTCTGGTAAAGGTGTAGGGTTTGTTGTACCTAATCTTCTCTATTGGAAACAATCTGTTTTTGTACATGATATTAAACTTGAAAACTATGAACTTACAAGTGGTTGGCGTGAAAGTGTTGGACAAAAAGTATTTGTATGGAATCCAGCTAATCCAGATGGCTTCACACACTGTTATAATCCTATAGATTGGGTTAGTAAGAAACAAGGGCAGATGGTTGATGACGTTCAAAAGATTGCCAGTCTTCTAATGCCAAAACAAGATTTTTGGGTAAATGAGGCAAGGAGCTTGTTTGTTGGGGTTGTACTTTATTTATGTGCTGCACCAGATAAAAACCAATCTTTTGGTGAAGTTGTACGTACAATGCGGAGTGATGATGTGGTTTATAACCTTGCTGTTGTACTAGACACAATGGGAAATGAAATACACCCAGTTTCATATATGAATTTAGCTGCGTTTCTACAGAAAGCCGATAAAGAAAGATCTGGTGTGATTTCAACTATGAACTCAACTTTAGAACTTTGGGCCAACCCTCTTATTGATACAGCGACTGCATCAAGTGACTTTGATATTCAGCAGTTCAAAAAAAATCCCACAACAGTCTATGTTGGTTTAACACCTGATAACTTAAAGCGTCTACAACCACTCATGCAGGTTTTCTACCAACAAGCTACTGAATTCTTATCTAGAAAGATGCCTGGGCCTGAGGATGTATATGGTGTGATGTTTATGATGGATGAGTTCCCAACATTAGGTAAGATGGAACAGTTTATGTCAGGTATTGCATATTTCAGAGGATATAAGGTTAGGTTGTTCTTAATTATACAAGATACGCAACAGCTGAAAGGTACTTATGAGGATTCAGGTATGAATTCATTCTTATCAAATTCTACCTTTAGGATAACATTTGCTGCTAACAACTATGAAACAGCAAATCTCATATCGCAGCTTTGTGGTAATAAAACTGTTGAATCTGAATCAGCTAGTAAACCTAAATATTTAGACTTTAACCCCGGATCTAGATCACTCAATGTGTCGAAAGCACAAAGAGCATTACTGTTACCACAAGAAGTCATCGGATTACCTAGAGATGATCAAATCATACTTATTGAGTCACAACCACCTATTAAATCTAAAAAGATTAAATATTATGCACACCCGCTTTTCAAGAAGCGCCTTATGAAGCCAATACCATTACCTCAACAACAACCATATGACCCTAGGAAGCAAGAACAAGAGATGAAAGAACAAGAAGCTATAACAGAACAAGTTGATGAGGCTTAAAATATTATGTTTAGTATTTTTAATAATTGTTTTTTGTTTAAAGTCCTTTGATAATCTTAAGTCTCAAGATATAACGCGAGATGAAGTAGAAGACTTAGGTAATGGACTAAGTCTTTATTGGAATATCAAATCAAATAACACAGATAGGTTTGCAATTCTTTCACCTCCACTATCAGGTATTCTGACAGTACTGTCTTTGAATCTTTTTACCGATATTTCAATGGAGAATCTTAATTTCTTGCCGTCAGGTAATTATTCAGATATGGTTTCATACATGTATGCTATAAGCTCTCCACAAAAGATAGGTGAAGGTATTATTCAAAATCTTTCTAAAGATGAAGTGTACAAACTCAAGATTGCTATGAGATGGAAAAACATCATTGGAATGTTAGTAATTTTTTGCATCTTAATCTTCTATAATCAGAGTTTTTTGAGCATATTATTAGTATTAATCTTCACTCTCAATAATTCATTCATAAACTCAACTTCACAGGTTTTATGTAGCTTATTTGTAATCGTAACACTTGAGTTGATAATTTCGACTCTCAAATCCAAATCAAAAATAAAATTTACTGCTTGGGGTCTTTTTATAGGATTAACAATTAGTTCATCTGGTTTCAATGGATTAAAATTAAATTTAATGACGATTATTGCTGCTCTTGTATATGATGATTTTACAAATAGATCATTAAATAGAGGCTTCAAAAAAGATTGGATTATAGGTGTTTTGATATCCTTTTTTGTTTGTATTATGATTACTTGGATTACATATGGTCTATATCTTGCACCGCTTGAAGAAGGGTTACAAATATTTAATATTGAGAGTGATTTTTCATCTGATATTGTAAACTTAAAAGTTATCCCTTTCTACGATACTTTTAAACAAACTATTTTTGAAATAATTTTTAGAGAAGATAATTATGTTTCAGCATTCAGAATTAATTTAATTATTTTATTGAAATCTTTTTGGCCATTATTATTATTACTAATATTTAATGCAAGAAAAATACAAATTAATCAATATCTAATTTCTTGTGTTTTGATTTTATTTATTGGTATTATTTCTAGCAATCAAAATCATGAAAAAACACTGATCTTTCTTCAAACAATCTCAATCATTTCACAAGTATTGATTTTTTTATCATTGTACAGATCAAATACTGTAAAAAACTCTTAGTATAAAAATAAAAACCAGATATAATATATATTAAAATCATGTTTAAATTTTAATTCTCTTATGAAAAGTATTAAGGGTATAGTAATTCTGATAATTTTATTTTTTAATAATGTAGAGGCATCAGAAGATATAATGCCGCCTAAAAAGATGCATTGGGCATTCGATAGTGTGACAGGCAAGTTTGATTATGAATCTATACAGAGAGGCTTTAAAGTATACAAAGAAGTGTGTTCTGCATGTCATGCAGTTAAACATCTAAATTTTAGAAACTTGGAGGTAATAGGATTTTCTGCAGACCAAGTAAAATCACTTGCAGCTGGATATGACATACAAGATGGACCCAATGATGAGGGGCAGATGTTTAAAAGACCTGGACGCCCTTCTGATCCTATTCCAGGGCCATATGCAAATGACAAAGAAGCAAGGGCATCAAATAATGGTGCATTACCACCAGATTTATCTTTAATAATAAAAGCTAGAGAAAATGGTGCAAACTATGTGTATTCTCTCCTAACTGGATTTCAAACACCACCAGAAGGTTTTAAATTAGGGGAAAATATGCACTACAATCCATATTTCGCTGGCGGTGGCAGACAACTTGCTATGACACCTCCACTTGTATCAAAAGGTCAGGTGGAATTTGATGATGGTACAGAAGCAACGATTGATCAGATGGCTCATGATGTTGTAAATTTCTTACAATGGGCAGCTGAACCAGAAATGGAAGAAAGGAAAAGTATTGGTCTCAGAGTTTTAGTATTTGTAGGTATCTTAGGTGTTATGATGTGGTTTGCGAACAAAGCAGTATGGAGTAATATTAAAAAAAATAAACAAGATAATTAATATGGATAAAAATAAAGAAGTAGGATTATCTGAAGAAACGAATGATTCAGATCAGTCATCAACCAGAAGAAGTTTTATTGTCAAGGCAGCAACTGCTGCTGCTGGTCTGGGTGCAGCTGTTTGTACTATACCTTTTATTAGATCTATGTGGCCAGATGCAGGTGTAATAGCTGCTGGCACAACTGAAGTTGACATTGGGAATCTGAAAGTTGGTGAGAGTATGACTGTCATGTGGCAAGGTAAGCCAGTATTTGTTACTCACAGAACTCCAGAGCAAATAAAAGAAGCTCAAGAGGTTGATATTAAAATTTTAAGGGATCCACAGACTGATGCTGAAAGGGTTTTACAAGGTAAAGAACAATGGCTTATAACAGTTGCTGTATGCACTCATCTTGGATGCGTACCTACAGTTGGTAAAGGAGAATTTGGAGGATCTCTATGTCCTTGCCATGGATCACAATATGATACATCTCAAAGGATTAGACAAGGTCCAGCACCAAAAAACCTAGCTATTCCTCCCTATGAATTCATCAGCGATACTAAAATCAAAATAGGTTAATTTATGGCACAAAAAAAGAATAATAAAATAAAAGATTGGATTGAAGATAGACTGCCAATTTTCTCATTTATTAAACATACAGCAGATTATAAAACACCTAAGAATCTAAACTATGCCTGGAACTTTGGCTCAATGGCAGGGATAGCATTAGTAATACAGATTCTTACAGGATTATTTCTTGCGATGCAGTACACGCCTCAGATAAACATGGCATTTGATAGCGTTGAAAATATAATGCGTAATGTTAATCATGGATGGCTTATAAGATATTCTCATGCTGTAGGTGCTTCGATGTTCTTTGGTGTGGTTTATATACATATAATGAGAGGCCTTTACTACGGGTCATATAAATCACCTAGAGAATTACTATGGTTTATAGGTCTAATGATATTTTTGTTGATGATGGCGACTGCTTTCATGGGTTATGTATTGCCATGGGGGCAGATGAGTTTCTGGGGAGCTACAGTGATCTCTGGTTTATTTACAGCTATTCCAGCTGTAGGTGATACAATTCATACTTGGCTTCTTGGTGGGTTCTCAGTTGATAACGCTACATTAAATAGATTCTTTGCCTTTCACTTTTTATTGCCATTTCTCATTGTTGGAGTTGTGCTTTTACATTTAGTTGCATTACATCATAAAGGCTCTAATAATCCAACAGGTGTTGAGGTAAAATCTGATAAAGATACAATTCCATTCCATCCGTATTACACTTATAAGGATATGCTAGGATTTTGTGTTTTCTTTTTCATATTTTTCTCATTTGTATTCTTTGCACCCAATATTTTAGGACATCCAGACAATTACATACCAGCTAATCCTATGGTAACACCACCTCACATAGTTCCTGAGTGGTATTTCTTACCATTTTATGCGATTCTGCGTTCTGTACCTGATAAACTAGGTGGGGTGCTTTGTATGTTTGGTGCGATCATAGTGTTATTCTTTTTACCATGGTTAGATGGTTCTAAAGTAAAAAGTTCAAGGTATAAACCTATATATAGAACATTTACTCTTTTAATTTATATTGTTTTTGCGTGCTTAGGATACATAGGAGCTTGTCCTGTTGAACCCCCATATGTTGCAATCGGACAATGTCTTAGTGTTTGGTATTTTGTACACTTTTTAATAATTATTCCTGTAGTCTCAAGATTTGAGAAACCTAAACAAGAACCTGAATCAATCAGCGCAGATTGGGATAAGACTAATGCCTAGTGCATTAGTTTTTAAACCATTATCATCTTCATCATAGGAGAAAATCATCCCATGTATTTCTATTTAAAGTTGTTTTTATTTTATTATTAATACAACTTATAATACATTAAAATAAAATATATGCAACTTTAAATAGAAATATTATGCAAGGATTACCATTAAGACCAACACAGTTTGGATCATTTGATCATATGGGTAAAAAATTTGATTTTCTGGTTACACCTCAAGTGTCTGATAGAATGGATGAATTATCTTTATCAGATAAATTTTTAACTGCTATAGAAAATGGCTTCATAGGAAAATCTGGATAAGGAATAAAACTTCTATCACCAGAAGGTCCTAAGCCATTATATGAAGTAAAAATTTTAGGTCATAGCTCAAATGGTAAATGCAAAACAGGAGATATGAGATTACTCTGTTTATTTGAGAGAGAAACTAGACGATTGTCTGGGTTTGAAGTATGTGATCATGAAGAAATGAGAAAAGTAGTTGCGTCTTTTAATGCAGACCCTAAGAAATTTAGTGAAGGTGCACTAGAGCAGATAGAAACAACTTTTCAGGACTTGATTAAAAATCAACAAACTGCAAAAAAAATAATCAAAGTAAAAGAAAATAACGATCATTTTTGATGAATACTTGGTGGCTTACCATAAAACAGATTCTTTAATGAAGATGTTTGTGGTTGGTCATCATTTTTTTCAATAAAAAACATACCTGCTGCCGCTGCATTTGAGATATTTGAGTCAGCTACATCAAATTCATTCACATCAAATTTTATTATTTGGTGATCAATTGAATCCAGTTCATTTATGTTTATTTGTTGTGGAATCTCATCGCTGATTATTATGTTTTGTGAGTCTTTATCAAATGTTTTTATAAAACCCATAGTAAGATCAGCTGAGAAAAATACTGAATTTGGAAATGATAGTTGAGGATTAATACATAATGTTTTATATAAAATCATATCAATTGTACTAATTCCAAATACTTTTATATTCTTTGCAATAGATATACCATATGCAGCGCTAGTACCTATTCTAACTCCATTGAATGTACCTGGACCGTTTGTAACGCAAATTGTATTAATTTCATCATACGATATAGAAAGGCTTTGAAGCATTAATTCTATCCTTATGATAAGCTCTTCACACTGCATCTGCCTGGTATTAGATGAATACTCAAACAGTATTTTTCTGTTCTCTAGCAATGCGATGGAGTAAAACAATCCACACGTATCAATACAAAGTATTTTCTGCATCTTCAATGTGAAAGTAATGATTCTAAAAAGCTGTTGATTCTCTTATTAACAGTTAATTTAAAGAAATCATCTTTCTCCATATCCACTTCTATTTTACCATGATCTATAAAAATCATTCTATTAGCAATAGATCTTATAAATCTTAATTCATGAGTCACTATTATTATTCCGATTTCATCTGTTGCAATTGATTTGATAACATCCAATACTTCACTTACATTTTCAGGGTCTAAAGCTGATGTTGGTTCATCAAATAATATTATTGATGGATCCATACATAAAGTTCTAGCAATTGCTACTCTCTGTTTCTGACCACCAGATAGAGATGATGGAAATCTATCAAAAAACCCCATCATATTAACTTTTTTTAGCATTTGTATTGCTATGCCTTCAGCATTATTCTTTGTTCTTTTTAATACTTTTTGCTGAGGATAACAAAGGTTTTCGATGACTGACATATTATTGAATAAGTTGAAGTTTTGAAACACCATGCCAATTCTGCAATTCTTATCCACTATTATTTCTCCTGTATCATATTCTTCTATCCCTGCAATACACCTTAAAACTGTAGATTTACCACTACCTGAAGGTCCAATTAAACCTATGATATCACCTTTGCATATCTCCATTGAAATACCAGCCAAGACTGTATCATTTGAATATCTTTTAGTTAGTTGTATTAATTTTATCACGTCAAAATTTTATTTATTTGATATCAAAAATATCATTGATTCATTTTTATTGCAAAATCAATCTAAATAAAGGTATTAGTTATCTTTAAAAACTTTTAGTGTCTAAATTTAAGTTCTTACTATTAAATAATGTATCAGTGAAAATAGGGATACTTGGTGGATCATTTAATCCACCACATGAAGGACATGTACATATAAGCTTAGAAACATTAAAAAGATTCGATTTATCTCACGTTTTCTGGCTTGTGACACCTTGCAGCCCTACTAAAAACTCATCCTCATATGAGGATCTGACAAAACGAGTTCAAAAGTGTGTTGAGATCACCAAGCCATATTCCAATAAAATAACTATTTTAGATATAGAAAAGTTTTTCAAAAATTTCTATTCAGCAAATACTATAGAGTGTATAAAAACTATGCATCCAAATGCTGAAATATACTGGATTATAGGATGTGATAATATCTTACAGATAAGTAAGTGGTACAAATGGAAAAACATATTTGAGAAAACAAATGTTGTCGTATGTGAAAGAAGTGAAATGAGCATAAAACTTCACAATACAAAACCTGCACATAATTTTAAAGCAAAAAATATCTATAGTGAATTTCAAATTGATAAAAATATTCTTAATACAGGAACTACATTTTTCATGTTACATATAAGAAAAATTGATATTTCTTCAACAAAAATTAGACATATGTTATAATAAGTGCAATCCTTTACTTTGAAATGATCAAATAAATCAATATAAATTTATCATTAAGTGTAGTTTATATATAAGAAGTTGCTATATTTTGAGATTTAAAATCTTTATTTTAAATAACACATGAAAGTTGATCTACAAACAGAAAATCAGATACAAATTTATGTTGATGATTCTAAAAATTGGTACAAAAAAAACTATCTACAGTTAAAAGTTGATTCTCGTAAAGTCATCATTTCATTCTTATGCATACTTTGTATAATGAGTCTTGTGAAAGAAATGTTAGATATAAAGACAAATACTATCAAGCTTAACTTCCCAATATATGTAGAAGATGATGCAGATGAAGTACATCACATTAAAAGTCTTTTTAATAGCGATCAGAGCATTGAAGAAGTCATTGCAAGGTATATGATAGAAAGATATGTGAATTTAAGGGAGACTTACAATCCACAATTACTTGAAGATCAAAATTGGTTAAAGCTTTTAAACAATATTAATGGATTATCCTCACACCAAACATTTGAAACATATTTGAACTATATGTTACCTCATCAAAATCCTAAAAGCCCAATATTACAATACAGATTTAACACGATTGTTTCTACAAAAATAGAAAATATTCAAATGACTCAATTTTCACTTTCAAAACCTATTGCTGCAAAAGTGAGCTTTAATTCTACAAAATGCAATAGTGAATATGCTGTTTGCACAACAGAAAATTGGATAGTCAAATTGCAATTTGACATGTCAAACATTACAGAAAAACTATATGACAATATAGAATCCAAACCTGGATTTTTTTTCAAAGTTTCAAGTTATCAGAAGTATGAGCAATAGTTTTACTTATTATTTTTTTTAATTATTATTACAACTTCATTTGGATCTGCCATACCAAGACCTCTTCTTATTACTTCATCTATGAGATCATGATCTGTTGATCCAGATCTTAAAATCCGTATCTTATATTCTATTAAAGATCTTTCTTTCTGTAATATATTGAGTTTTTTTGTACCTTCAAGAATTTTTTCATCAATATCTATTGTCGATATAATACCCCTCTGTCCAGTGACGCCATGATATATAAAATATGATATAATAATTGCTAAAGCTAAGAGTTTATACATTGACTATTTATTTGAATTCATATAGAGTTATGGCCTTATATTAAGTAATTTTATATTTAGTTAAGAAAATAAATGCTAATTATTTTGGCAGTATTGCAGGGCGTATTCGTTTTATCTATGATACTTTTAGTTTTTATGCAAAAAACTAGTACTGATGGTATGGCAAATCTTGCAGGTAGTAGCACGAAATCAATGCACTCCTCCATGAGGATAGATTTCGTAAAAAAGAGTACAATATTTTTTGCAATTGCATTCATTTTGAACAGTTTGATAATGGCCAACATAGGATATCATCAAAATCATTCAGAGTCTATCGTTGAACAAATACAAAATAATCATGAAAAAATATCACTAGATGATGAGGAGTAATAGAACTAGAATAATATTCGTTACAGGTGGCGTTGTATCGTCTTTAGGCAAAGGAATAACATCTGCATCAATTGCTGCATTACTCCAAATGAGAGGGTACAAAGTTTGTATGAGGAAACTTGATCCATATCTCAATGTAGATCCAGGAACAATGAGCCCTTATCAACATGGTGAGGTTTTTGTAACAGATGACCGTGCTGAGACCGACCTAGATCTAGGACACTATGAAAGATTCACAGGTATCAATGCGAAAAAGACAGATAATTTAACTTCAGGACAGGTTTATGAAAAACTCATAGGCATGGAAAGAAGAGGTGATTTCCTTGGTGTTACTGTACAAGTAATACCGCATGTTACAAATATCATAAAAGATTTTATTACAAATGACCTAGCAGATATAGACTTCTTGATATGTGAAGTTGGAGGAACTGTTGGTGATATAGAAGCACTGCCATATTTTGAAGCAATAAGACAGCTTGGCCAAAGAAGCCAATATAATTGTGCTTATGTACATTTAACCCTTGTACCTTATCTACCTTCAGTAAAAGAACTGAAAACTAAACCTACTCAACATTCTGTAAAAGAATTACTTTCAATAGGAATTCAGCCAGATATTATAATTTGTAGATCAGATAGAGAAATACCTATTAATGAGAGAAAAAAGATAGCATTATTTTGTAATGTAGATGAAAATAGAGTTATACAAGGGGTTGATCAGGATTCAATATATAAAGCACCACTTGAATATTATAAAGATGGTCTAGATGTTGAATTACTAAATATTTTTGAGATCGAAGAAAAACCCTCAATAGATCTTTCAGCATGGCAGAGTATCATTCATATTTTGGACCATCCTGAGAAAACTTTAAAGATAGATATCATAGGTAAATATAATATATTAGAAGATGCATATAAATCACTCACAGAGGCTTTTCGCCATGCCGGCTTAAGTCAAAAATGTAAAATTGAGATAAATTGGGTGCATGCTGAAGAAATCAATGATGACAATGCATCTGAGATTCTCAAAAATTCAAATGCTATAGTTGTACCAGGTGGATTTGGATCTAGAGGAATAGATGGAAAAATTTCTGCAATTAAATATGCAAGAGAGAATAATGTGCCATTTCTAGGAATATGTTTAGGCATGCAGCTTGCTGCAGTAGAATTTGCAAAAAACGTAGGTGGTATTCATAATGCTAACTCATCTGAGCTCTCAAATGATTGTACTGACATTGTCAAACGCATTGAAGACAATGATCATGAGACGAGAGCACCTGAAACCACTGTTGGTGGAACAATGAGATTGGGTTCATATCCATGTCATTTACTAAATGGCAGTAAAATACATGAAATATATGGAACAGATATCATCAATGAAAGGCATCGACATCGTTTTAACGTCAATATCAAATATCTTGATATTTTCGAAAAACATGGATTGATTGCAAGTGGTTATTCACAAGATAAAGAGATAATTGAAATACTTGAATACAATAGTCATCCTTGGTTTGTAGGTATTCAGTTCCATCCAGAATTTAAATCAAGGCTTCTAAATCCTCATCCACTATTTATTTCATTCATCCAAGCAGCCTTGAAGCATAATGGTAGTTTATAACTACCTTTATTGCTCTTCAGATGCTTTTATAGACATCAAAAGATCTCCAACCATCACTGATTGACCAACATCTATCTGTATTGTAGTTACAACGCCATCAATAGGTGATAAAATAATGTTTTCCATCTTCATAGCTTCCAGTATTACTATTGGCTGATCTTTAGAAATTAGAGCTCCAAGCTCTACTTTAACATCTCTAACCATACCTGGCATGTTTGCCATTACATCACCTTTACTATTCTTATTTTCAAATTTCTTCATATATTTAGTCAATTCACCTACAGCAGGAGTCATAACTCTTGTCATAATGCTGTGTCCTACATATGTGATTTTTGTTGCTAATTTATTTTTTTCAATTTGTAAGCTATACGACTGACCATTGATATTGCATTGAAATAATTTATTTCCTAGAATCCATTTGCTTTTAATGTATAGACGGCGATTTTCAAATGATATTTTATAACCATCTTCAATATGTCTTACTGTCACGGGGTATTTTCTATCATCAAGCATTACGACTAATCTCGTACCATGACTTCTTTGATAGGTTCTAAGTTGATTATTAATAGTCATCGCACGCTTTTGTTCTGTGAGATCTGTGAATAGCGCAGCACTTAAAATCACTGCAGTTGCCTCATCATTTATGACTGGTCCAGTAAATCCACTTTTATGCTCTTCATCTAAGAAGTTTGTGGAAATGTTTGCTGAAATATATTTCGCTGAAGACAGAATAGTTTGTAAAAATGGTATATTATGACATATTCCCCTGATGATATATTCCCCTAATGCCTTTTGCATTTTATCTATACATTCAACTCTTGTAGGAGCATGAACACATGCCTTTGCAATCATAGCATCATAAAACATACTAACTTCACCACCTTCAAAGACACCGCTTTCTATCCTTACCCCTGCTTCTGATTTAGGTGCATTGTATGTTGTGATTCGACCAATTGATGGTAAGAAACCACATGAAGGATCTTCCGCATAAATTCTACACTCTGTAGCCCATCCATCAAGCTTCACATCTGTTTGTTTTATCGACAGCTTTTCTCCACGAGCTATCCTTATCATCTGTTCAACTATATCGATGCCAGTTATTAACTCTGTTACAGGATGTTCTACTTGAAGTCTTGTATTCATCTCCATGAAATAGAATTTCTTTTTTGAATCAACTATATATTCAACAGTACCAGCTGAAAAATACTTAACTGTCTTAGCAAGAGCTATTGCTTGAGCATACATTTTCTTCCTGATTTTTTCATCGATAAACGCACTAGGCGCCTCCTCTATGACCTTTTGATGATGTCTTTGTATTGAACACTCTCTTTCACCTAAACATATATAATTCCCATGCTGATCACCTAGAACTTGTATCTCTATGTGTCTTGGTCTTTCTATGTATTTTTCTATAAATGTTCTTTCATCAGCGAAACTATTTCTAGCTTCATTTTTTGTTGAGCTGAAAGCTTGTTGCATTTCAGCCTCATTTCGTACAATCCTGATACCTTTGCCACCACCACCAGCTACTGCTTTCAACATGATTGGATATCCTATTTTTGCAGCTATTTTCAGAGCATCTTTCTCAGTTTTTATAGCTCCAATATACCCTGGTACGACGTTAACACCTGCATCTTTAGCAATTTTTTTTGCCTGAATTTTATCTCCCATTTTACTGATGGCATCAGCTGATGGACCTATAAATGTGATGTTATTTTTTACCAAAGTTTCAGCAAACTTTGCATTTTCTGATAAGAAACCATATCCAGGATGTACTGCATCAGCACCAGATATCTTAATTGCATTTAAGATATTTTTGATGTTTAAGTAACTTGAAGGCGCTGGAGAAGGTCCTATATATACGACTTCATCTGCCATGCGTAAATGTAGAGAATTTGTATCAGCATCAGAATAAACAGCCACTACTTGAATACCCATTTTTTTAGCTGTTTTAGCTATACGACAGGCTATTTCACCTCTATTTGCTATCAATATTTTTGTTATCATTTTTAAACTTTTACACTATATATTTTTTAATATGATCAATACAGGCTGTAGTTAAAACTCTGCCTTTTGAAGATCTATTCATAAAACCAATCTGTAATAGGTATGGCTCTATAACATCTTCAACAGTATTTTGATCTTCACCAATACCAGCAACTATCGTCTCTATTCCTATTGGACCACCATTACATGTTTTTAAAATGTACATTAAATACTTGTGATCTAATATATCTAGCCCAATGTTATCTATATTTAACCTACCAAGAGCTATTCTAGTGATTTCAACATCTATTTCATCATCAGCAAAGTCTCTCACACGCCTTAGAAGCCTCAGAGCTATCCTTGGTGTGCCTCTAGATCGATTGGCTATTTCAAGTGCCGCATCATCATTTATTTTAAAGCCAACTTTATTAGAATGCTTTAAAATTATTTCTTTTAACTCTTTAGGCGTGTAAAAGTCAAGGCTTATCGGAATTCCAAATCTATCTTTTAAAGGATTAGTTAATAAACCTAGCCTCGTTGTAGCACCAATTAATGTAAATTGTGGGAGGTTTATTCTCAGCATTCTAGCAGTTGGACCTTCTCCTATAACTAAGTCAAGAGCGAAGTCCTCCATCGCTGCATATAGTGATTCCTCAACAGCTCTATTCAATCTATGTATTTCATCTATAAATAGTACATCTTTTTCCTGAAGATTAGTTAATATTGCTGCTAAATCACTGACTTTATTAAGAATAGGACCAGCAGTTGTTTTGATATTGGCAGACATCTCATTAGCTATAATAACTGATAAAGTTGTTTTGCCTAAGCCAGGAGGTCCATATATTAAAACATGATCTAAGACTTCATTTCTTTTTTTAGCAGCATCCAGAAAAACTTTTAAATTATCTTTTATATTAGACTGCCCTATGAAATTATTGAGAGTTGATGGTCTTAAACTTATATTATGCTCAACAATTATTTCCTCCTCTGATTCTGTACCAGAAAGCAATCTAGTCATATGAGTGTTGCGAATACTAAAAATATTGCCAGATATAATTAAAACGCATACCAATAAATTAAGTTGTAGCTATATTTTTTGCTAACAGATTTATTTACAGTTTGCGCTTAAAAATATCTTTTTTATAGGTATAAGTATATCACAAGAATCATCCTTTTTTAATAGATGGGATTTTATGTTAGATATATAATTAATCCTAAGACTTTTTCCATTTTATTGAACAACCTATGCTTGGATATTGCTTGAAATTTATTGCTTTATCACCAGCAACTAATTCCATAGCTGTAAATAATTCCCTAGTTGCATTTGGTAAATCATTTTTACCAGCAGAATCAAGTCTACCTCTATATTTTAACAATAAGTTTCTATCAAAGCAGAAGAAATCAGGTGTGCAGACTGCTCCATATTCTTTAGCTACTGATTGAGATTCATCAAATAAATATGGAAAAGAAAATCTATGCTTTGCAGCAAACAACTTCATATTTTCATATGAATCCTCTGGATAACTCTCAACATCGTTCGAGTTAATACCAACAAACCCTACTCCAATCTTAGCTAGTTCATTTGCCTCCCTTGTAATTTTATCTGCAATCGCTTGAACATATGGACAGTGATTGCAGATAAATGCAATTACTAATCCGTTTGTCTTATTTAAATCAGCAAAAGAGTGTTTTTTTCCATCAATGGATAAAAGGTTAAAATCCTTTGCATAAAAACCTTGTTCTAGATTTGGTGTTTCAAGTGGTGGCATGTTGCTTCTATGATAATTTTATTAAAATTATTTGGTATTGATGGTAAGAATCTTTGATTACTACCTAGTGCATCTTTGAGCATCTGTACTACAAATTCTACAAGCATTTGAACATTTGCTACACTACTTATTATAAACTTTTGTAAAAAATCATTTATTGTACTGTCACTAACTACTTTAGGCTCTAAAGCAACAGTTTGTCCATAAACATTTGTTGTTGATATTTGCATGACCATAATTATCATTATGATTAAGAGTTTTGATTTTAGTAGTATTTGCATTGTACGTCCTATAAAGAAAGATGATTTATATAAAGATACAAAACTCTAATGAAAAATGCAATTATTAATTAATATTGTAGATAATGATTTTGCCCATCTAATGTTAATAGATGAGAGTAAACTACTTCAGATGAACCGTTATTAATTATTTCCCCTTCTTTTTTAGCATTCAAAAGACCTGAAGGATTATTTACATCAGGAAAATACATTACAGTATTCAATCCATTAAAACCTTTATGTAAAACTCTAAACATGACAACCGGCTTTTTACCATTCACACTACCAGGCATAACTGATAAAAAGGTAAATCTACCAAGGTTGTCTGTCACAGTTGCACCGCTGCCTGTAAAATTCACATCAGCAACTTTTTTCTCATCATATTCTTTTTTAAATCTTGCTTTTTGAGTGCTATACATCATATCATCATTTAAGTATTTATTAGTTACAATACCTTTATAAATACCATTAGAGTCTGCATGCCATATTTGAACAGTTGCATTACTGACTGGTACACACTGGTTATCAGTAACAATACCTGTAATCCTTATAAATTCACCACTTGCATACGTAGCATAACCAGTCCTTCTTCTCAGATTATTTGTTTTATATATTTCTGGCACTTTTATGTCATCATAAACTACAGGGGTCAATGGACAATTTATAACGTCAATAGGTTTTGTGACTTCAATTTCTTGTATAAAGCTTATTTCTTTTTTTATTTCAGAAGGCTTTACAGTCTTCGAGTTATGTATGTTACATCCTGTGAGAGTTATACAAATAAAAAAAATTAATCTACTTTTTACAAACTTTAACATCTTTAACAAATTATTTTGAAATAGTTTTTGATATCATAAAACATGATATAGCAAAGTCATTTATAATCTACCACTAAAATATGAGTCATAATCTATAATTTGAATAACAATATTACACACTTGTATTACTTAGAACTACCTTAATGAAAATATATATTCAATGTTTTGCCAGAGTCTTTGTACAAAATTAGCACTCTTAACAACTTCTATTGCAATAAGATTCATTGAAATTTCATCGGAATATATATTTGGAATATTACAAGAAATACTTCCAACAATATCATCAACCATAATTGGAGCCCTTATGACATCTTTGTATTCCGCAGTACACTCTACATTTTGTGCATTGCTTTCAGTTAATATAGTAAAATCATTTGCTACACCAATTTTCGCCATTGGCTGCATACCATATTGAACTTTAATTGATTCAATTACTTCTTTAGCTTTAAAAAGTGTAGCTTCTTGAAAATTATTGAACCCATAATTCAAAATTTTCTCCCCTTCTTTTGCTCTTATTTTATCATTTGATAAACCATTTATTACAGCTATAAGGCGCCTATCATTTATAACAGAACTCAATACTATACCAAAACCACCAGCCTCCGTATGACCTGTTTTGATACCATCAACTCCTATTTTTCCAAGCAATACATTTCTGTTAAACTGCATAATGTTGCCATATTTAAAACTTCTCATCTGATGATAGTAATAATATTCAGGAAAGTTTTCTATCATTGCTATTGCAAGTTTACTTAGATCTCTTGCAGTACTAAGGTTTTTAGGATCAGGTAATCCGCTTGAGTTTGTAAAATGTGTTTTTGTCATTCCAATTTTCTGTGCTGCCTCATTCATATGACGTACAAATAAGCTCTCATCACCATTTAAACCCTCAGATAAAACTATACAAGCATCATTTCCTGATTGCACTACTATGCCCTTTAATAAGTCATCTACAGTCACACTATCGCCATAATTTAAGAACATCCTTGAGCCTTCCATCTTCCAAGCTTTCTCACTAGTTGTGTATTTATCAGTAAGTGATATTTTGCCATTTTTGAGGTTTTGAAAAGCAATATATGTTGTCATGATTTTCGTCATGGAAGATGGATGCATCAAATCATTAGCATTCTTCTCAAAGAGTATTTGTCCATTTTTTGCATCAACTAGTATTGCTTGCTTAGAAGCTGTTTCATAATTTTGTGCATAAATATTTTCAATGAAGAAAAACAATAGAGAGATAATTAAAAGTTTTCTCATGCTGGTATGTTTGTGATTAGTGATGCCCTCACTTTAATTGATTTTTGTAATGAAGCAAGGCATAATCAATATTATTAAATGCCTTGCAATTTGATTACTTGGTGTCCGAAGTAGTAATCAAGAGACTAATTTTTACTCAGATTTAAAAGTTTTAATAACTCATCATATTTTTTATTATTATTCTTTTTCAGATTTTTTAATAATTTTTTTCTTTGTATAACCATACCAATCAACCCTCTTCTTGTTTGAAAGTCTTTTCTGTTCTTTTTAAGATGTACAGTTAAATCATTGATTTTATGAGTTAAAATAGCACATTGCACCTCTGTAGATCCTGTGTCATTTTGAGATGTTGCATATTGTGCAATTATTTCTGTCTTATTCATTTTTATTTATGATAAAATTTTTTTGAATTAATGTTTCAAATAATACTATATATTGTCTTTTGTATCAAGCTTTGCAAAATTTCATTTTAATTCTATTCCAATAAATTGGTTTACGCCTTTACGTGATACCAAGATCGCGGCTGATCCTTTCCCTTTACGCTTAATCTCGTCAAATGCTTTTTCAAAATCATCTATGTTATTTATAGTCTTTGAGTTTACAGTAATTATAACATCTCCAGCTCTCACACCTGTAAATGCCATTATGGAGTTTTTTTCTATATCAGTCACAACAATTCCTTTAGAGCTACTGTCTATGCTATACATCCTTCTTGTTTCATCAGTCAGATTTGCAACTTTAACACCAAGCACTACTTTTGTGTTTTTATCAGTGGATTTCTGATGACTACTATCAACATCATTGTTAAATGGATCTTCTCGATCAGGCTTTGCAACAACAGCAGATAAAGTTTGTTTTTTTCCATCTCTGAAAACCACTATATCAACCTTTTTATCTATTTGAGTGTCACCGACTATTCTAGGCAGCTTATTTATACTATCTATAGGCTTCCCATCAAATTCTAATATTACATCACCTATTTTGAAACCAGCTTTACTTGAAGGGCTATTATTTACAATACTGGTAATTAAAGCTCCTGTAGGTTTATCTAAACCAATTGCACTTGCGATGTTATCATCAACAGGCTGAACCATTACACCTAACCAACCACGTGTTATAGAGCCTTTTTCTTTTAATTGAAGCACAACTGGTTTAACGATAGAAGAAGGGATTGCAAATCCTATACCAACATTCCCACCAGATGGGCTAAATATCACTGAATTTACACCTAAGACTTTACCTGTTGCTCCATCACATAAAGGACCACCAGAGTTACCACTGTTTATAGCTGCATCAGTTTGAATATAATCGTCAAAAGTATCACCACTTATATAACGAGCTTTTGCAGATATTATACCTGATGTTACTGTTCCACCAAGGCCAAATGGATTTCCAACTGCAATTACAGAATTACCAACCTTTGCAGAATCAGAATCACCAAATTCTAGATATGGTAAGTCATTATCTACATCTATTTTTAAAAGAGCTAGATCTGTCTTCTGATCAACTCCAACAACTTTAGCTTTATAATTTTTATTTGTATCATTACCAACCATTACTGTAATCTCATCTGCGCCATCTACCACGTGGTAGTTTGTAACTATATATCCATCAGATGCTATTATAAAACCAGAGCCTAAAGATGTCATTTTTCTCATTTGTTCAGGCAAGCCAAATTCTTTTTCCAAAAGATCTCTAAATAAATCATAAGGGTTATCAGGCATGTTTCCACCTGAAAGTTGTTTCTTTTTCTTTGCTTTTTGGGTGGTAGAAATGTTGATGACAGCTGGTGATATTTTCTCAACAACTTCTGACAAATCAGTTAAGCTACCTGCAAATGTTGATTGAATAACAGCAAAAGAAACGACTATTGCAATCAGTCTATGTAAAAAACTTTTTCCTTTATTATTCTTGCTTATTTTCATTATGGATATAGTAATATTATTTATAGTTTTTTGCTTGCGTATTTTTTATTTGAAAATACTTGTTTTAATTATTTTACTGTTAGTATATAATTTTAAGAATGTTATAGCTAGCATATACTATGTTAAAGGCCTAAAAACATACTCATATTTTCTTCTACATGTTAAAGAAATATTTTTCAAGTAATTTTAAACCTTAATTACATGCTACTGCTTACACCACAATAATTAATTTATGAGTTCAGAATGTATCTTCTACTGCATATGCGGTAGCTACAATTTATCATCAATATCTTCATATTTGAAAGATAAAGAAATAAAAAGCAAAATATATAGTAAAGATGTTTTATATTTTAAAAACAAACATCAAAACAGATTTTATGATGTGTTTATTTATAGTTATGGCTGTATAGTATTTTGGGGGATATCAGATGATTTAATAAAACAAATCATTCAAGAGCTAAGCCCTTTTTCATCAGAGATATTGAAAAATGTTATATCAGATAAATGTCAATACAAAATTGTACCAGAAGGCGATAGCTCATTTATTGATATGGAAAACGATGTCATTGTTTTGCATAAAGATGATGGTATCTATCTTGCAAAGCTTGCATTTTCTTATGGATTATCACAGTCAGTTAAATTAAGTGTTTTTGAAGATTCAGTTGACAAAACAATTGAAGAAAATAAGAAAATACCAGTAGATTTAATTCAAACAGGAAAAATATCACTTTCTAAACAATCTCTTGCTAAAAAGATTGGATCACTTTTCGCAGAAAGGAATTATATCAATCTTAACAATAATATTCTTGATACGCCCGAATTTTTTTGGAAGCATCCTAGGTATGAACAGTACTATGAAATGTCAATCAAGTTTTTAGATCTTTCACAGAGGATACACGTTTTGAACAGTAAGTTGAACATCATAAGAGATCTTTACAGTATCTTATCAGATGAGTTGAAACATGCACACTCATCTAGATTAGAAATAGTTGTTATTTTATTGATATTCCTTGAGGTTTGTATAGGATTACTTGAGCTTATGCTCGTTAAGTAAATTAAACTTCAAAGCTATCTTGCATTGATTCAAACAATTTATACTGCATTTGTAATTCGATCTCAATCATAGCAGACTTTGTATATAGTGATTTATATTCTGTAGCTTCATCTTGAGAAACATCGCAATATTCTTTCAACTTGTTTAGCTCAGCATTCAATTGTGCTGCAGCAAAGTGTTTGATTAAAAATTCTTGCTCGTTACTTACAACTAATCCCATATTTCTAAACTGTTGGACTGTTGCATAACTTTGTTTTGCATGCATTAATTTTTCTATTGCCATACACTGAATCTTAGCATCAACAAACATGAAGCTTTTTTCCAACAATGCAGGACTAGAAATAATAGTTTTCATTGCTTCTTTCTGCTGGCCTGCAAAGGCTTTTGAAAAAATGCCTGTAACTATATCTATTTTTTCTTTTATAAAGTTTTCTTTATCGTCATAATATTTTTCACATGTTTTGAATTTATTAAATAACTCAACAGCAGTATTCTTTATATCTTTTTTTGTTATATCATTATCAGACTGAGAAGATAAAATTCTTCTGATATCATAAACTGATAGGTCAGAGACTTTATCTCCACCAGTAAAGGTATTGATGATTGTAGAACATAATTTTGAAAATCCTTTAAACATTATATAAGCACCATTAACATCAAAGCTTTTTGATATGAAATTGCTTGTATTATAAGAGCTATTATCACCTAAAGTATCAAGAAAATTCCAAGTTGTATTACCACAACTCCAAAGAAAACTCCCAATACCACCGCTTGATTTTTCAGAAGTAGAAAAATTTAGACCATTTAGATTAATACTTTCACAACTTATCCCAGGTATTGCTGCAGATGTTGAGCCTATTCCTATTGTATTGAGTTGATTGGCTCCTAAATTTATTAAAAGTCCAGAAGCTTGTCTCAATCCTAGGCCCAGAGCAAAATCTATAGAGGCATCAATAAGGTCTGAATATCCTTCATAATTTTCAAAAACTTTATCTTTAATAGCATCACTTGTATGCTCAAATAATCTTAAGGTAGAACTAGAAAAGACAGAACTTGAAGCACTATATAAGAAAGTTGCAATACCAGGGTTTGCACCACCAACCACTAAACCTAAACCTCCAATAATACCAGCAATACCTATTTCAAAAAAAGATTTTATTCCTTCACTTTTAAAAGCTTTTAAATACTGACTTTCGAATATATTGTCAGTTATATGTTTTATAATACTTACTTGACCACTCTGAAAAAGATTTTGAAGCATTGTATATAATATTATTTTTGTTTTGATTAATAATCTTAAATTTACAACAGAATTATTACAAATATACTACAATTAGAAAAATTTTATTAAAAGTTTATGATTAAATTAATAGTTGGACTAGGTAATCCTGGTATAGAATATTCAAAAACAAGGCATAACATAGGCTTTATATCAATAAATAAACTGGTTGAATTTTTTAATATAAAAAAATTTAGCAATAGATATAATTCTATATATTTTGAAATTAATAACCTAAAAGGGAATAAAGTATTTTTTCTGATGCCACAAACATATATAAATAACAGTGGAATAGCAGTACAGGCATTTTGCAGGTTTTTTAAAATCCAAACTAATGATGTGGTTGTGATTCATGATGATATAGATCTAGAATTAGGAAAAATAAAAGTTAAAATCGGAGGAGGGCATGGTGGACACAATGGTTTGAAATCAATTGATCAACATATAGGGCAAAATTATTTAAGAATTAGGCTTGGTGTTGGAAAACCACATAGTGGTATTGATGTAGCTGACTACGTTTTGAATAACTTCAGTAAAACAGAAGAGATAATTGCTAATAGGGTGGTTGATTTTGTAGCTGATAATATTTCTGAGTTACTGAATAAAAATGTTAGTGCTGATGATATCAGTAGGTTCATTGCTATGTACAGCAACAAACCGTGAGATAAATATTATTCAATTTTGCTGACCTGTTGTGCCATGTCTATGCTTGTGTCAACCCAAGCTATATTTCCATCTTTCCTTTGATAAATTAAGCTTAGCTTATAATTTGATGCATTCACAAAAGTCATCGCAGGAAGGTTTTGGAGATTCATATGCATCACAGCATCTCTTACAGATAGAACTTTAACTTTTATTGGCTTTTCAGCTATTATTGCAGGACCAGCTTCTTCAATACTTTCATTTTCTTCCTCTTCAGCATCACTTATGATATATTTTTTAGCTTCTAGCGGAAGATCATGGTATTTTGTTTTTCTATGATTCTTAATCCTTGTTTTATATCTTTCAAGCTGTTTTTCTATTTTTTTTATTGCTTTTTCAACGCTTTTATATGCATCATCATCATTAGCGTCACCATTTATCATATGTATTCCTACACCATCATTAACAGAAACATGTGTATGGAATGAGTCTTTGTTTTTACTTATAGTGATATGAGTATCAACTATGTTTGAAAAATATTTCTTGATGTGTTTTTGAATGAACTCAGTTGAGTGCATTCTTAAAGAATCACCTACATCCAGGTGTTTTCCAGATATTACAATATGCATTATAAAACCTTTTTATTTTGATTGTTTTGAAGCATGATTTTGTCATGCAAAAAAAGTCTACATCGAAAAATACAAAAAAAGCAACCATTTTTATTCATAATAATTATGTTAAGATCTACAAAAAATAATTCAAGTGTTATGAAGTTAAAACACATATTAAATGACCTTATAACAACATCTGAAGCATCAGCAATAGCAGCATTTAGATGGATTGGTAGAAATGATGAAAAAGCTGCTGATAAAGCTGCAGTAGAATGTATGAGGCAATCTTTTAATGAGATGAATTTTACAGGCCAAGTAGTTATAGGTGAGGGAGAAAGAGATAAAGCGCCAATGCTACATATAGGTGAAATTGTTGGTAAAGATAAGCTTTCTCCAGTTCAGTTTGATATAGCTGTGGATCCACTTGAGTGTACTACAAAGTGTGCTCATAATATCGGTGGTGCAATGTCTTCGATGGTAGTTGCTGAGGTTGGTATGTTATTACCTGCCCCAGATATTTACATGGAAAAGATTGCTTCTTCATATGATGTAATTAATTTAGATTTTTCAATAGAAGAGAATTTACAAGCATTGAGTAAAGCTAAAAAATGTGATGTTTCTCACTTAGAGGTAACCATTCTGGATAGGGAAAGGCATAAAGATATAATCAATCGCATCTTAAAATCTGGAGCTAAAATTAAACTGATATCTGATGGTGACATATCTGGTGCCATTATGACTTGTCTGACTGAAGGAAGTGATATGTATGTTGGGACAGGTGGTGCACCAGAAGGAGTGATAGCAGCAGCAGCAATTTCAATGCTTGGTGGTTACATGGAGGGTAAGCTAATATTCCAAGATAATTCTCAAAAAGAAAGGGCTGAATCTATGTTACAAAAAGACCCAAGTAAAAAATACGATATGAATGAACTTATCAATATAAATAACACATCAAATTCTGGAGAAATTGTATTTATTAGCACTGGAGTAACATCAGGGGATTTAGTATCAGGGGTTAAATTTAAAGATGGGAATTTTATTACTGAAACAATTTGTATATACAGAGATTCAAATGGAAATGTTTTTAACAGGAAAATCAAAACTATAAGTAATGAGAAAAAACACTTTAATCTGTGAAAATATTTCTATTTACAAGTCAGATAATTTGATCCTAAAAAACATTGGTTTTTCATGTATGCCAGGATCATTTGTAAGATTAGTAGGTGAGAATGGCAGTGGAAAAACATCATTGTTAAGATGTATAGCAAGGCTTGATGACACAAATCTAGGTACAATCAATTATAATGGATGTTTAGTCGATGAATTTTTAAATGAATATAAGCAAATAATTTTATATATTTCAGATAAAGAACAACTAAATGAAAATCTAACTTTATATGAAACAATTTCTTTTTGGGGAGATTTATATAATTCTACAATCCTTTTAGAAGCTTCTGTGAGAACATTAGAATTAGAAGAATATTTAGATTATCAAATAAAAGACTTATCTAAAGGTTTGAAAAAAAGAGTTATTTTGTCAAGATTATTGATACAAAGAGCTAGAATATGGCTATTAGATGAGCCTTTTGTTAATCTCGATGTACAAATCATTAAAGTTGTTTCTAATATCATTAATAGTCATTTATCTAACGGTGGAATCCTACTATTATCTGACCACACGCAAGATAATATAAAATCTCTATCAAAAGATGTTGCAGTATCTGAAAATATAGGTTATAAAATTGATGAGAGTTTTCAACTTGAAAAACAAAATACAACTTTAGTGATAAAAAATTTCAAATAAATTTGAATTTTGTCACATTCTGTAAGTAGTAAATTTGTATTCGTACCAAAAATAAGATAAATTCACACTATATTACTTCACAATAGATTTAGATATAATTCACTGATAACATGCAAACATCCATAGAATTTAAAGCAGAAACCAAAAATGGATCTGGTACAGGGGCTGCAAGGTCTACTAGAAGATCAGGTATGATACCTGCGATCATATACGGTTTAGGCAAACAATACACAATAGCAATATCATCAAAAGAATTCCTTAAAGAGTACCTAAAAGGTGGTATCATGTCAAAGCTTGCAACTTTAAATGTTGATGGGCAAAAAATTCACGTTATTACACGTGATGTACAAATTCATCCTGTAACAGACAATCCAATTCACATAGATTTTCAACAGATAGATGAAGTTAAACCAATCAAAGTTTCAGTTAGAATTAAGGTTCTAAATGAAAATAAGTGTGCAAGTATCAAAAGAGGTGGTATTCTGAATATCGTTTTAAGACAAGCAAAATTCTATTGTTTACCAAGTCAACTACAAACATCAATAGAAGTTGATATATCAGAACTGCGTATAGGTCAGTCAGTACATATAAATGATATTAAACTTCCAGAGGGTATGACACCAGTAAACAAGTCAAACTTTGTCATTCTATCAATTGCTGGTAGAACAGAAGAATCAGCAGAAGAAGGAAAGGCTGCATAAATGTTAAAGAGATCACAATATCAACCTATTGCAGATCTCTTGAGAATTACATTAGCGACAGACAAAAACAACCTTGATACTCAAAGTAATAAAGAAAAGGTCATAGAAACAATTACTAAAATCACAAAAGACATAACGTTGGAAAATAAACCTGAATTAATTCAAATACTGTCTTTAACTGAAGTGGGGCCAATGATACCAACTGAGGCTCTTATAATCATCTCAGCATTATTAGATTTTTTTATAAAAAATGATTGATTCCCTAACAGCTTTGAATCAAATAAAAAACTTTTTAATCAATAAATCATGTCAACAAATACCAAACAATCAAGAAAACGATTGACTATATCTAATGAAATCAAAAAAAATCAAGAAGAGCTTGAAGATTCTACACATGAAAACAGTACAATTGCAGAAGAAGTCTGTGATCTAATTGATAATAAAGATTCAAACTCAATAATTTTTCTTTCTGAAATCAAGTTAAAGTCACCAGAAGAACTTTTAATAATGGCAGATTCACTTGGTGTTGAAGACGCTGAAAGTATGTATCGTCAGGATTTAGTATTTGCAATCCTTCAGAGAGTTGCAGAGCAAGGAGGTGTGATGGTTGGTGAAGGTGTTTTGGAGATTTTATCTGATGGATTCGGATTTTTGAGATCACACCAAGCAAATTATATGCCTGGTCCAGATGATATATACGTATCGCCCAATCAGATAAGAAAAAATGCACTGCGCACTGGTGATACAATCAATGGAACAGTGAGAGAACCAAAGAAGGGAGAAAGGTATTTTGCTCTGATATCTATCAACACAATAAATAAAGTTGAACATACAAAAAATAGACACAGAGCTCATTTCGATGATCTTACAGCTCTTTTCCCAAATTCTCTACTAACTCTTGAAACTCAAACTAATGGTGTACAAGCTAATAATAGTGCTCGTATAACAGACATGCTAGCTCCTCTAGGAAGAGGGCAAAGAGCATTGGTTGTAGCTCCTCCAAGAACAGGTAAAACAGTTCTAATGCAAACGATTGCACACTCAATCTCAGTGAATCATCCAGATATCATTCTGATAGTTTTGATGATTGGTGAAAGGCCAGAAGAAGTAACTGATATGGTTAGATCTGTGAAAGGAGAGGTAGTGAGTTCAACATTTGATGAGCCATCATCACGTCATGTCCAGCTTGCAGAAATGGTTATAGAAAAGGCTAAAAGGCTTGTAGAGGCAAAAAAACACGTTGTTATCCTTCTAGATTCAATTACAAGACTTGCAAGGGCATATAATGATATATCTCCATCTTCAGGTAAGGTACTAAGTGGTGGTGTTGACTCAAATGCATTACAAAAACCTAAGAGATTCTTTGGAGCAGCTAGAAATACTGAAGAAGGTGGTTCTTTAACAATTATAGCTACAGCTCTAGTTGATACTGGCTCTCGTATGGATGAAGTGATCTTCGAAGAATTCAAAGGCACAGGTAACTCAGAGATAGTTTTAGATAGAAAATTATCAGAAAGGAGAATTTTCCCAGCAATCGATATTAGCAAGTCTGGCACAAGAAAAGAGGATCTACTGCTTAGTAAACTCCAGCTTTCTAAGACATGGATTTTAAGACGTATATTGAGTGGTATGAATACTTCTGAAGCAATAGAATTTCTAATAGATAAGCTGAAATATACAAAGACAAATGAGGAGTTCTTTGCTCAAATGGACACGAATAATAAGAAGACTTAGGATGTGGTCCACGAGTGTATTGAACTAGAAAAAACACTTTTAAAACACATAACAAGAACCGATCGTAATATGTTAGAATCCCTGATTTCCAGGGATTTTATCGAGTTTGGTAGTTCAGGTAAGATTTATTACAAACAAGATATCATTCAAGGGCTCATCAGCGAATCAATTAGAGATTTCAAAGCTGTAGATTTTGAAGTCAGAATCTTAAGTGAAAACTGTGTACTTATCACATATAAGCTTTTTGAAAGCATGAAATCAACTCTCAGATCTTCAATTTGGATTCGTAACACTCACAATACTTGGCAAATCATATTTCATCAAGGTACAAATTGCTCTCTATAATTAATAGCTAAATTTCTCTTCATTTTATCTATTTTAGGTTGTGTAAAGGGCTCTACACCAATCAAAACAGCTGTACTAATGACTTCGAGTATCATATGCATCATAATTGCTCCTAGGTTTATTATTTTGTCATTTTCTAAAATAATTCTTCTGAGAGGTATTTGATGATTATGGCATTGAAAACAGACTTCATTTTCTAGCATTGATACAACTTTATTGATCTTAGAATCAGTCTTATCTTGCACACTAAAAATATTGAATTGCTGGCGTGTCTTATTCTCCAGAATTGACTGCATTAGTCCGTGTTGATCAATAGGTAAATCAATCGAAGAAATCACCAGATTTATTCCTTCTTTACATAAAGTTTCAGCCAGTGCTGTTGAATACCAGTGGATCATTCCATCGAAACGCGAGTCATAGCTAGAATTTATAATAGACATAGAAAAATTCTCCGATGGCAAACCATATGAAGTCATAACTGCACCTGATATTATTGCCCTTACAGTATCTTCAGAACCAGATAAAAAGCTTTCTAAAATAGAATTACCACCTGCAAAAAAGTCTTCGATATTGCTATCAGATAGCATTCCTATTAAAATGTTTGGAGTAGTGAAAGTAGAAAATCTTCCACCCATGCCGCTATCATATTCTAGAAATATGCCTCCAGTTTGCTCATGTAAGATTTGTAATAAAGATTTTGATTTTAATCCATATACATATATGAATCTATCTGAGAAATCATTGTAACCTGACTGCTTCAAATTTTCATACCAAAACTCAGCGAGTGCAAACGTTTCAATAGTATCTCCCGAGTTACTTATAAATAGAAAGCCTGTCTTTTCGATATTTATTGATTCCTTTATTTTTTTTAATTGAATTTTACACATTTTATGCATAAAAATCATCTCAAAACTACTTTCAGAACTGATAAAATCGCTCAAACATTTACTATTTAAAATTGCACCACCCATACCAATAACAATTATTGTCTCAAACCTCTCCTTGAAATCATTTGTGATCTTCTTAAGTTTGGTCATTTTCTCATCGTCATAATAAGGCAATAGCTTCAGTAACTGAGGCATAGCAGTAAAAATATTCTCAATAACTGCATTTCTCAATATATCCAAATCAATTAAAGGAAGTTTTAGATGTGCATTCAAAATTCTGTCAGCACAAATATCTGAGTATTCAAATTTATAATACAAACACTTCACTTCATTTTTAAGTTTTTGGTACTGAGTCATATTCATGCATTGTTTAGATGTTTTTACTACTTCTATATTTTATTATAACGCAATGACTTTATTATGTCTACCAGAAATATAAAAAATACGTTATTGCGCTTTAAGATGAAATATATTATAATTTTATGTATAGGGTTTAATGTCAATTTTGTATAAATTTTACGAGAGTCATGCTAGGATTAAAATCAAAAATGGAAATCATTAGCTATAATTGGGATCAGTATTTTATCACAATGGCTTACCTTATATCCATGAAAAGCAAAGATCCAAGCACTAGAGTAGGAGCAGTAATAGTAGGTCCAGATAAAGAGATAAGATCGACTGGTTATAATGGTTTTCCACGAGGTGTAAAAGATCTAACTGAAAGATATTTTGATAAAGATTATAAGTATTATGCATGCAATCATGCGGAAGAAAATGCTATTTTACATTGTGCAAGAATCGGAGTATCAACAGCAAAATGTACAATCTATAGCACTTGGTTTCCTTGTTCATATTGCACAAAAGCTATTATTCAATCAGGTATATCAGAAATTGTTTTTCATGAAGAATTTCCTGGTAACTATACGAGTGAAAAATGGGGCAGAAGTATGGAAATATCTAGGGAAATGCTTAATGAAGCTGGGGTTGCTATCAGAGGATTCTCTGGTAGTATTATCAACATAATTGGTTTATATAATGGTAATAATTTTCCTCTTTAAAATAAATTTATATGACATATGTTGTTACTGATAACTGCGTAAAATGTAAGTATACTGATTGCGTGGAAGTTTGCCCTGTTGACTGTTTTTATGAATTGGAAGACATGTTGGTAATCAATCCTGATGAGTGTATTGATTGCGGTGTCTGTGAGCCAGAATGCCCTGCTGAAGCAATAAAACCTGAGTCTAAAGATCTTTTAAAATGGGTTCAAATTAATAGAGATTTTGCATCTACATGGCCTAAAATTACTAAGAGAAAAGACCCGCTACCAGATGCAGACAAAATGAATGGTGTACAACACAAGTTTGAACAGTTTATATTAAAAGACAAATGAAAATTGTAGCTGTAATACTCAAAATACCTGTTTATTTTTATAAATTTTGTATTTCACCCTACATGATTTCTAGTTGTAGATTTAGTACATCTTGCTCAGCTTATGCGATTGAAATGCTGAACCAATTCATGCCACACGTAGCGATATATAAAATATTTCTGCGAATATTGAAGTGCAATCCTTTTTACAATGGAAAAAATGATAATAAAATTTAACAAAAAAACATTATAATTCAGTATTTATGCGGATAGTTTTCATGGGAACATCTGAGTTTGCAGTTCCAATTCTAAATAGGTTAATAAATTCTCAACACTCGATAAAATGTGTTTATACAAAAGAGCCTAAGATGCAATCTCGGGGTATGAAAATGCATTATTCTCCAATTTATAAAGTTGCTGACAAATATCAGATCCCTATAAATACACCAAAAACACTCAAAAATCAGTCTGAAGTAGACATATTAAATGACTTAGAAGTAGATGTTATTGTTGTTGCTGCATATGGTTTAATAATCCCTAGGTCGATTTTAAATGTATGTAAACTCGGTTGTATTAACGTTCATCCATCAGACCTTCCAAGGTGGCGTGGTGCAGCTCCAATACAGAGAAGTATGATGGCGTGTGATACTGAAACTGCAATTTGTATTATGCAGCTTGATGAGGGAGTTGATACAGGACCTATCTTTGCTAAAAAGCATTTGAAAATAGATGTAAACAAAAACATTCATCAGCTAACTGAGGATTATGCACAAATCGGAGCAGAGATGCTTTTAGAGACACTTGAGGGTCTTGAAAATGGCTTGGCTAAAGCTGTTCCACAAACAGATACAGGTGCAACTTACGCGCAAAAAATCACATCAGAAGATGAGAGGATAGATTGGCATGAGAGCGCTACAGTAATGCATGGAAAAATCATGGCTTTAAGTCCGAATGCATACTTTGTGAATCAAGGTTTAAAAATAAAAGCAGTTGAATCAGTTTTAATTGATCAAGAGACAAATGAACTACCTGGCACGGTTATTAACAAGCATTTAGATGTAGCTTGTGGCGATGGAAAGGTTGTACGTATTATAAAACTTCAAAGGCCTAATGCTAAGATTCTGCAAACTCGTGATTTTTTATGTGGATATAAAATCCCTATAGGTTCAATTATCGAGTCTTGATAGCCCTTCTGAAAGCATCAATATATGGGCTCGTAGCAGTATCTAAATCATTCATTGTACCACTCCAAGTAACAGTCTTATTATCAATTAAAACTATCTTATCAGCCATCTCAGAAGCGCATATTGGATCATGTGTGATAGCAATAATGGTTGCACCAGTTCTTTTCTTTATGTCACAAATTAGTTGACTGATATTATATGAAGTAACAGGATCAAGCCCTGTAGTTGGTTCATCTAACAAGATTATCTCAGGATTAGTGCTAATAGCACGTGCAATTGCAACACGCTTTTGCATTCCACCAGATAATTCATATGGATACTTTTCTAGATTATCAGCTGCTAAGCCAACTACTTCTAGCTGCTCCTTTGCAAGCTTATTTAATGATATTCTTTGTTCTTTTGTGACAAATCCATTCTTTGCAATCTGATTATATGTACCAAATGTAATGTTGTCAGATATAGTCATGCTATCAAAAAGAGCATTACCTTGAAACAGCATTCCAATAGATTTTCTTATTTTTTCTGGACGCTCTGTGATTGTTAGCTGACTACACTCAAAGCCATTAATTTTTATTATACTTTTAGGATCAGCTGTGATGAGTCCTGAGATACATTTCACTAGAACTGACTTGCCACATCCAGATCCTCCTACTATTGCTATTGATTCTTTATCATTAATTGTAAGGTTAACATTCTGTAGAACAACCTTACCACTGAACGATTTAGATAGCTTTTCTATTATTATCTTTTGTTCCATTAATTGCATCAATAATTTTTTTTCTGACCTCTGAAACACCTGTTCTAGATCTATTGCTTATCATTAGGTATTCATTTCTATCTGCTTGCAACTTTAAAGCTTCAAATTCTTTTGCTTCTATCAGATCAGTCTTGGTAAATATCAAGCAAATTCTATGCCCAATTACTCTCATTGCCTCAATCACATCGTTATCTACATCCATGATTCCTCTCCGAGCATCTATTAGTAAAAATATCATAGATGGTTGTCTTTCATGTAGGTAATCATAACACAATTGATATAAATTATCAGCAACAGTTTTTGAGACTTTAGCATATCCATATCCTGGCAAATCAGCAATGCTAGCTACATTTTTTTCTAAAGTAAATAAGTTTATTTGCTGTGTACGACCAGGTGTTTTAGATACCCTTGCAACAGTCTTATCATTGAAAATTGAATTGATCGTACTAGATTTTCCAACATTAGATCTTCCCCAAAATGCTATTTCTGGTAAATTATTATTTGGTAAGGCTTTAAATTTGTTTGCACCAGCAAAAAACTTTATGCTATTAAACACTTTATCATCTTTCATAAGAATTAGATTATACT
>CALPOD020000010.1 GCA_943325105.2 Candidatus Fokinia solitaria | reverse complement strand
ATTAAAAAACTGCTGCATTTCTGAATAAATTTATATTATTAACAGAGATATTATAAATAATATATTACATTGATCTTAAGTTATGAGATATAAATTCTTAAGAAGAAAAGATAATTAACCTATATTTTGTTGCTTAAAACTAACAGGTTATTTATAAGGATTGTTATGATAATGATATAAAATGGGTGTAAATAACACCCATAAAATATAAATTAACGCTTACAGAATTGGAATCTTTTACGAGCTTTTTTACGCCCATATTTTTTACGTTCGACTTTTCTGCTATCTCTAGTTAATAATCCATTAGCTTTCAATTGAGGATGGAAAACTGGATTGGCAATATCTAATGCTCTACTTATACCATGTCTTATTGCACCTGCTTGGCCTGATACACCGCTTCCAGAGACAGTACATATCACATCATATTCATTTACTGCAGCTGTTACTGAAAATGGCTGTAATAACATTCCTATTAGAGCGTCAGTAGCAAAGTATTTCTCAGGCGCTCTGTCATTGATAGAAATCTTACCTGTACCTTTTTTTATCCAAACTCTTGCAGATGCGGTTTTTCTGCGACCTGTTGCATAAAAAAGCACTGGTGTTTTTTCTGAAGCTTTTTTGCTATTTTCCATATTTATTTGTTTTAAAGAATTTAAATGCTTGAGGGTTCTGACCTGCATGAGGGTGTTCATCACCAACATATATGTGCAGAAGCTTTCTAAATTGCTCGGTAGCTAGTGGGCTATCTTTTGGAAGCATACGCTCTATAGCCTTACGCATAAGCCTTTCTGGATATTTACCCTTGATTATTTTTTCCCAAGTTTTCTCTTTGAGACCGCCAGGGTGTCCTGTATGCCAATAAAAAACTTTCTGTTTTAATTTATCTCCTGTTATTAAAACCTTTTCTGCGTTTATAATAACCACATGATCTCCGCAGTTTATATGTGGAGTGAAGTTAGCTTTATGTTTACCACGTAAAACCATTGCAGCTCTAGCTGCTATACGTCCAACGGGAGCATCCTTAGATGCGTCGATAATCCACCAATTCCTTTTAACGTCTTTTGGAGTTACAAATGTTGTAGAGGCTGTATATGATGCCATCTTTTTTCAAGTTAGTAGGTTGAGTTTTCTTTAAAAAATAATTGATTTTTTGAAATCAAGCATTTTAATATTTTGTGGATAATATCATATGAATAATAATTTGTACACGGTAATTCTTTAGTTATTACTTGAAAAATTTTGTACAACAGATGCATATCCATTATTTTTTATAAAATCTATAACTCCATCATGAAATTGAATGATCCTTCCTTGATTAAACATCTCGGTTGTTGTGATGTCAGCAAATGCATAATCTAAATGTTGAATTGCCTGTAAATGCTTAAAGATTGTTTCCACTACCAGATAAATTACATCACTTGGAACATCAGAAGTTGTTAATAATAAAGACTTTGTAGCAACTGTTTCTATGTCTGTTGGCATACCGACATACAAACCACCTTCAAGCATTTCTTTGACATATTGTGGATCGCTTTTAAATAAATCTATTTCATCTTGTGAGAACCTCACTATGTTCACATCACACGATCTTGTAACTTTTTTTAAATATTTGTTAAATTTTTCCGCAACAACTGAAATCACTTGTATATTACCATTACATATTGCATCTATTGATTCATCAATATCCAACTCAGTAGTTTTTGTAAAATCACTTAAATTAAAATTTTTAATCTGCATGAGGTTGTTCATAAACATCCTTGTCTTACTATTGTCTTTAGAAAGATTAATTGAACTATGCTTTAAATCATCTATTTTTTTTATTTGAGTATCTTTTCTAGCAACAATAAAAAGTGTTTCATCAAAAGATGACAAAACAAAACGTAATTTTTTATTTTGCATGTTCTTATTAAATGGCTCTTTACTATCGACTATATTTTTACCTAATAAAGCATTTGTGATTAACAAATCAACATCACCATCAAGAAGTGCTTGAGCAGCTTGGACGGATGTATCATATTGCTTTATTCTACATCCGTCACTTTTAGCATCATTAATAAAAATACAAATTGTACTTGCTAGAGGCAAATAAATATCACCTTCATTTTTATTAACACCAATGTTAATTTTTTTATCTATAGATCGATTTATTGTTTTTTTTGGTATTGATGATTGTTGTGGTGCAATATTTTGCTCAACTTTAGTTTCTGGTGTGATATCTTGTTTGACATCCTCTGATTTTTTCAATATTTTAGCAACACTTTGCTCTTGCTTCATTAAAAGCTCTGGAGGTAAAGGTATTGCCTCTTCTGCAATAACGAGTTTTGCATTTTGAAATAAGCAAATATAAAGAGTAAAAACTACAATTAATTGAATGTCTTTTTTCATTTGCTATATTTGGTTTGTAAGTTTCATTACTGTTTTATCATTTCTCTTAAAAATCATTAAACCATTTTCTAGAAGCTTTGTACTCAACATCTCAGGTGAGTCTGTGTATTTTAATTCTAGCTCAATTCTATCACTACCAATTGTTTTAAATTTATATTGTTTTATAACTTGTATTTTATTTAAAATCATTCGAACTTTCTGCCATTCATTAGGATTTGATATTTCTAGATCAACACCAGAACTGAAAATCACATCGTTATTTTTTTGAATACCTCTCTTCCATATTAGATCGGCGTTTTCAAGTAATGCATTAACAACTCTTGCCACAAACATTTGTTGTGTTTCATTTGGTTGTATAAAATACTTGAGGGAATCATTATATTCTTGATTATTACTCATGATTCTTGTTTCTATTAGAGCTGATTTTTTATCAAGATGTTTAAATAAAAAAATAATTGCATTTGTACAAGAATATTTTTGTAAAACTTGCGTAATATCTTTGTATGTACCATTTAAAAATATTTCAGGATCTGCTACACCAATATCAAGAATGTTCTTGTTTATCAATTTTTTGAAGTATAGTAGACCGAATTCATCACTTAAATTATTCAAAGTATTATACAAAATGTTATCAGTTTCGCTGTCTATTAACCTGTATTTTGTACCATCCAATACTAGTGGTAGAAGTAATATTTCACCTGTTGAAGTACTAGCATATTTCAAGCCACAGGTGTTCATGATGTCTCTCACATCATCCTGATTGAAGACAAAATCAACATATCCACTATAAGAATGAGATGTCATTCTTTCAGATTTTATAATATGATCTTTGACAAGACTTGAGGTCGAGTTTACATTGTTGATACAGCTAGAAATTTTATTTACATACTTATCATTCTGTTTTGAATAAGCACTAAAATGAAGCATTAACTTTATCAGCGCGTCTTTAGAACCTTTATCTAAAGCCAAGGTTTTTGAATCAATAAGCGTACCTGTATCAGCCGCCACATAAACATTATCTATTTTAAAAGGATTATGATTATCATCAGCAATTGCATTGAAAGAACAGTTAAAGATCAAAAAATATAAATAAATAAGAAGTTTTTTAAAAGTCATTGTATTTTAGATATTGCCTTACTTATGTGCTTTAAAAAATAGAGTTGTGTACATATTATACACCATATGTTATAAAAATAATAAACAAAATTTCATATTGTAGTTTGCCAAAACTCTCAGAAATCTTTCCAACAATAGTCTTTTTTATCCTATATAAAATTTATAACATATCTATAGCAACAGTTGGTATGGTTGTAAGTAGCATTGTCATACTTTTTTATATTTATATAAAGACAAGAAAAGTTTCTAAATTTAATATTGTTAATACAACTATATTAGTTCTGTTAAGTTTCATTACATTAACATTCAATGACTCGAGCTTTATTAAAATGAAGCCAACTGTCATATATTGCGGTGTTGCACTGCTATTAACTTTAGATCTTTTTTTTTTAAAAAAGTTATATTTACAAAAGTTATATTTGCCAATTTTACAAAAATCTTTTGACTCCTCAGAAATATCAAAAAGAACTTGGAAAAAGTTAACATTTCAATGGATTGTGATGCTTTTTATTGTAGCAATTATCAATGAGATAACTTGGAGATTTATTGGTGAAAATGCCTGGGTCAATTTTAAAGTTTTTATTTTACCTATAATTTTAACTTGTATTTTTATTATACAGTTCAGCATTTTATCTAAACAATGTTCAAAAAATGTTTAACGAGTACTTGAATTCGTGAAATTTCATTCATATATTTATTATTAAGTAAAAAAGTTTTAAACAAAATTATTAAGTCATGAGATGAAAGACCAAAATACTACAGCTGAAGAACTAGAACAAAAAGATGAACAAGAAGTAGAAGCTCAAGAAAAATCCATACAGGATGATGAAATAGTTAAGAAACTTGCTGCTGAAATCAAAAGACTACAGGAAGAGAATGCTTTACATCTTGATAATCTAATGAGAGAGAAAGCTGAAATTGAAAACCTCAGAAAAAGACATATGCGTGAGCTAGAGGATACAGCTAAATATACTATAGGTGAATTCTCAAAAGATGTGGTTGAAGTCATGGAAAGTCTTCATAAAGCTATGGAATATAAGAAAGAATTCGATACGACTGATTCTAAGATAGCTGGGATGTTTGAAGGAATAGATATGACATTAAAGCTTCTTGAAAAGATTTTCACAAAAAATGGAATACAAAGAGTTTATCCAGTTGATGCTGAATTCGATCATAGATTACATCAAGCAATTTCTAAGTTATCAGTACAAGATAAGAAGAATAATCAAATTATAGATGTAATTCAAGCAGGATATACTATTCAAGATAGGTTGTTGAAGCCTGCCTTAGTAGTTGTTAACGTTATTGAAGAGTAAAGTATGACACAAGTCATTACAAGGTTCGCACCATCTCCAACTGGGATGCTGCATATAGGAAGTGCACGTACAGCACTTTTCAATTGGTTATATTCTAAGCATTGTGATGGCAAGTATTTTTTACGCATAGAGGATACAGATAGTGAAAGATCTACTCCAGAAGCGCAGAAACAAGTCATAGAAAGCCTTGAGTGGTTAGGTTTGAATTGGGATGGTAAAACAATCATTCAAAGTGAGAGAGTTAATAGACATAGGGAAGTTGCTGAAGAGATGGTGAAGAGTGGAATGGCTTATTACTGCTATATGACTCAAGATGAGATAGAGACTCAAAAGTTAAAAGACCAATTCGCAAGAGTTAAAAGTCCATGGAGAGATCAAACATCAGAAAAACCTAAGGATATCAATCCAGTCGTCAGAATGAAATTCCCAGAAGATGGTACTACAGTTTTTACTGACATTGTTCAGGGGGAGATAAAGATAGATAATTCTGAGCTGACAGACATAATTATTTTAAGATCAGATGGTACTCCGACTTACCTCTTAGCAGTAGTTGTTGATGATCATGATATGGGAGTGAATTATGTCATTAGAGGTGATGATCATATAACCAATACTTTTAAGCAAATCTTGATTTATCAGGCGATGGGTTGGACTGTACCGAAGCATGCACACATACCACTTATTCATGGTGCAGATGGTTCTAAATTATCTAAAAGACATGGTGCGCTAGGTATTGAATATTATAAAGACGCTGGTTACTTACCTGAAGCACTTTGTAACTATCTATTAAGACTTGGCTGGGGAGGTGATGGCAAGCAAGAAATTTTAAGTAAAGAAGATGCAGTAGGATTTTTTGATATCGCTGATTTGAGTAAATCACCTGCAAGATTCGATCAGGATAAGCTTAATTTCATCAATTCACACTATATTAATATTTGCGATGACAATAGGTTGTTTGACCTTGTGATGAGTTTTTGGAATGGTAATTCAGATAATGTATTTATTGATAAAGCTAAGAAAGCTATTCAACTTTTTAAGTTGAGATGTAATACATTGGTTGAGATTGCAAACATGCTCGATTTACTTGTTAAAAAATCTGATTTAGATGAGAAATCTGCTCAAATAGTTTCATTACATGGAAGTTTGATTAGTGATCTGAAGTCTGTATTAGAAACAATTGTTGATTGGAATATTAGTAGTATTAAAGAAGCATTTCAGTCACTCGCAAATGTTAAGGGAATTAAAGAATCAATCGTAATGCAATGCTTAAGAGCCTCAATTATTGGGACATTTGCATCGCCTGGTATATACGATATGATTGAAATATTAGGAAAAGAAGACTGCGTAAATAGAATCGTAAATGCATAAAATAAATTCTTCAGTCTTATTTTTTTTCAAGAAGTTTTTAACTAGTTATTCAAATCCAGCAATATTGATTTTATCTGGATTTGCTTTCATTGGATATATAATTACGAGCGCTTGGGTTTTCTTTTATTTACCAAATGATTACTTGCAGGGATCTCTTGTTAAGATAATGTATATACATGTACCTTGTGCGTGGATTTCTCTGATTTCATATATCATTCTTGGGGTCTTTTCAGTATTTTATTTAATATATCAAGATAGAGCCTGCAGCATCGCAGCAAATGCAGCAACAATTATTTCTCTCAATACTTGCTTTATAACTTTGGTTACTGGATCAATTTGGGGTAAAGCTGCATGGGGAACTTGGTGGATATGGGATCCACGTCTGACTGCAGTGTTTATTCAATTTTGTTTGTTGAGTGTTTGTTATATGCTAAGAAATGCAGGTGATAATAATAGCACTCTTGAGCAATCTAGTGCGCTTTTGACAATAGTTGGTTTAATAAACATTCCAATAATCAAATTTGCTGTAAATGCTTGGAATAGCATTCATCAAGACAGCAGCGTTTTCCGATTTGATGGAGTTAAGATACATCAGGACTTACTTTATCCTCTTTTACTATCATTTGTCTCGATTGGATGTTTTTACTTAGCAATGGGTCTTTTAATTGCAAAAAACAATCTAAGTGAAATGAAACTTAGAAAAAAATATCAGTAATTATCTCTTTAATTAATTTTTAAAAATTTCCACATATTATATCAAATATTTTAATTTCTTAACATAGCTGTAATAACTCTAATATATAACATCAAACAGATTAACAAATACTAATTAAAAAATACATTATGATAAAAGCTAATAATATTGTATCTTTTTATAATAAAGCTGCTGCAGTCACTTATAATTCAGTTATGCCTCCCGTTGTTAATGGTATAATAGGTGGGATAGTTGGGTCTTGTTGGGCCATCAATCTTTTTAAGGGCATTAATTCAGGTATTGCCATGGCTTTTACTGGTTGTTATGGCTTTATTGGAGGTGCTGCTACTGGTGCGCTTAATGGTTTGAAGTATTCTACAATTTCATTAGCAACAGATTATTTTACTGATAGTGAAAATTCTATTAATAAACTTTATGTAAATTTAGGGGTTGATGCAGGCATAGGTATTACAGCTTTATCATTGTCAGCAGGATTGCAAATATCTGGGGTTATTTTTGCAGGACTTGCTGTTATGGATTGTGTTAACTATAGTATGGAAAATGCTATTGAGATGATTAATGACTCTCTTGAAACTCAGAGTGAATTGACTAATGACGTGCTATAAAAATTATTCTTCATCTTTCATGTAGTCTTTCACACTGTATGCATCTTCTGAATCCATATCATTTAAATCAAGTGTTATTTCTGGTTTTTCCTTTAATATTTCTGATATAGATTCGAGATCTACTTGAAGTACTTCTTCTTCGATTTCAAGATCATCTATTGAGTCACTTGTGTTTATAAATTCTATAGATGCAGGAAGTTGTGAGATGTTTCCATCTTTTATGTCAGCTAGCATACTTTTCATAAAATGCATAAAGACAGGTCTGGCAACTGTTGCACCTATCTCTTTCTTCCCCATATTTGTAGGTAGATCAAATCCTATAAAAATACCTACTGTGAAATCTTTTGAACTTCCTATAAACCATGTATCGAAGCTATTATTCGTTGTACCTGTCTTCCCTGCTACATTTAATTTTAATTCCCTTGATTGATTTGATACAGCATGCTTCAATAAATCTACAATTTTATTGTTTGCATTAGCTTTGATTAATTTTTTCCTGAAAGTTTTAATGCTTGGAATATCATTTTCATCTTTTGAGTGAAAAAGCCCTATTCCGTCATTTTTATATAGTAAATTACCACTATTGTCATATATGCTGTTGATGAGCGATGGATTTATTTCATATCCACTACTAGCTATTGTTGTATATGCTGCAGTTAGATTTATGAGAGTTGTTTCAAATGCACCTAAAAGTAATGAATAATTTGTACAATATTTTTTCGCTCTTTCATCATTTTTACATGATATCGATTGGTCTTTCGGCATTGGATAAACCCCTAATTTGCTTGCTGTACCATATATTTTTTCTAACCCTAATGTTAAGCCTACTTGTATTGCTGGTATATTAAGAGATCTTATAAAAGCTTCCTGAAGAGTGACAGCTCCATTAAATTCATTTGTGAGGTTTTGAGGTCTCCAATTAGGCATCCCCTTACCTTGACTGATCTCCATAGGCTCATCAAGTAAAATACTATCTTTACTAAATCCATTTTCGACTGCAGTTAAATAAATTAGAGTCTTGAATGCAGATCCTGGTTGCCTTTGAGCTTGTGTTGCTCTATTGAAATATGTTGAATTTGGATTGTATCCACCAACAAGTCCAAGGACTTTTCCTGTATAATTTTCGATCACTACCATTGCACCGTTTACATCTGGAATTTGCTCGAGAGTCATCATGTTTGAATCATTTGATACAAAACTTGCAATGATTATATCCCCTTTATTTAGAATATTTTTTGGTGATTGAATGTTTGGACCTAATGCACCATTTTTGAGTTTTTTCCTTGCCCATTGTAAATTTTTTAGTGGAATAGTTTTTTTATCAGCAGCATCCAACAATCCAATTTTCACATCTTTGTTTGTGAGCTCTAATACGGTACAAATCTTGAATTTGTCGTCTATCTGACCATTTTTTTTGATAAAATCATCTATGAATTGTCTTAATTTATCTTTCCAATCGCTATCAATTGAGATTTTTCCTAGAGGGCCTCTCCAACCATGTCTTTTGTCATATACTTCTATTCCATGCTGTAAAGCTTTTATAGATCTTTCCTGTATTTTTAAATCTATATTTGTATTAACTGTCAGACCTTTTGTGTATACCCCCTGCTCTCCGTAAAATTGAATTAGTTTCTTTTTAACTTCTTCTGAATAGAAAAAATTAGCGTTGGCAGATTGAAATTGCTTTTTAGGTATAACATTAAGATCCATTTTAGAATATTCAATCATATCATCTATTCCTATCATCTCCTCTTCATACATCCTTTTGATAACCCAATTACGTCTTTCTAAAAGCCTTGAAGGATTTACATGAGGACTAAGTGATGATGGAGCTTTTGGCAATGAAGCTAACATCGCCACTTCTGCAACATTCAGTTGTGCAAGCTCTTTGTTGAAATATGTTTTAGCTGCTTCAGCGACACCATATGAATTATTACCCAAAAATATTTGATTGAGGTAAAGTTCTAATATATTTTCTTTTGAAAATGCAACACTAAGTCTATATGCTAAAATTGCTTCAGCTATTTTTCTGTCTAATGTTCTCTTTTTTCCTATAATGAAGCTTTGTACCACTTGTTGTGTGATTGTTGAGGCTCCTATCGCTCTTTTTCCTGTGTTTAAATTTGAAATGTTTTTTGCTGCTGATCTCATGATACCAACTGGATCTATTCCATAATTTTCAAAGAAAGTTTTATCTTCAGCAGCTATAAAAGCATTAATTAAAAGCTTCGGGATATTTGATATTTTTGTAAAAATACGTGGTTCATATGCATACTCAGTTAACAATGCCAAGTCTTGGGAATACAATCTCGTAATTGTTGGTGGATTATAATTTTGCAAACTGCTATAATCTGTTATGTTATTTGAAAAGTACATGATGCCATAAACGAATATTATGACACATAAAAACAATAATCCACTGACTATAGACAAGAAATTACAAAGTTTTTTAAAAACAAATAAAGATAGTTTTCTAGAATCAGATTTTGTTTCAGAAAGTTTTTTCATCAAACATTTGATATTATAAATCAGTTTCTTATACCACATTAATAAAAAGTATATTAGTACATATATGTTGCAAGAAAAGGATAGAATTTTTAAAAATTGTATTACTAAAGATTCAGTAGTATTAAAACATGCAATCCAAAATGGTGATTGGTCAAATACTGGAGATATTATCAAAACCAATACACAAGATGAGTTGATAGAAAAGGTAAAACAATCAGGTTTAAGAGGTCGTGGAGGAGCTGGTTTCTCAACTGGAGCCAAGTGGTCATTTATGCCTAAAACCCCTACTAAACCATCTTATTTAGTAATAAATGCCGATGAAAGTGAGCCAGGCACTTGTAAAGATAGAGACATTATAAGATACGAGCCTCATAAGATAATCGAAGGCTCACTCATATCTGCTTATGCCATCAGAGCTCACGTAGGATATATCTACATCAGAGGTGAATATTGCAATGAAGCCAAGATACTTCAAAAAGCTATAGATGAAGCTTATGCGAATGGTTTATTAGGCAAAAATGCTTGTAATTCTGGATATACATTTGATTTATATCTTCATAAAGGAGCTGGTGCATACATATGTGGTGAAGAAAGCGCTCTTATCAATAGTTTAGAGGGTAGAAAAGGTATGCCACGATTAAAACCACCTGCATTTCCAGCTGTGTGTGGTCTTTATGGTTGCCCTACAGTTGTAAATAACATAGAGACTATCGCAGTGATACCTACAATATTACGGAAAGGACCAGAATGGTTTGCTTCAATAGGTAATGCAAATAACTTCGGCACTAAAATGTTTTCAATTTCTGGACATGTTAACAAACCATGTAACGTTGAAGAGGTCATGTCAATACCATTAAAAGACCTAATTGAAATTCATGCCGGTGGTGTTAGGGGTGGATGGGATAATTTACTTGCTGTAATACCTGGCGGATCATCAGTACCAATGATACCAAAAAGTGTTTGTGATACTGTGTTGATGGATTTTGATAGTTTGAAAGCTGCAGGCACTGCCTTAGGTACTGGAGCAGTAATAGTAATGGATAAGTCAGCAGATTTAATAGAAGCGATTGCGAGACTGTCTCATTTTTATATGCACGAGTCATGTGGTCAGTGTACACCATGTAGGGAAGGCACTGGGTGGATGTATAAAATAATGCAAAGATTTGTATCTGGAAACTTTAAATTAGAGGAAATAGATCAACTATTTAATATTACAAAACAGATTGAAGGACACACTATTTGTGCACTTGGAGATGCAGCTGCATGGCCTATACAAGGGTTGATCAAAAATTTCAGAGAGGTAATAGAGAAGAGAAGAGTATCTTAATCTTTGAGAAATGTTTCTGATAGGTACTTGCAATATATCAATTATACGTTTAAAATACATTCCGAGAATGTGATCCCGTAGCTCAGCTGGTAGAGCAACTGACTTTTAATCAGTAGGTCACGCGTTCGAGTCGCGTCGGGATTACCACCTCAGATGAACAAAATTTTGCTCATCATTCGTTTCCAAAATCCAACTTTACTTATAAGATTTTATGGAAATATATTCAACTCATAGACCGAAAGGTTATTATAAAACCTTAGTTGCAATAAATTAATAAATATATGAATTTTTACGAAACAATTTCGATTTTAAGACAAGATACATCTAATCAAGGTGTAAAGTCGCTCACAGATGAATTCAAAAATATCCTTACAAATATGGGTGCAGTTGTTCTCAAATATGAAAATTGGGGACTTCTTCAACTTGCATATCCAATAAAAAGGAATAAACGCGGGCATTATGTTGCATTGTATGTGCAAGCAACTCCAGAAGCAATGGCAGAATTAGAAAGAAACTATAAGATTAAAGAAAATGTCATTAGATTTATGACTCTGCGTGTTAAAAAAATTGATTCAGGTCCATCTATCATGATGCAATCAAAAATTGGATCACAGGATGTTAGTCCTGAAAAAACTCCAATAGTTGAAAAAGCAACAGCACCTGTTGAAACCAACAAGGTAAAAACTGAAGAATAAAATATTAAAAATAGAAATATGACAATTGAAATACAAGATGGGTATATCTCGAATTTGATGTTGTTTAACAAAACAGCCGAGGTAATACACAGGAAACCTAAATGTCCACTTTCAGTCAAAAATGCACCGATTATAGACTATAAAAATGTTGAGTTACTCAAGATGTACATCACAAAGGGCAGAGGTAGAATATTACCTAGACGTATTACTGGAGTTTCTAGTAAAAAACAAAGACAATTAGCTAAAGCAATTAAAATAGCAAGGATACTAGCTCTTTTACCTTTTGCTTCTGCTGCATAATTAACAAAAAATTTTTTGGTAAGATGGAAATAATTCTTTTAAAAAAGTGTAAGCAAGGTAACATTGGTGATATCATTAATGTCAAAGGTGGATTTGCGAGAAATAAACTAATCCCTTGTGGAGAAGCTCAACGTGCGACAAAAGAAAATAAAAAAGAATTTGAGCGCATACGCAGTGAATTAGAAGCTGCTAATCAGGAGCTTTTACAGGCAGCTGAAGCTATTAAATCAAAATTGATTGATGCAAGTATATCCTTAACTAGAGAAGCTAGTAGGGATATGAAACTTTACGGTGCAATATCAGCTCAAGACATAGCAGAAGCTTTAAATGCAAAATATGGTGTAAATATTGATCCTAAATCAGTTCAAATTAAAAGCCGTATAAAGGAAGTTGGAGTATACAATGACATACATGTAAAATTGCATCACGATGTAATTGTTGCAGTGGAATTGAGTATTGTAGCTCAAGAAAGTAAGTAACACAAATAAGGAAGGGTGGCCGAGTGGACGAAGGCGCATGCCTGGAAAGCATGTTTACGTTTCTTACGTAACAAGGGTTCGAATCCCTTTCCTTCCGCCATCAGGGAAGTTGTATTTGTTGAGCAAAGATCTCATGATTGAGAACTTGTGGTGTGTTTATATTTTTAACACTTTGCATATGTAACCTCTTTATGCCACTCCACACACCTATATCTTCCCATTCAGTACCTATATCAGTACAGATCAGACTACCAAATTCATAAGGCATTGTAATTATTTGATCAAAAGAAATATTTGAATTTCTACTAAAATGATTATGATTCAGAATTATTTCATTGTTCAGTAGTGTTTTTGCTTTCCTTTGCATACCTTCAGTTGCTGCCTTATATGCATAATGCCATGTTTGTGGTGAATTTTTCATTATAATTTCTTGACAGGTCCGTATTGACATACAGTATATACCACTGTTCCATAATGTGTTTTCATCTTGCAAATCATATTGTGGCTTTTCTATAAAATCAATCACTTCAAAACAGTTATCAAGATTTTCAAATGAGAGCTTTGTACCAATTTTCAAATGCCCATAATTATTTTCTGTTGTAGTTTTTTTGACAGAAAAAGTTAAGATTTTATTATTATAAGGCAAAGTCTGCATTAATTTAATAACAGCCTCTAACCGATTTAGAAATTTGTTTTTATTACCAATATAATGATCTATTGGCACAATTAAAAATAATTTATCATCACTAAATCCTGATTCTTTAAGATGGGTGATTACGGATGCAATTGCAGGACCAGTATTTCTACCTTCTTGCTCTAATATTAGAGAATCTATTTGTATACCAATTTCACTTATAGACTTCATTAAATTAGTTTTATGTGAAATGTTTCCAACTATAATGGGTTTATGAAAACTTTTTTGATTGGCAAATCTTAAAATAGTATTTTGTAAAAGATTCTTTTTACTATCTAAAATATTTAAAAATTGTTTAGGTGAATTGTATTTTAAAAAGGGTAATAATCTTTTGCCACTACCACCACAAAGTATTATCGGTATAATTTTAAATTGCATTTAACCTCTATTACCAAAAATTAGTAGATATAAAAATTATTTTATCGTGTAATTTTAAGAAATACAATAAAAATATACTATCAAACAAGCAAACCGTTTTCTTGACATGTAATACAAAAAAAGTTATAATACACTCTCTGATATCTTAGATGTAATATATTGCGAATTGATTAATACAACCGGTGTTGTACATTAGAGAAATGTTTTTTTAAACCAAGAAATTAAATTCTTTAAATGAGTGTTGTTTTTTTGATCAAAGCCATCCATAACAGCGCTCATTATATTATCATTAATATGACTAAGAACACCTAATGCTGTAGAAAGCTCTAAACTATTATTCTGATTATTCATTGTGGAGATTTTTTTTGGATAACCTATCAAAACTTTAGCTTTTAATCTATGTGCTAAGAATTCTTTTAGTCTTAGAGTTCTTGCAACCCCTCCTGTAATTACAATTTTGTTATTATTTGTAATGCTGTAGTTTCTTAATTTATCTTCTATTATTTGTATAATCTCTTCAATTCTAGCCTGAATTATTTCAATCAATTGTGCTCTGTTGATGTCGTGATGATCATCATCATTTTCCATCTTAACATCTATTATCTCATTTAAATCTAAATCTGTTGGAATAACTCCACCATATAGATTTTTTATTCTCTCTGATTCACTTATTGTTAAACATAACATTTTTGCAATATCACTTGTAATGTGATTTCCACCAATTGGTATGGCATCTGCATAAACTAGTTGATCATTTTCAAAAATTGCAAATGATGTAACTCCCGCACCAAAATCTATTAATGTTACACCTGTTTCAATGTCATCCTTTGTAAGGCATGCAAGACCTGCTGCATATGCTGCTGATACATAGTTTTCTATTTCCAATCCTGCTTTAATTATGCAATTATGTAAATTTAAGAGATTATTTGATGGTGCAGATAAAATATGAAATCTACACGCAAGCTTATTACCATACATACCTATAGGATTTAATATGCCACGGTTATCATCTAAAATATAATCACAAGCAAAGGTATGTATTATCTCCAATTGTTGATTCTTACATATCTGAATGGCATCTAACGATAGCTTATTTAAATCTTTGTTTGTGATATCTTTTCCTGTAACAGCAATTTGAGTTACTATATGATGAGATAATAAACTATTGGATGAAATAGTGATGTAGGCTCTAGTTGCTTTTGTACCAGCCATTTTTTCTGCAGCAGATACTGCACTGATGATTGAATTCTGAGCGAGAGAGATATCTGAAATCATACCTGATTTTATACCTTCTGCCCTTGTATAACCTATACCTATGACATCATATTTTTTATTATGCATCAGTTTAGCTATTACGCATACGACTTTTGTACTACAAATATCAAGAATTGTTACAATATTTACTTTGTTTTTTAACATCTAATGTTTTTTATTATTTGTTATAAATACTTTTTCTGGGGCTAATCTCATATCAATAATTGAATGATCATCAATCAAGTTAATATTTAGCTCTAAAAGGATTTCAAATAAATTGATGGAAGATAATTCGTTTTTCTCTGGCAATTTCAAGATTATACCATTATTTAAAACTAAATCCCATCTTCGCTGACCAATAAATCTAATAGAAGCAACTTTACCATTTTGTTTAGTTTCACTAAGTATTGTGATGATTTTCCCAAGATTATCAATCGCATTTTCTCCAACAACTAAAATGTATTTTTTTTTCTCTTCTTCAGTTATATTATCACTTAATATTATTCCTTCATCATCAACTAAATAAAACTTTTTGTAATCCCACCAAATAGCATAAGGCTTTCTTTTGAAAGCTGATATATAAACAATATTTGGTAAAATAATTTTTACCCCTATATTTTTTAACTTTGTCAAAGTTAAGACCTCTTTTCTAACTTTTTCAATATCGATATTCCACAAATATTTATTATGTAAATCAGTAAGAAACTCTTCTGCATTATTTATATTTTCCTCAACATCAAAATTTGTTTTTACATCAATTAGAAAATGAGATTTCCAGTTATTATTTGTGTAAAAAGCAATTCCAATACTCAAAAGTAAAATAAGATAGAAAGACCTCAAAAGATATTTTATATTGAATCTAATGAATTTTAATCTTCTTGTATTATCTTTTAAGTTTTTCGTTTCCCCAACATATTTTATGTACTTCTGCATATCTCTTCAAATATTTCCCAAAAATGAAAACCATTTTTAGCATCTTTTAAATTACTATGTATTTTTTCTAAATTATAAATATCACTATCTGCATTACCATAAATACAACTTGAAGGCTTTGCTGAATGCTTTATACCATAAAGAGTAGATGTCAATAGGAATAACACAACTGATAATATTTCAGATTGTGCTGATGGTACTCTAAATTCTATCCTCCTATTTCTATTAAACGGTGAAGAATCAGGAATTCTAATTGCAGTAGTCCTGTTGTTTTTCCCCCAACTAATGTTTGTTGGAGACATACAACAAATGTTCAATCTTTCAAACTCAGATTCATCATCACCAGTAAGCATATATAGTGATTGATTTAACAGCTCTAGAATTCCACCAATTGCATTCATTAATATTTTATTTTCCAATATTTCATTGCAGTTATTGAAAAGATTTATACCATAAGAATCAATTAGACTCATATGTAGATGCATTCCAGATCCATAATCATCTTTATATGGCTTAGGTCTAAAAGTGATTTCTATCTGATGATTGAGAGAATTAATATTTACGATCTTTTCTTTAAAATTTTCAACAAAATTTATTAGATCATATAAGTTATGATATGTATCAGAAGCTATTTCATATTGTCTATAACCTTTTTCATTTTGTACTTCTAATCCTATAATATTTGATATTTGAGAGACTATCTTATTTATATCTTCCTCACAACCTTTACCAATAATATAAAATTCTATTTCAACTCCAAATGCAGGATATAAAGAATTCTCATGAAATTTATTAAGAATCTGATTAATTTTTTCTTGCACAATACATTACTTGTTTATATTTGACACAAGATTTTATATTTAAAAATCAAATGCAATGCTTACACTTAGAGTATGCATGATAATGTTAGGTTTCAACATCTTTCCTTCATTATTTTCTTCTGTGTGGAAAGTATTATTTTCTATATCTTTTAAAATTTGTTTGTCTTGAGTTTTAAATGAACCAATGCTGTATAGATCATATCCGAAACCATAAGTTATTTGGTTAATAGTTTTGTGAAAACCAATTCCTCCATTAAAAGCTAAATTCTTTTTTGTATAGCCTGGAACAATAAGTGTATATGCATTTCCTACCTTGCTTTCAAAATCACCATTTTTGTTAAAAGCAATACCTAATCCTAATTTCATATAAAATGCCGAATCTTTATCGAAAAACTCTGTAGTTTTCTTATATTTACCACCAATTAAAATTAGACTTGTATGTATTTTTTGTTTAGAGGTGATATTTTGAGTTATCAGCTGTAGTTTACCTGAAAGATATTGTACTACCCCCTTGTAATTATGCTTTAAATCTGAAAATCTTGAGACTTCTAATTCTAAATCAATATTTTTACTTATATGTTTTCCAATACCGATTGATCCTTTAGCAAAATTACTAGAAAAATTATATGGATACTTTGGATCAAATCCAATATTATAAGTATCTTGCAAAATTATTCCTTTACCAAAGCTTAAATTACCATAATAGTCTTCAGCATTACAAAGATTACTTAAATGGATAAGAGAAAATAATAATGTAAAACATAATACATAAAATTTTTGAATTTTTGAATAACGATTAAACATTTTTATTTTTATATTTTATATGGTAGAATTCGTAATGAATATATATTTATTTTATAATGGAATCAAACCATTTTTTATACGAACACTTAAAATCACAATATAATCAAGAGATCAAAATTAATTGCAGAGAAGAAAATTGCGTTATTGGCTCATTAACTGTTGATGATATCTTAAAAGTTGTTTCAAAAATCCGAGAAGATCAGTTGATTTCCATGGAAATACTAATAAGTATTTGCTGCGTGGATTATCCCAATAATGAAAAAAGATTTGAATTAATATACAATTTTCTAAGTATAAAAAACAACTCCAGATTACTTCTGAAAACCCAAGTCAATGAATCTAGTATTATACCAAGTATAACAAGTATATTTCCAAATGCATCTTGGTATGAGAGAGAGATATGGGATCTTTATGGTATTATTTTCAGCGGACATGATGACATGAGGAGGATCTTTACTGATTATGGTTTTGTTGGACATCCAATGCGTAAAGATTTTCCATTGACTGGGTATATAGAAATGCATTATACTAATGACAGGAATGCGGTAGTTCAGAACATTGTAGATCTTCAACAAGATTTTAGGTTTTTTGAATTCCAAAGCCAATGGAATGATAAAAAAACTCTTGTATTACCTGGAGATGAAAAAGCACATTCGAACAACGAATAGTATAGAGGGGAATTATAATGGATACACCAAACAACAGTAAATATAAGTCTAAAGCAAAGGTTCTTGTTGCCGAAGATGACAAGTCAATTGCAAAAACAATAGAATATAATCTTATTAGAGCAGGTTATGAAGTGCATATAGTAAGTGATGGAGATAATGTTTTGGATCATGCACAGTCCATATCTCCTGACATTATGCTTGTAGATTGGATGTTGCCTGGTATGCATGGAACAACAATATGTAGTTTAATGCGTGCAGATAAAAATACTGCAAATATACCAATCATTATGATTTCATCTAAAGGTGAAGAATTAGATAAAGTTATTGGGTTAGAACATGGGGCTGATGACTATATCACCAAACCTATTTCTCCAATAGAACTAATTGCACGTATTAAAGCTATTTTGAGAAGAATTAGACCTGCTTTTTCTGAACAAAAATTATGCTATGAAGATATAGAAGTTGATCTTAATTCTTTTTCTGTATCTAGAAATGGTTTTGAGATTAACTTATCTCCAATAGAGTTCCAGTTATTACAAGCTTTTATTGAATATCCTAACCAGGTTTTCCCCAGAGAAAAGTTGATAGAAAGGATTTGGGGACATGATGTTGATGTTGATGTGAGAACAGTTGATGTGCATATCACAAGATTGAGAAAACATCTTATGAAGACTGGTAGAGATTTGATACATACAGTTAGAATGATAGGTTATAAATTTAAATGATCAATCATTTTTAACATCTCAGAAGCAGCGTTTTGTTCTGCATCTTTTTTATTCTTTCCTTCGCCAGTAACAATTTTTTCATTACCACTTATGTTTATCTTACATTCAATTGTGAATGTAGGTGTATGATAGGGGCCACTCTGTAAGATAGTTTCATATTGTGGAATTGAATTAGAATTTTTTTGACACAATTCTTGTAATCTTGATTTTGGATCTCTTAAATGCAGATTCTTTGAATTTGTGATTTTTTTTAACCAAAATTTTTTTATCATCTGTTCAGCTTGATCATAGCAACTATCAATAAAAATTGCCCCAATAATTGCTTCAACACAATCCTCAAGATTTCTAGGATTATTACGTCCATTATTTTTTTCTTCACCAGGATCTATGATGATATACTTACCTATATTGAGTTCATTTGTAGCATCAACAATTCCTTCTGTACTTGACATTTTAGAATGTACAATTGATAAATGTCCTTCATTTGCATTTGGAAATATATGATAAAGCATTTGTGCAATCACAGCTCCAAGAATACTATTACCTAAAAACTCAAGTCTTTGATAACTACTTTGATTTTTAGAATATTTTGTAATACTAGGATGTGTTAGAGCTTCATATAATAAAGATTTATCTTTGAACTCATATGACAATTTTATTTCTAGTTCTGATATATCAGTTTTATTGTATAAATTCTTTAACATCAACTTTTATTAAAATATTTTTTTTGTTGACAAAGTATCACTTTCATCTATAAAAATATACTGAACAAATTTTTTACGGATAGAATGAACAAAAATCAAATAAAAGAAAACAATATAGAATTGGAGCAGAGTTTTCTAAAGTCAGATAATATAGGATATATTTTCATATTCATATGTAATGTTGGTCTAAGTGTGCTCTTTTCAATAATCGGATAAATACTTTTATTACTCATCAGTTTTTATGCTATCGACCACAGTGTAAACATAATCTACATCTCTTTGACTTTTAACATGGTTAACAACGCGTTCTATGTCTGAATCTTCTACATAGGCGCCATGTACCCTCTCAATTTTCCCTCCAGGCATCATATAAAGCATGTCTCCTGCACCTAAAAGCTGCTCAGCTCCCATTTCTCCTAAGATTGTACGACTGTCGAATTTTGATGCAACTTGGAAACTTATTCTAGTCGGCAGATTAGCTTTGATAACCCCTGTAATTACATCGACTGAAGGTCTTTGTGTTGCCATAATCAAGTGAATACCGGCAGCTCTTGCCATCTGTGCAAGTCTTTGAACTGAAACTTCAATATCTTTTCCTGCAACATTCATTAAATCTGCCATCTCATCTATGATCACAACAATATATGGCAGGATCTCAGTTTGTATTACTATTGATTCAAAAATTGGTTGTTTTGTTTCATTATTAAAACCTATTTGTACTCGCTTTTCTATGTTAGAATTTCTGCTCTGAGCCTCTCGTATTAACTTATTGTAGTTGATAATGTTACGCACTCCAAGTGTTGACATAGCCCTATATCTAGCCCCCATCTCTTTAACAACCCATTGCATGGTTACTATTGCTGTTTCAGGATTTGTCACTACAGGTGAAAGCAGATGAGGAATACCTTCATATACTGACATCTCAAGCATTTTAGGATCTATCATAATAAATTTGCAATCATCAGGACTATATTTATATAAAAGAGATAATATCATTGAGTGAATTGCGACTGATTTACCAGAGCCTGTTGTTCCAGCAACAAGAAGGTGAGGCATTTTTGCAAGATCAACAACTACAATCTCACCAGAAATATTTTTACCTAATACTAAAGGTAGTTGATGTTCTGAGTTTTTATATTCAGTACTGTTAAGTAGATCTTTAAGATTGATTATCTGACGATTTTCATTTGGTAATTCTAAACCAATTGCATTTTTCCCTTGTACTACTGCTACACGTGCAGATGCTGCTTGCATAGATCTTGCTATATCATCTGCTAATCCTATAACTCTTGAAGACTTTGTTCCAGAGACAGGTTCTAGAGAATATAATGTTACTACAGGGCCATGAAACACTTCAGTTATAACACCTCTAATGCCAAAATCATTTAATACAGTTAAGAGTTTAGCTTTAGTTGTATCAATTTCTTCTTCTGTAAGCTTCCAAGTATTTTGTGAATTCTCATCAGACAATATTTGAGTTGAAGGTAAAAAATATTCATTTTGTACTTTACTTCTTAACGGAGGCTTCAGAGAATCTATTTGAGATAATGTTTGATGCTCCAAAATTTCACTTGCAGTTGTTTCAGATATCACGGGAAAATTAAAGAAAGGTTTTTTATCTATCACACTTTCTTCCTGTGTTTTATCTAAATCAAATTGTAGATTATTATTAGATATGATTTTAGATTCAAATACTAAACTTTTATCTACTTGTTTTTCATCTTCTAGATGATTCTTGGTTATATCAAAAAACTTACCATCGTGAAAATTATCAGCAAAATCATTTTGCTTTTTAAATTGTATTTCAGGATTGTTTGTGAAGAAATCATTGTCAGTTTGATTATCATAAATACCTTTATCTTTGATTGGCATTGCATTTGTTTCACCAAAGAATTTCCTAATAAAATTTCTTATTCTTAATTTTTTGCCTTGTAATTTAATGTTTGTAGCTGAATCTCTTCTCTCCTTAGTAGTAACATTGCTTATTATCATTTCTATAAATCCGAATACAAATAATAAAACAATTGTAGATACAATTGAACCTATTGTAATGAAAATACTGATTTTTTTTGCATATATTGCTTCAGTTTTTAAAAAATAACCAATATATCCACCAAGGTTAAAGTGATAATACTCACCATCCATGATTATATTATTATCTAATAGGTCTACAAGAAAACAGAAAATAGGCAGTGTTAAAAATAAAACACTTATTTTAAATTGTAGCATTCTGATACTTTTTTTCAGTATCTCAAGAGCTCCAAAGTATATAAATAATAATAATGGAATGAGAATTGCATAGCCGAATGCTTGTACGATTGGATCAGCTATATTTGCACCATACTTAGAAGTGATATTATTCACTGTTCTATGTGTGGCATTTAAGTATGATGGATCATCTGGATGGTAATCTAAAACAGCTATAATACAAAAAAGAGATATAAATATAGCAATAGTTCCGATTGTTTTTCTAAAAAAACTCATATTTTTTTTTACTTGATAATTTGCAGATATAACATCCTAAATAAAAAATCTCCATACCTTTAAGATGATTTTTATTTTTTAAATCAAAATTTACTTGTATATAATATACGACTATGTAATAATATAATTTGTATGCCAAACAACTATCAAGCTATTAAATATGTCATCAAAAAACTTTTTACTAGACAGATTTCTTAATTTGAAACTTTATCTGGGAAATTAGTAATGCTATCAAAAGTTTACACTGTAGCGTTTTCTGGAATAGATGTACAGAAAGTTGAAATACAAGTTCATGTCGCTTCTGGAGGCCTGCCAGCTTTTAATATCGTTGGAATGGCTAATAAATCTGTGTCAGAGTCAAAAGAGCGTATTAGAGCTGCATTTGCAAGCATTGGTATAGGATTTCCTGCAAAACGTATTACTGTTAACTTAGCGCCAGCAGATTTGATGAAAGATGGTAGTCATTTTGATCTTGGTATAGCAATTGCTCTTCTTGTAGCGATGGATATTATAAAAAACGACCAGCATAAAAAGTATATTGTAATCGGAGAGCTGTCACTAAACGGTTCAATTACTAGAGTTAATGGTGTTTTACCAGTAGCTATCAAAGCAAAAGAGCTAAGTTTAGGTCTGATTTGCCCATATGATAACGCTTATGAGGCCAGTCTTGCTGATAATAATGATGTTTTAGCTCCTTCTAATTTACTTGATATTATAAACCATTTTCGTGGACAAAATAATATTCAAAAGGTTGGAATTATACCTGTTGAATCAAATGTCGAAAGTGAATCTCATGACTTGAGTGATGTTAAGGGGCAGCATTTTGCTAAAAAAGCATTAGAAATAGCAGCAGCAGGTGGACATAATCTTCTCATGATGGGACCTCCTGGTACAGGAAAGTCGATGTTAGCTAAAAGACTGAATAGTATATTGCCACCTCTAACAAGAGATGAGCAGCTACAGGTAAGCATTATAGCTAGTATTGTAGGTTTGTTTGATGTGAATAAAGGGTTGATACAGAGACGTGCATTTAGAGAACCACATTCGTCATCTTCCATGCCTGCAATTGTTGGAGGTGGTAAAGATGCTAAGCCAGGTGAAGTAACGCTTGCACATAATGGAGTGCTGTTTTTAGACGAACTGCCTGAATTCAGTAAACAAGTTTTAGAATCACTCAGGCAGCCTCTGGAATCTAAAAATATCACAATAGCAAGAGTCAACGCGCATGTCACATATCCAGCTAATTTTCAGTTGATAGCAGCTATGAATCCTTGTAAATGTGGTTATTTTAATGATAATCCAATTTTGAGATGTAGAAAGGCTCCTTTATGCGCTGAAGACTATCAAAAAAGGATTTCAGGGCCATTACTCGATAGGTTTGATATGCACGTGCATATATCTCCTATCAATCCATCAGAAATAGGTATAATTGCAAATGAAGCTGAGCCAATACAAGTTGAAAAGTCAGCAGATATTTTGAAGAGAGTTATCAAAGCGAGAGAGATACAAAGCAGCAGATGCGAAAAATTAGGCATCAAAGCAACTATAAACTCACAACTTGATGGTGATTTGCTCAAAGAATCAGTAAAGCTCGATACATCAGCTCAAAAGCTAATTTATGCTGCAATAGACAAATTTAATCTATCAATGAGAGGCGTTAATAGAGTACTTCGTGTTGCTCGTACGATTGCTGATCTGCAAAACTCTGAGGAGTGTACAAGTACTATATTGGCTGAAGCACTTAGTTATAGATGGGTAAATTAAGGTTGACCTTTAAATTGTAATTTTTATAATAGTCAGGTATTATTTGAAGTTATTTTTTAAATCAAACTTTTTTCACTTAAAAAAATGATTACTGAGATTGATAAGGATGAAACTTTATCAAAAGATATAAAAATCAAAAGTGTTTACGTTAAAACTTATGGATGTCAGATGAACGTCTACGATTCAGAAAGGATGGTAGAACTTCTAAAGCCACACGGATTTAACCAAGCTGCATCGCCTGAAAAGGCTGATTTAGTAATTTTAAATACATGTCATATAAGAGAAAAAGCTTCTGAGAAAGTACATTCTGAATTAGGTAGAATTGCGCTTCTGAAGAAGGATAAAAAACAAAAACATGATAGCGAAATGATGGTAGTCGTAGCTGGCTGTGTAGGGCAAGCTGAAGGTGAAAACATTATAGCTAGATCGCCTTGTGTAGATATAGTAGTAGGCCCTCAATCATACCATAATTTACCTGAGCTCATTGAAAGAGTTAAACGTGAAAAATCATGGGTTGTTGACCTAGATTTCTATGAGAATGATAAGTTTGATACATTAGGTTTTGAAACACTGCAAAATAAATATTCGGCATTCCTTTCCGTGCAAGAAGGGTGTGATAAATTTTGCCATTTTTGCGTAGTTCCATATACACGTGGTGCCGAGTTCTCGAGGTCTTTCTCTGCTGTTTATAGAGAAGCAATAGGTTTGGTATCACATGGTTGTAAAGAGATCACATTATTGGGTCAAAACGTCAGTGCTTACCATGGATTAGATGATAAAGGTAATGAAATCACTCTTGGTAAATTAATAAAATTACTCGCAGAAATAGATGGACTTGAAAGAATAAGATATACGACTTCGCATCCAAATGATATGCTCAGCTCAGACTTGTTAGATGTACATGCAAATATAGATAAATTGATGCCATATATCCATTTACCAGTACAATCAGGCTCAGATAAGATCTTACAATCAATGAATAGGAAGCATAAGCGTGATTTCTACTTTAATCTGATAGATAAATTTCGTGCAGCAAGGTCAGACATAGCATTTTCATCTGATTTCATCGTTGGTTATCCAGGGGAGACTGAGGAGGATTTTGATCATACAATGGATTTGGTACAAAAAGTAAATTATGCACAAGCATATTCATTTAAATACAGTCCACGTCCTGGAACTCCTGCCTCGGCTCTAAAAAATCAAGTCATTGAAAAAAATAAGGATGATAGATTACAAAGACTACAAAAGTTTCTTTATCAACAACAAAAAGATTTCAATGAAAGTAAAATTGGAAAAATTCTTTCAGTATTACTTGAAAAACCAGGCAAACATCCTGGACAATTAGTTGGTAAATCAGAGTATATGCAATCAGTTATAGTAGAAAATCCACAATCTAAAATTGGTGATGTAGTAAATGTTATGATAAAAAGTGCAACACAAAACAGTCTACATGGAGAAATTATAAACAATATTGTGTAATTAAGTACTTGCAAAACAATAAAAAATCCTGTAAGTTGATCTCTACTACAATCTGTCTTTTGGAGTTTAAAAAACATAAGACAAATTATATTGTGTCGAAAAACGTTGCAGCAGTAACGAAATTATGGCATTTAATTCATTAAGTAGTTTTTAATTGATTGATTCCTCAGGCATCAGAAAAATTCTAGCCTCTTGGTTCACTCTATTATAGAAAATACTATATATAATTTATATTTAAATAGATGCAAGTAGAAGTTTTAAACTGGGAAAACCAGGTTGTTGAAACAAAAACTCTTGACGAAGCTACATTTGGTATTGCAACTCGTGTTGATATTATCCAAAGGGTTGTGTCTTGGCAAAGAGCTAAAGCTCGTGCTGGAACACATAAAGCAAAGCAACGTAATGAAGTGAGCGGTTCAACAAGAAAGATATATAATCAAAAAGGTGGTGGTCGTGCAAGGCATGGTAGCATCAAAGCTCCAATTTTCATTGGCGGCGGTATAACATTTGGACCAATCCCTAGATCACATGAGTTCTCACTTAATAAAAAAGTTAGAGAGTTAGGATTAAAATCTATTCTCTCAACAAGCTTTAGAGAAAGTAAAATCATCCTTATGGACAAAATAGATATAAGTGAAAAGAAGACATCAACTTTCATAAAGAATCTTTCAGAAATAGGTATAAATCAAAATACAAAACTTTTAATGATTGACTCAGTGATAAGTGATAACTTGAAGCTTTCATCATCCAATTTACATAAGGTTAACATTTTACCAATAGTTGGAATAAATGTTTTAGATATAATGAAACACGATAAAATTATCATCACTGTTTCTGCAATTGATAACTTACAAACAAGATTTGCAAAATGACTATACAACCAAAGTTATATGATGTACTAGTCTCACCTGTTAGAACAGAAAAGGCTTTTGCACAGCATGAAGGATCGAAATATACATTCTACATCAGAAATGAAACTACTAAAGTTGAAGTGAAATCTGCTGTTGAAAAGATTTTTGGTAAGCAAGTAGAAAGCGTTAATATAATAGCTTCAAGAACAAAAACCAAAGGTGCTAGAAAAGGCCGTATTGGAAAAAAAGTTACAATGAAGAAAGCTATAGTAACACTACAAAAAGGTACAAAGTTTGATGAGATCTTTGGTTCATAATATAACTCAATAGAAGATAAGATAAATGGCATTAAAGTTTTTTAAACCAACAACACCTGGTAGTCGTGATACAGTTCTGGTTGATAGAAGTGAATTATGGTCAGGTAAGCCAGTTAAAGGTTTGCTAGCAAAAAAACGTGCTGCAAAAGGCCGTAACAATTTTGGTAGAATCACTGCGTGGAAAAAGGGCTCTGGTTGTAAAAGTAAATATAGACTTGTTGATTTCAAGCGTACTAAAGTTGGTATGCCAGCTTTAGTTGAACGTCTTGAGTATGATCCTAACCGTTCAGCATTCATAGCTCTTATAAAGTATTCAGATGGTGAACTGGCTTATATTATAGCTCCAAATAAACTAACTCCTGGTGCTGAGATTATTTCTGATGATTCAGCTGATATTAAAGTCGGTAATTCAATGCTGCTTAAGAACATCCCAATTGATACAATGGTTCATAATGTTGAACTAAAATCTGGGAAAGGTGGACAGTTAGCTAGAGCTGCAGGTTCATATGCCTCGGTAGTCAGTAAGGACCCTGAGCAAATACTTTTGAAACTCAGATCTGGTGAGATTCGTATTGTTTCTCCTATGTGTAGAGCTACAATAGGGGTTGTATCGAATTTGGACAATAAAAATGTTGTATATGGGAAAGCTGGTAGAAGACGTTGGTTAGGTGTCAGACCTACAGTACGTGGTGTTGCAATGAACCCAGTAGATCACCCGCTTGGTGGTGGTGAAGGTAAGTCATCTGGTGGTAGACACCCAGTGACTCCTTGGGGTAAACCAACTAAAGGTAAGCGTACAAGAAGTAATAAGCGTACAGATAAGTTTATTGCTAAGTCAAGACATAGAAACCGTTAATTAATTAATTTATATGGGTAAAAGATCAAATTGGAAAGGACCTTTTGTAAGTCCGAAATTACTAGCAAAGTTCACAAAGGTAGCTAAGTCTTCTAAAGGCTCTGCAACAGTTATATCTACTTGGTCAAGAGGTAGTACAATATTACCAAATTTTGTTAATTTCACCTTTATGGTGCATAACGGCAAAAAAATGATCCCAGTAAGAGTAACTGATGATATGGTTGGTAAGAAATTAGGAGAATTTGCTCCTACTAGGACATTTAGTGGTCATAGTGGTAACAAAAAAACTGCAGGTAAAAAATGACAAAAAATAATCAAAACGAGGCAACAACAGCATATGCTAAAAGTGCTCTAGTAAGAACTAGTATTTACAAAGCTAATCTGGTTGCAAATCAAATTAGAAAAGTTAAGGCTAGTGAAGCGATTTTACAATTGACATTTTCCAAAAAGAAAGTCTCAAAAGATATGTTAAGCGTCTTAAACTCTGCAATAGCAAACGCGCAAAACAATCAAAATCTTGATATAGATAGGTTACGTATTTCTGAAGTTTTAATAGAAAGAGGTCCTTACATAAAAAGATTTGCTGCTAGAGCTAGAGGTAGAGGATCAAGAATTATGAAACCTCTAAGTAGGTTTGTGATTTTTGTTACAGAAGAATAAAATTTTAATGAGGAAATTATAATGGGTCAAAAAGTTAATCCTATAAGTCTTCGTCTTGGTATCACACGTACTTGGGATTCAAGATGGTATGCAGATGGCGCTGATTATGCAATCAAACTACATCAGGACTTAGAAATTAAGAAATTTATAGATAAGAAACTTGCTCATGCAGCAGTTGCCAAAGTTGTTATAGAACGCCTAAATAAGAAGACAAAAATTACAATTCATACTGCTAAACCAGGTGTTGTAATAGGGAAAAAAGGTGATGATATGACAAAAGTTAAAGATTTTATCTCTAATCTTACTGGTGATGAGGTTTCAATCAATATAACTGAGGTTAGAAGGCCTGAAGTTGAAGCACAAATTGTTGCTAATCTTGTTGCTCAACAGCTTGAATCAAGCTCTCCATTTAAAAAAATTATGAAGGGGGCGATTCGTAATGCTATGAAAATGGGTGCTATAGGTATTAAGATTATGGTCTCTGGAAGATTAGGTGGTGCTGAGATAGCTCGTTCTGAATGGGATATGGAAGGTAGAGTTCCACTACACACATTAAGAGCACAGGTTGATCATGCAAAAGCTAGAGCTAACACTACATATGGTGTTATTGGAGTGAAGGTATGGATATTCAAAGGTGAGACATTTAAAGTTGCTAAGTAACGTTAATAAGATAACAGTATAATATGTTAGTTCCTAAAAAGACAAAATATAGAAAGGCTTTTAAAGGCAGGATCAATGGTATTGCTAAACGTGGCTATACTATAGCATTCGGTTCGTTTGGTTTGAAAGCTCTTGAGCCAGAAAGAATTACCGCAAGGCAAATAGAAGCTGCAAGGAAAGCAATAAATAGATATTTACGTAGGGCTGGAAGACTATGGATAAGAGTATTTCCAGATGTTCCTGTATCGCGTAAACCAGCTGAGGTAAGGATGGGTAGTGGTAAAGGTTCGGTAGAATTTTATATTTGCAGAGTGCAACCAGGTAGGATTTTATTTGAGCTTACAGGAGTAACACCTGAACAAGCAGAAGAAGCTTTCAGACTTGCAAGTGGTAAGCTCCCAATCAAGACTAAATTTGTACAACGAATTGAGGAAGTTGCTTGAAAGTGAAAAATGTGGTAGACTGCGCCCAGTTATTACTAGGTGTATTGCATTTTCCAGAAAAAAAATAAATGTAATTTAAAATGAATTATTCAAAAGAAATTTTACCTTTAACTACAGATGAGTTGGTAATAATGCTTGGGAACTTAAAGAAAGAATATATGAATTTAAGATTTCAAAAAAAGCTTGATTCTGTGAATCCTGCTAGCCTAAAAAAGGTAAAGAAAAATATTGCTAGACTAGAAACAAGACTGAGCGATATAAAGAAAAAAAATAAAAACGGATAAAAATACATGCCAAAGAAAATTTTAAAAGGTGTTGTAAAAAGTATAGCTGGAAAACAAACTGTTGTTGTGAAAGTTCGTAAACACAGAATGGATCTTAAGTACAAAAAGAAAGTCATATTCGATAAAAAGTACATGGCTCATGACCCTAAAGAACAAATAGTAGTAGGTGATGTTGTATTCATAGAAGAATCACCACCAATTTCTAAGACAAAAAAATGGGTTGTTTTATATGACCAATCAGAAATTAAAGCTTAATATAATTTGGTAGGAAAATGGCAATACAAATGGGTAGTAGACTTGAGGTAGCTGATAATTCAGGTGCTCAAACTGTGATGTGTATCAAACCACATGGTGGAACGGGAAAAAGACATGCTAAAGTAGGTGAAGTAATCAAAGTTTCTGTTAAATCTCTAACAAAGAAATCTAGAAAATTCGGCGGACAAGGTAGCAAAGTTAAAGTAGGTGAGGTTTATGATGCTGTTATTGTAACAGAACCTGAAATCAAAAGAAAAGACGGGTCTGTTATTAGATTTTCATCAAGCTCTGTTGTGATTTTAGATAAAAATTATGAGCTAATAGGCACGAGCATTGATCGCCCTATACCACGTGAAATCAGAGGTTCTTTTCCTAAAATAATATCATTAGCACCAGAAGTTTTATAGATTTTAGATATATGCAAAAAAATAAAATGAAATTTAAGAAAGGCGACCTAGTACTTGTCACTAGTGGCAAAGAAAAGGGCAAGACAGGACACATAGTAAAAGCTATGCCAAGTGTAATGCAAGTTGTTATTGATGGTATAAACCTTATGAACAAACGTGTTAAGCCTACAATGGAAAACCCTAAACCTTCCACTTTGAAAATTGAGCAGCCAATTCATTCATCAAATGTCTCTCACATAGATCCAAGAACTGGATTGCGCACAAAAGTTGGTTATAAATTTGATACCGATGGTACCAAAGTAAGGTTTTCAAAAAGAACAGGTGAAAATATTTAATCAATAAATTTTTATGAGTAAGACAAAAATTGAAACCTCAATTCAAACGCATCCAAGATTCCGGAAGCTTTATGATGAGGAAGTGAAATCTAAAATGATGACAAACATGTCATATCAAAATGTCATGCAGATCCCTAGACTACAGAAGATCGTTGTCAATACATGTATTAAGGACGCAGCAATTAATCAATCTTCACTAGAAGTTGCATTCAATGAACTGTACTTGATCACAGGTCAGAAACCAGTTATCACAAAAGCTGTGCAGTCAATCGCTGGCTTTAAAATAAGAGCTGGAATGGGCTTGGGTTGTAAAGTAACGCTCCGTGGTAACGGTATGTATGAGTTCTTTGATAGACTTGTAAACATAGCTCTTCCCCGTGTAAGAGACTTCAAAGGGTTTTCAAAAAAACAATTTGATGGAAAAGGTAACTTATCAATAGGATTAAAGGAGCAGTTAGTGTTTCCAGAAATCAATTATGATAAAGTTGATAAAATTAGAGGCATGAATATAACATTTGTCACAACAGCTCAAAATGATGCTGAAGCGAGATTGTTATTAGAACTTTTTGATATTCCATTCATTCAATAATTCAATATGGCAAAAAAAAGTGTACTAGAAAGAAATAAGAAGCGTGAGCATCTTGCGGCAAAATATGAAGCTGAGCGTAAAAGACTTAAAGAGATAGTGTTTAACAAAACACTCTCGCAGAACGAAATATTTTTAGCAAATCAAAAACTTGCGCTTCTACCACGCAACAGCTCACCAAATCGTGTGTGCAATAGGTGTTTATTGAGCGGGCGTAAAAGAGCTTACTATAGAAAATTTAAGGTATCTAGAATTGTACTGAGGGAATTAGCAAGTTCAGGACAGATTCCAGGTATGAAAAAAGCAAGTTGGTAATAAATAATTTGGAGAAATAAAATGTCAATGCAAGATCTAATATCAGATTCTATAACAAGACTTAGGAATGCTCAGATGGCTTCCCATGCTTTTGCTGAAATCTTAGCATCAAAACTGAATGTAAATATTTTAGATATTTTTCAACAAGAAGGATATATAGATGCTTATAAAAAATCAGAAGATTTGAGAAGTATTAAAGTTGCTCTGAAGTATTACAGAGGAATGCCTGTAATATCTAAAATTACAAGGATTTCTAAGCCTAGCAGAAGAGTTTATATTAAAGCTAAACAAATAAAACTAGTGCGTAATGGTTTAGGTGTGGCAATAATCAGCACCCCCAAGGGTTTAATGACAGATAAGGCTGCAAGAGAACAACGTTTAGGTGGTGAGTTGTTACTCACTATAGAATAATTTAATTATGATTATAATATGTCAAGAATTGGAAAAGTACCTGTAACTATACCTTCTGGTGTAGAAGCAAAGGTAAGTGCAAATCATCTTTCAGTTAAAGGACCTAAAGGAGTACTTTCAAGAGACTTTAGTAATTTGATTAAGTTATCACTGGATAACAACAATATATTTGTCACTCCTGCTATAGATGTGAAGCCATCAGAAACAAGTAAGGATGTTAGAGCTATGTGGGGTCTCACAAGACAGCTAGTTCAGAATATGCTTGAAGGAGTTTCAAAAGGGTTTTCAAAAACTCTTATTATTACTGGAAGTGGTTACAAAGCTGGAATCATTGGAGGGATGCTTCAAATGTCATTGGGATACAGCCATGATATTGTTATTGCTGTTCCTCAAAGCATTGATATAAAATGTGATAAAAACACCGTAACTGTTTCTGGTTATGACAAAGAGCAGGTTGGTTTATTTGCAGCACAGATTAGATCTAAAAGACCTACTGAGCCTTATAAAGGTAAAGGGATCGAATATGAAGGTGTTGTTATTATCAAAAAAGCATCTAAGAAAAAATAATTAGGTATTGGCAAATGACATTATATAAAAATAACTTCGACAGAAGAAGACAAAGAATTAGAAGAAAGCTTAAGAAGAACTCTATAGGTTTACTAAGACTTACTGTTTTTAAATCTAATAACAACATATATGCTCAGATCATAGATGATAAAAAAGGTACAACAATTGTGTCTGCATCGACTCTTGATTCTGTAGTTTTAAAAGCATTAGAAGATAAAGGTAAAAAGTCTGCCAATGTCAACGCTGCAAATGCGGTAGGACTCTCAATTGGGCAGAAGGCTTTAGAGAAAGGTATAACAAGTATAGTCTTTGATCGTAGTGGATATAAATACCATGGAAAAATCAAAGCCTTAGCAGATGCAGCAAGAGAGGCTGGACTAAAATTTTAAATAATTGAATGAGGATATTTGTAAAAAGTCTTTGCATAATATTTTCACTCATTCTCTTCACAGGTTGTAGTACAACAAGAAACATAAAACAAAAACCAATATCAAGGCCTACAACTCACTTCATACAATCTTCTTTCAATGACCTTGATGGATGGGATAACGCGATGCATGAGAAGTCATTTTTAGCATTTCTAAGTTCATGTAAAAAGATCCAAAATAAAAAAAGTATCAGCGGTAAAAAAGTTGGAGAAAATCTAACAGAGTGGAAGAATGTTTGTAGTAAAGCTCTGAATTTTTCAAAAACATTAGGTGATTTAAATCATTTAAAAGGGCATAAGTTAGGAGAAGCAAGATTTTTAATAAAAAAATTCTTTCAGCAAAATTTCATACCATATAAGGTTGGAATGTCTAATCATGGACGCAATCTAACTTTTAATTCTAAATTCACTGGATATTATGAAATAGAATTACAAGGTAGCAGGAGAAAGCATTTAGATTTTAAACATCCTATTCATATGCCACTTCCTAATTTAAAGCAAATGAAAGGCACTCATAAATTAAAAAGAAGATCAATAAATAATGGTAGTTTAGATAAACATGGATTAGAAATAGCTTGGGTAAATGATATGCCAAAGCTTTATTTTATGCATATACAAGGCACAGGTGTTGTAAGGCTAAAAGAGGGTGGTGAAATATCTTTAGTATCAAGTGGTTCAAATGGATTCTCTTTTAAACCATTGCCCTCTGAATATCTTGGATCATCAGTCAATATTATGAATAAATTAAGGATTAATGGCAAAAAAGGGCATCAAGATATGGAAAAAAATGATTCATATATGTTTTTTAAACCAAGAAAGGAGATGCATGCTGTAGGCGCGCAGAATGTTATGTTGACACCTGAATGCTCTGCTGCGATAGATAGTAAAATTTATCCTTATGGAGTGCCAATATGGGTTGATGCAAAGATGCCATACATCAAAGGTTATACTAATGGTGAAAATTACAGAAGGATGTTTATAGCTCAAGATAAAGGCGGTGCAATTCAAGGCGGTGGTAGGTTAGATTTATTTTTTGGAAGGGGTAAAAGAGCTGAAAATGTTAGTAGTGGACTAAATGTTTTTGGTAATATGCATGTTTTATTTCCCAAAAAAATATCAATACCTGCTGTTTTTGATAGTAGATGATTTTTTTTAAACCTGTATACTGTAGTAAAAAACTGATGTAGAGTGATTTTTAAAGTTAAAAAATAACTCTGTTGTGCAATATAAAACATTTGAGTTAAATTAATAAGCAAACTATTTTTTTAAAATCGATTATAAAGAGGTATAAATGGATATAATTATACTACTAATATGTACTTTTCTCATCATTAGTAAATTGATAAAGATGCTTGGTCAGTTTGATCCTGAAGCTGATAAAGAAAGGAAACAAAGATATAACAAGAGTGTTATTGCCAATCTATTTAATCAAAAATATGGTAATAAAAATAATTCTGAAGAAATTAATATAATAAATGCACAGACAACTTCAGCAGAAGAATTAAAACTATCAGAAGGTATTAAAGCTACTTTACAACAAATAAGATCTCAAGACTCTGATTTTGATTTCGATAAATTTATAAGTGGTGTGAGGAAAGCTTATATCATGACTATAAAAGCCATAAATGAATCTGATTTTAAAACTCTAGAATTCCTTATAGAAAGTGAATTATATATAAAGACCCAACAAGAGATTGAAAATTCAAAACTAAGTGGATTAACTAAGAAAAATTCTGTTGCAAATATTGAAATTATCACTTTAGTTGATGCTATACTTTATGGAGATAGAGCAGTTTTGACAGTGGAGATTAAAAGTCAACAAATCTTTTTTACAGAAGATTCTAATGGTAATTTAATTTCTGGCTCTACTGATAAAACAGTTGAAAAAACACAAAAAGTCACATTTTGCAGATACTTAACACAAAGCTCTGTATGGAAAATATCTAAAATGAGTTAATTAAATTCCTAATATAATTTTTCCAAATTCATCTTTAGAAATTGCCTTTGAGAGCAGATCATATATAGCTTTACATAAAGGCATTTTTTGATCCAACCTTTTCTCAAGCAGCATTAGAGAAGCATAACCTTCCACAGTACCAATATCATTATCCAAAGTATTAGTTATGAATTTACGTCCAAATTCATGATTCCTTGAGGTGGTACTATAACAAGTTAGAATCAGATCTCCTATTCCTGCGGAAGTATATATTGTATCTCGCTTGCCACCAAAGCTTTCTACTATGTAGAGTAATTCATTAAAAGCTTTTGTCATGAAAGCAGCTTTCATATTATCACTCTGAAATGCACCAAACACTATCCCACAGCCCATTGCAAAAATGTTTTTTAAAATACTGCATACCTGCACTCCTATAATATCTTCACAAATTTCAACTTTAAAATTTGGACTATTGAATATATTTTTGAACTTTTCAGGATTTACTGAAGCTAAAGTTGATATTGTTAATTTTCCAGCAATGATTTCAGATGCGAAATTCGGACCAGAGAGTACTGCTATATCATCATTTACAATATCATTTACGACATAACTTAAGAGATTGCCATCAACAGAGAAACCTTTGGAGGTTATCACACAAGAATTAAACTTTTTTCCTAAATTTTGTACATCTGAAACTAGATTAGATACTTCTTGTGCCCTAGTTGCTATTACAGATATATCTGAGCCATTGAAAACATCAGATAAATCATTCGTAATGGAGACTTTTTTATAATTTTGAGTTATTTCTTGAACAGATGATCTCACAAAGCTTTTTTCCTGCCTTGTATACAAAACAATAGAAGTATTGCTTTCAACTTCAGCAATAACTTTCAAAAGAGCTTTACCCCAGCTCCCATAACCAATTAATGAAATTTTACTCATACACACATATATCATCTATTACAAAATTTATGTATCCTGCATACATATTATTAGCTTGCAGTGTACCAAGAACCCTTATCACATTATGAGAATATTTACCTAAAAACTCTACTATATTGTTTGATGAAGTTGTAAAGCATAAACATTTCAATACTTGATTCTGGTCAAAGACATCACATATAGTAATGAAGCATATACCTTTGCTATAACTTATATTCTTGATAATCACATTATCTATCATGAAATATGGCTTAGGATTAGCTAAACCAAATGGTTCAAGCTTTGATATCTCATTGAATAATTCAATTTTAACACCTGGTATAGAAATCACTGCATCAACCATCACTTTTCTTGCTTCTGATAAGAGATTTGTACTATCTTTAAGAATTTCACCTATTCTCTTTTCAAGATATTCAGCAAATGCATCAATTTTTTCTTTTGCTACTGAGAAACCACCAGCCATAGCATGCCCACCACCTTCTAATATCAAAGATAAATCTTTAGCTTCTTGAATGAGCATTGCAGCATCGACACCATATATAGACCTTACTGATCCCTTTGCAACACCTTTCTTTTCATCTAATGTCATGATGAAGGTTGGTTTATGATATTCTTCTTTTAATCTGCTGGCAATTATCCCAAGTACTCCTACGTGCCATTCAACGCCAATTGCAATAATAACTGTGTCAGTTGATCTTTTTGCATTCTTAACACTATTTACTGCGTCTTCTAATGTCAATGCTTCCAAAGTCTTTCTTTCAGAGTTTAACATCTCAAGTGTATCTGCAATTACAGTAGCTTCTTCTTTACTATTTGATGTTAATAATTTAAAACCAAGGCTACTATCATCCAACCGGCCACCTGCATTTATACGAGGTCCAATAGTATACCCTAGATGATGACTTTGTACTTTACATCTAATCTTTGCAGCCTCCATCAATGCTGAAATACCATAATTACTACCTCTCTCTATTAACTTTAATCCATTTTTTATAAAAGCTCTATTTAAAGGAATTAATGGCATTAGATCACAAACACTTCCAAGAGCTACAACATCAAGAAAATCCATCATGTCAGGCTCTGGTATATCATCACTGAACCATTGGATTTTTCTTAATTCAGACCTCAGAGCAACTAAAAATAAAAAGGTTACAGCTACAGCTGCAATTGTTTTTGGTTGAAACGTTTCATCATATCTATTAGGATTTAGAATTGCCACAGCTTCAGGTAATACAATATCAGTTATGTGGTGGTCGACTACTATCACATCTAAACCTATTTTTTTTGCATAACTTAACGGCTCAAATGCAACAGATCCACAATCAACTATTATTACGAGAGATGTACCATTATACTTAATGTTATCAAACGCCTTATTATTAGGTCCATATCCTTCTGAGAAGCGGTTTGGTACATAAACATCAATACTTTCTCCAATGCTTGCGAAAAACTTATATAGAAGACTTCCAGAAGTAGCTCCATCAACATCATAATCTGCAAATACTGTTATTTTTTCTTCATCATTTAAAGCTCTTATAACTCTCTGAGTAGCTTTATCAATATCAAGTAGTTTTTTAGGATCAGGCATCACATCTTTTAACATCGGAGATAGAAATGCTTTTGCATCATCGATGTTATTAATATTTCTATTAGATATTATACTTGCTAAAACTTCACTGATGCCAAGTCTATTCATAAACATTGCAACGACACTAGGATCTTGCTTGTGCAACACCCATTCCATTCCTCTTACAGATTTCAGTTTTTCAATTTGAGGCTGTACATCAGATTTTGTATTAAAATCAACACTTATTTTCATTGTTTTTTATAGGCAATTAATTCTAGTTGTTACTCTATCTAAGAAATTCCTATAGAGCAACATTTTAATTACTGTTTATATAGATTATTTATGTTAAGATGAGCTTTACTATATTTTTGTAAAAAATTTTTATAGTGTATAATGTTACATTATAAACCAACAAAAAGTTAATATTTAGTGACAACATTTAGAATTTACCATTTTACAACATGTCCATTTTCTAGGACTATAAGGATGTGTTTAAAGGAAAAAAATCAATCATTTGACATGATCTCTGAAAAACCTTGGGAACATAGAGAGGAGTTTCTAATGATTAATCCAGCTGGTACAACACCTGTTCTTGTTTTGTCAAATGACTCATTAATAAGGGGAATTTATCCAACAATAGAGTTTTTAGAAGAGCTTGATATACAGCCGAAGCTACTTGTAGGTGATGCTGAAAACAGAGCACATATAAGATTCGTTTTCAATTGGTTTACAGAAAAATTCTACAACGAAGTTACAAAATATATTTTATCTGAGAAAATCATTAGTAGAATTTTGTATACTGAAAACTCTCCTAATTCAACTGCGATTAGAGCTGCTAAGAAGAACATTATGTATCATCTTGATTATATTGCATATCTGCTTTCAAATAATACTTATTTATGTGGTGAAAAAGTCACTATAGGGGATTGTGCAGCAGCAGCACAGCTTTCAGTTTTAGATCTTGTTGGTGATGTCCCATGGGAATACAATGGCAAAGTTAAAGCATGGTATGCATTAATGAAGTCAAGACCAAGCCTCAGCGCAATATTAAAAGATGTAGTCAATGGAATACTAGTTCCAACACATTATACAAATCCAGATTTCTAAAGTGCATCAATCAGTTTTTAACCTTAATAAGAATGTAGGTAAAATCGATAATATCTCACAAAGAGAAGTTTTGCTCTTGGGTGGTAGTGGCTCTGTAGGTAGGCAAGCATTTGAATTATGCATTGAAAATCATTTAAAAATCAAAACTATTATATCTGGTAAAAATGCTCTAGAGACTATTAAGCAAGGCATTGAATCAAAGCCTGAATATATTGTAATGTCAGATAAAACTTCTGCAGATATAGTTATAAAAGCCCTCAAAGAACACAAAATTGAGACAAAAGTTTTATATGGCGAAGATGCTCAGAAGGAAGTTATTTCATATGGATACAATATATCAATTACAGCTGTTCCAGGCCTTCAAGGATTAGATTTAACATTTGAAGCAATAAAGCACTCAGATTTAGTTGCATTCGCTAATAAAGAAACGATTATATATGCTGGTGAATTGATGATCGAATATGCAAAACTTTACAAAACCATCATCATTCCAATTGATTCAGAACATAATGCAATATTCCAGATACTTGATGGAATGGCACAAAAAAGTTTTAAGAAAATAATTTTAACTGCATCTGGTGGTCCATTTTTAAATAAAACATCAGAAGAGATAAGATGTGCTTCAGTCTCAGATGTTTTAAATCACCCGACTTGGAAGATGGGTAATAAGATTACAGTCGATTCTGCAACCCTTTTCAACAAAGCATTAGAGGTAATAGAAGCTTCGTATTTATTTGGCGCCTCATTGGATCAGATTGATGTAGTCATACACCCAGAATCAGTTGTACATGGAATGATCCAAATGAATGATGCCTCTCTTCTGATGCATGCAAGCGCTCCTGATATGAAACTACCAATAGCCTATGCTCTTTCTTGGCCAAATCAAAGTATTTTCCATAAATCGCTTGATTTAACTGAGATTGGTAAGTTAACATTCATCAAACCAGATTATGATAAATTTCCAATGTTTAGACTAGCAATTGATGCAGCTAAAGATGGACATATTTCAAGAATTATTATGAACTATGCAAATGAAATTGCTGTTAATATGTTTCTAGAAAATAAAATTAAGTTTTTTCAAATATATGAAGTAGTAGAATTTGCATTACATAATTTAGTTCAAAAGAGATTTAAAGAAGATAATATATTAAAAGCAGTTCATAATATTTGTGATGATGTTAAAAATATAATCATAAAGAAATTCAACATCACTTGATAGTGACTAGATCTTTATTATCTTTAAGGT
>CALPOD020000009.1 GCA_943325105.2 Candidatus Fokinia solitaria | reverse complement strand
CTTATTTAATAGAATTGTACTGTATTTACACTCAAGGTCATATCCAGCATAAAGCTCTGGATTCTTGAACTCATACTCTGCTGGATATGTGACTGTTTGTAGTCTAACATTCGGGTATTCCGAGTAACAACCTTTTGCTTTTTCTAGTTTTTTGACATAGTTGAGTGCAAATAACTGCAATGTTACTGCTGGTATGAATATAAATAATAATCCGTAGTGCCCGAAATGACTTTTTAGATATATGAATAGTGTTGGCATGATTGCTACAAACAAAGAACCAAAACCGAATATTATAGCAACACACTTAAATCTCTTAGTGACTGGAAAATGCCTGAAAAAAATCACATCAGAGCAATTAAAGCAGAGTAAAGGTATTATCAACATCAATTGGAGAACTGTTAGTCTGAATACACTATCAACTGTATTAAATAAATATGGAATAAATGGTAAATAGCAAAGAGCCATGATTGTATATACTTTTGCTATTTTTGCTGGATGATATTTCCTTGAAGCTGTTATAGTTATCAAATAGATAAAAACTGATAAAATTGATAATTTTAGATTCTGATTTATAACTTGTTCAGCTGTGAACCCTAGTGACTCTTTCATAAACTCTCCAGCATAAAAATATGCTGAGCAGTATGACACACCTGATGTAGGCCATTGCATTAAAAGAAAGAAAACTGTCTTAAAGTTAACTTTCTGATTAGGGAATTCTATTTTAGGCATTACTATACCTTTAGATGCCCCCATAATCTTCATCCTTCTTTGGTAATCGACAAACTCAGGAGTCTCTCTAAGTCTTGTTCTAGCAGCTAATCCTACAACTGCAATCACCGCTCCAATCATAAATGCCAGTCTCCAGCCGAGAGGTGTATCCATAGAAAGTGCAAATGATGCCACTAAAAGCGCTAATATAATTCCAATGAGATATTGTAAAGATATAAGTGCACAGAATATATACCTATAAGGTTGTTTAAAAGATTCCATAACATAAAGTTTAGCACCAGTTACTTCACCCATAGAAGAAAAGCCTTGTAGAGCCCTACAAAGAATCATGACAACAGTGGCAGTAATACCTATTTCAGCATAAGTTGGTAGAGCAGCCATAGTTAAACAGCATCCAGCCATAACAAATGTTGTTATCATAACTGTTTTCTTTCTTCCTATCTTATCTCCTAGAATTCCAATAATAAAACCTCCTATTGGCCTAAACATATAGGTTGATGCGAATGCAAAAGCTCCAAGGATTTTTGCTACTGCAGGATCATCTTGTGGGAAAAATAGGTCATTTAGTAAAACTGCCATATGCATATAAAGCATCAAGTCGAAATACTCAAGAAATGTACCTATTGATAGTAAAAATACTGATTCCTTTTGTTGTCTTGTAAGTTTTTGATTTGACATTTTTCGTTAAGTTTATTTTGTAACTTCATCATCACAGGGATATAGCGTTAAAGATATACGCTATACTACTGAGGCTTAATGACACTTTATAAAGATATCACCACAAAACAAATATCAAGTCAAGAACTTTTTTTACAAAAAGATTATTGTTTAGAATCCATATACTTTAAGAAAGGTGTTTCAGTACCTATTACAATTTTTGTATCTTTTGAATCAAATGAATTTTTATATGCCTCAATTGATCTATAAAAATCAAAGAAATCTATATCTGTACCAACTGCATTTGAAATTGTTTTTATAGCTTCTGCCTCTCCTTCTCCAATTAGTGTTTGAGATTGTTGCTTTGCATCAGCTATCATTACAACTCTTTGTTTTTCAGCATCAGCTCTGATTTTTTGACCTTCTTCTGAACCAGTAGCTCTTATCTCACTAGCTTCTTTTTCACGTTCAGTTCTCATTCTAGCATAGACAGCATCACGAGCTTTCTCAGGTAATGCTATTCTTGTGATTCTAACTTCAAGAACTTCTATACCAAATTTTAGCATTTGCTCTTTAACAATTGTGGTAATATTTTCCATTACATTTATTCTATTATACCCTAAAACGTCATTGAATTTAGTACTACCAATCACTTCACGTATAGCAGATTCCATTAATGCAATCATTCTAGCTCTTAGAGTATTTTCATCTCTTACTGTCACGAAAAACTTCAAAGGATCTGAAATACGGTATTTACTGAAAGCATTAAGTTTCATTGTTTTTTGGTCTGCAGATACAACCTCACTATCATCACTGGCAGAGAAAACTATTGTTTGGATCCTATTATCAAAAAACACTGTATTTTGGATGAATGGTATCTTAAATTTCAATCCTGGAGTAGTATCTTCCCTTATAACATCACCAAATTGAATTACTATGTCATACTGCCTTTGATCTAAAATGTATGCAGAATTCGCAATTAAAAAAATAAAGGCAAATATAATTAATCCCAATGAAAAAAGTTTATTTTGTGTCATAAAATTATATTTATTTACTTATTATTTTGTTCTTTAAATGCATTTTGCATAGGTAAGAGAGGTAATACTGAATTACTTGTACCTTTTGTCATAAGAATCTTTTCTTTATTAGCTAAAATAGATTCCATAGCTTCAATATATAGTCTTTTCTTTGTTAATTCAGGTACAACTTTATATTCATTATATATACTTGTGAATTTATTAGCTTGACCTTGTGCTTCAGAGATAATTGTTTCTCTTTTACCTTTAGCTTCTTCTAATATTGAGAAAACACGACCTCTTGCTTTAGGCAAAATATCATTTCTATATGCGTATGCTTGGTTTATTTCTCTCTCTTTATCTGCTTTTGCAGCTTGAATATCTCTATATGCGTCTTTAACTTCTGATGGTACATAACTGTATAGTACACCTAAGTTAACAACTTCTATACCTGTTTGGTATTCATCAAGCATCTTCTGTAAAATGATTCTAGCTTGTCTTTCAATATCTTGTCTTTGTTCAGAGATCGCATCATTTAGTTTTACTAATCCCATTACTTCACGCATTGCACTCTCTGCACTTAATCTCAAAGTATTGCTTTCAGAAGATATGTCTCTTATTTTGAAAACATAGTTGTATGCATCTTTGATTTTCCATTGCACAAAGAAATGTAAATCTATTATATTTTCATCACCTGTTAGCATTTGACTTTCTTCAGGTATATTTATCTTTGCTTTATCATCACTTCTATTAGTCATATCAATACCAGTTGGTATTCTTGCACCTATTATTTCTCTATTGATTGCTGTAACGCTAACTTTTATAACTTTATCTATTGGATCAGGAAACTTATAGCGAAGACCAGGTTGAGTTGTTGCATGATATTTTCCAAATCTTATTATTACACCTTCCTGATCTGGCTCTACTGTATAAAAGCCAGTAGATAGCCATGCAAGGATTGGAAAAATAAAAACTACTAACATTATTAGTTTCAGACCTTTATCAAGTGAGCTTGGATCTTTCGGACTACCATTGCTGGTTTTGTCATTATTCCACATAACAAAGTTTATACCTTTTTTAATATCTTTAGGCTTTGTTTTTTCATTATCATCCCATGGATTATCAAAAGGTTGCTTTTGAGCTTTACAATGTGGTATCGATGATGTCATGTTTTTTTACTTTTTGTTTATTATTTATATAGATAAATATCTGTGAAATCAATAATATAAATCATGACCGACATCAAAGATAGGATTAAAAAAGTTATTCAAAGCGGATTTGCTTATAAAACTGATGAGATTATAGAGAAAGAAGAGATATTTTATGTGATGATAGATGTAAAAACATCAGTAGATGAAAAGATTGCTAAAGATATTGAAAAGAAGATTTCTGATGAATTAAACATCAAAACTAAAATCTGTTTCATACAAAGTCAGATTACAAAAAAGAATGTAAAATTAAAGCAAAAAATACCAGGAATTAAAAAGATCATATTAGTATGTTCAGGAAAAGGAGGTGTTGGTAAGTCAAGTATTGCCTCCAACATAGCTTATTATTTATCTATAGCTGGACATAAGGTTGGATTATTTGATGCAGACATATATGGTCCATCAATTCAAAAAATATTTGGAGTTGATGAAGAGGTGAAGATAAAAGATGGCAGCTTTATACCTCATGAAAAAGCTGGAGTGAAGCTAATGTCAATGGGCTTTATTGTAAAATCAGATGATGCTCTGGTCTGGAGAGGTCCGATGGTAACTAAAACTTTAAACAACATGTTGCTGCATACTGATTGGCATCATAAAAATTTTATTGGTATAAAGTCTGAGTTAGATTATTTAGTTATCGATACTCCTCCTGGTACTGGTGATGTACACCTTAGCCTTGCTGAAAACTATGTAATAGATGGAGCAGTTATAGTCTCAACACCTCAAGAGATCGCCTTATCAAATGCACATAGGTCTGTTGATATGCTGAAAAAGCTTAATATAAAAGTATTTGGTATAATTGAAAATATGGCATATTTAATCAATTCAGACAACTCCAAAAATTATATATTTGGGAGTGGTAATGTTAAAAGATATGCAATTGAAAATGGCCTGAGATTACTTGCTACAATCCCTCTCATACCTGAAATGTCAAAAAGCTTCGACTCAGGTGATGTTAGTGGTGGGGATTTTGCAACTGAGGATTTTAAAGACCTTTGTGAAGTTCTCAAGAGGCTTTTATCTTAAATCATTCTTTGGGTTTTTAGATTACAACTCTTTATAATACCTAAATATTTACCTAGAAAAGATTTTTGATTACTTTTTAAGTCTGCTATATGACATAATGCTTGTTCTAGTTTTTCATTAAGCTGATTTAAAAAACCTGCACTATGATTATCTACAATTCTCTTTTGTGCAGTAGGGCAATGTTTAATACACAAATATGTTCCAAGTGTTTGTGTTTTTCTTAAAACTTCATTTTCTGTTTTTGTAAGATTAGGTAAATGCTTTAATTTTGCATGAATTGATCTTAAAATATCAAAACAAAATTGGTTTACAGAATCTTTTTTTACCTCGGTAAATTTTGAATATGCATTTTCAATGTTAGAAATCCCCTCCATAATTTTTGACATATATGTTACTGGATTAGGGCCTCGTTTTAAATATCCATTCGGTCTATTTTTAATAAAACTGTTTTTAATTCATAAACGTTTTATATCTTTATTATTAAAACCATATTAAAGGTTGTAAAAAAAATTGATATTTTTAAAAAATACTTGTTTTAATTCCTTTAGAAGTATAGATTTACTGGTGAAAAATAAATTTTAATTTTTTTAAATATGTCATTACAAAGTACTCAGAAAATTATCGAAGAAGCATGGAATAATAGTGACTTCATTCAGAATGCTAGAGATACTGCTGAAAGAACTCTCAAAATGCTAGATGATGGAGACATAAGAATATGTGAAAAAATCGATGGTAAATGGGTTATAAATGATTGGATCAGAAAGGCGATCTTGATCTATTTTAAATCTACAAACCCAACCATCCTTCCTGGAAATTACTATGATAAAATACCTCTGAAGTTCTCTAACTGGACTTTAGAAGATTTTAAAAAAGCTGGGATTAGAGTCGTTCCAGGTGCATTGGTTAGATATGGCGTTTATATCAGCAGCGGCTGTGTAATAATGCTATCATTTACAAACGTTGGTGCATATGTTGGTAAAAACACAATGATAGATATTAATTCCACACTTGGAAGTTGTTGTTATGTTGGAAACAATTGCCACATTGGGGCTGGGACTGTCATAGGTGGAGTACTAGAGCCATTACATGATAAACCTACAATAATTGAAGATAATGTATTTATTGGAGCCTGCTGCAGTATCACGAGCGGAGTTATTGTATCTGAAGGCTCTGTCCTTGCACCTGGCATACATATATCTCAATCAACAAGAATATATGACTCTACAACTGGTAGAATTTCATATGGAATAATTCCTGAGAATGCAGTCGTAGTACCAGGTACAATCGCTAGAGATCAGAATCATTCTGGTGCTCAGATTACTTGTGCAATTATAGTGAAATATGCTGATATAGAGACTAGAAATAAAGTCGGAATAAATGAATTATTGCGTTGATTTATTATGAAGCAATTGACTTTACCAGTTGATGAGGAATTTCTAAGTAAAAGTACTGAGTTTTTCGTTACAAGGTGCAATGAGGAAGCATATAGATCTCTTACAACTCAATACGACCCAACAAATATTCAATTTAATAGAATTGTTTTATTTGGTGAGGCATCAAGTGGAAAAAGTCGGCTGGCAAGAATTTGGTTGTCAGACACTAAGGGGTTATATTTGAATTGTAGAGCTGACAGTTTAGATGTTAGAGTCGATAAACAATACCAAAAAGTTGTAATTGATAATTATGAATTGGCTGATGAAAAGTCATTATTACATATAATTAATAGATGTACTGATCATAACATTGTAATTTTATTGACTACATCTACAAAGATTAGATGTAAAATTCCTGATCTTCAATCTAGACTTAATGCTTCTTATCAAATACCAATACAAAAACCTGATGATGAAATAGTTCTTCTGATGTTCCAAGAAATGTTTTTTATAAATAAAATTAAAGTTGGGGCAAGTGTCATAGATCATATTAAACATCATATCCATTTCAATAGTTTTAGGGGGTTATTAAGTTTCAAATTACAACTACAAAGGGCTTGTGAAGACAATCGAATGATGATTGATATAAATATTTTAAAGAATACATATGATAATTGGAATAGGTTGTGACATAGTTCAAATCCCTAGAATCAAAAAAATTTACGATGAAAGTAGGGAGAGATTTTTAACTCGAATTTTCTCCCAGGATGAGTTGAATCAATTTCCTGATATTAGTAGAATTGAAGCATATATAGCAAAAAGATATGCTGCAAAGGAAGCATTTAGTAAAGCTACTGGACATGGAATCGGTGAAGTTTTTAAATTTAAAGACATTGAGATATTTAAGGATTTAAAGAGTGGGAAGCCGTATTTCAGTAATAAAACCCTTGAGAAAGTAGGAAAAAATGTCATCGGACACCTTTCCATCTCAGATGATGAGCCAATCGCAATTGCATATGTAATACTATGCAGCAGTTAACATGCTCTTAATTTTAGATATAGATTGTGCAGGATTTAGACCTTTCGGACATGTATTTGTACAATTCATTATTGTATGACATCTGTAGAGCTTAAAGTTATCATCTAAGTCCTTCAATCTCTCTTCTGTTGCTTCATCTCTGCTATCTATTATCCATCTATATGCTTGTAAAAGTGCTGCAGGACCAAGGAATTTCTCGCTGTTCCACCAATAACTTGGACATGCTGTTGAGCAACATGCACAAAGAATACATTCATATAATCCATCTAGCTTCTTCCTATCTTCCTCAGATTGAATTTGTTCTGAATCAACGTTTTTATGGCTTGTATGTAGCCATGGCTTAACTCTTTCAAATTGTTTGTAGAAACCACTTAGGTCACCAACCAAATCTTTTATAACTGGCAGATGTGGTAATGGATATATTTTGATTGCATTGCCTATATCGCTTATATGTTTTGTACATGCTAAGGTATTCACTCCATCTATGTTCATAGAACAACTTCCACAAACTCCCTCTCTACAAGATCTTCTGAATGTTAAGGTTGGATCTATTTCATTCTTAATTTTTATAAGAACATCAAGGACCATGTTTACAGAAATATCTTTCTTGAGATAAAATGTGTCGATTCGCGGGTTGCTTTCACCATCAGGATCATATCGATAAATACTCACACATAAAGTTTCTTTATCATCTTTTTGACAGCCATCTGTAATGTATTCTTTACCCTTCTGGATACGTGAATTTTTCGGTAATGTGAACTGCACCATTGTGTTTTTTTGTTATGCGATGCTTGGAATATATTATATATCATAAAATATTGACACTATCATTTAAAAATGTCAAATATATATCATGAAATCTATTTTAGCATATGAAACAAAAACTCGCCATATTTTTAGATAAAGTAAAAAAAATTTCTGTAAGCGTGATTGAATTATGCATTACAAAAACTAAACCTGTGCAAAATTTATACTTAAGAGGTTCAAAGACAAAGTATGGGAGACTAATCAGAATGGATAGCTTTTATGTTTATCCAATGCTGTTTTTACCTACATGGTGTGCAATATGGATAGGAGATACTTCTGGAAGTTTTATGCCTAGAATTGTACTATGTTTGATTTTTGCAATTGGGAGCTTTATCATGCGGAGTGTAGGATGTATTTTAAATGATATTGCTGATATAAAATTTGATAGGGAAGTTAGTAGGACTAAAAATCGACCATTAGCATCAGGTGAAATGAAGGTTTCTGAAGCTATTAATATTGCGTTCTTCATGTCAATCCTAGCTTTTATTATATTGCTTTCATTACCTATAAATGTCTTTATTATAGGCATAGTAGGTGCTTTGCTAACAATTTTATATCCTTTTTCAAAAAGATTCACAAATTTTCCACAGCTAATTCTTGGATTTACATTCAACATTGGTGTGTTGATGGCATGGCTAACGGTGAATCATAAAAACTATTCTCAACTAGCAATTCTTTACATTGGGTTTGCATTTTTCACTTTTGCATATGATACGATATATGCATGTCAAGATTTAGAAGATGATTTAAAAACTGGTGTAAAATCATTTGCTGTTTTGTTGAAACTTAGAGGTGAAGATATCAAAGTTGTTGTATGGAAGATTTATAGATTAGCTATAGGGTGCATAGCTATTAGTGCTCTTGGTATGAATTTAAACAGTTCGTTTTTCTTTGGACTTGCTGGAGCTTCTTATATCTTATACAATGCACTTGAGTCATGTGATATAAGTGATACAAAATCATGTGCTGAACATTTTAAGAAAAGCACGATTGTATTGTTTATATTATTTTTAGGAATTGTATTTGGAAAATAAATGTCAAACTTAACCCCAAAAGAAATTGTCGCTGAATTAGATAGATTTATCATTGGACAAAGCTCTGCAAAGAAAGCTGTAGCTATTGCATTAAGAAATAGATATAGAAGACAGAAAGTTGAGTTAGCAATGCGGGACGAGATATTGCCACACAACATTTTAATGGTTGGACCTACAGGAGTAGGAAAGACAGAGATATCAAGAAGATTAGCAAAGCTAACTAGTTCACCCTTCATAAAAGTAGAAGCAACTAAGTTCACTGAGGTTGGTTATATAGGACGGGATGTCGATTCAATCATAAGAGATTTAGTTGATATAGCTATAAATCAGGTTAGAGAAAAGATGCGTGCTGAGGTTTTATCACAAGTACAAATAATTGCAGAAGACAGACTAATTCAAGAAGTAGTCGGATCAAATGCGAGCGATGAAACTAAGGAAAAATTCAGAACAAAATTTAGGAATGGTGAACTAAATGATGTTGATGTTGAGGTTTCTCTAAAAGAAAACACAAACAATATGATGCAAACAATGGATGTTCCTGGAGCTCAATTAGGGGTATTTAATATAGGTGATATGCTTGGTAAAGCTTTTGGTGGTCAAAAAACTAAAATCTCTAGAATGAAAGCTCCAGAGGCATATCAAAGCATTTTACAAGAGGAGTGTGATAAAGTTTTAAATGAAGAAAAGATTATTAAAACCTCACTTCAAGCTGTAGAAGAAGATGGAATAGTTTTCATAGATGAAATAGATAAGATAGCAAGTAGATCAAGTGGTGGTAGCAGAGGTGAAGTAAGTAGAGAAGGCGTCCAAAGAGATTTATTACCACTGATAGAAGGTACGGTAATCAATACAAAATATGGACCAGTAAAAACAAATCACGTACTATTTATAGCATCTGGTGCATTCCATATATCAAAACCATCTGACTTATTGCCTGAATTGCAAGGAAGGTTACCTGTTAAAGTAGAATTACAATCATTAAATGAAGATGATATGTTTAAAATTCTAACTGAAAGAGAATATAGCTTGCCAAAACAATATAAAGCTCTCTTAGAAGTTGAAGGTGTAAATATAGAATTTACTGATTGTGGAATAAGGGAGATTGCAAAGATTGCAATAGAGCTAAACGATAAAGTTGAAAACATTGGGGCTAGAAGGCTACAGGCTGTAATCGAAAAAGTCTTTGAAGATATTAGTTTTAATGGAGTTGATAATACTGCTAAAAAAATAGTAATAGATGATAAATATGTAAATCAACAGCTTGCAAGCGTTGTTGAACCGATTTTGGATATGAAAAAATTTATATTATAAAGTATTTGTTTGACAACATCCAATATGCTAACTATTTACTTTCTGATGTAATTTCCATATAATATCCTTAAAATATCCAACTCCAAGAACACAAATGAAAAACATCATTGCATCGATATTGATGCTTCTTATCTGCTGCAATGCCAATGCAGAAGAGAAAAAAGGACGTAATAAGAAAAAGCCGATAAATATCTACTATTCAGCACCATTGTCTACAGCTAGAGATCTAGCGGGGAATCTTGAGTTAAGGGAGTCTATATACAAATTTTCTAAAGGAAAATACAATATAATCCTACCGCAGGAAGAAGTAACATTATCTAAGAAATTTAACTTTGCCGTACAAAATTCTGCATCTAGGGATGAAATCAAAAAAACGGCAAGGGATATAGATATCCAAACTATTTTTGAAGCAGATGGCATAATAGTGAATATGGATCGTAAAATACCTAACGTAGGTGTTGTAGCTGAGTTTTTTATAAATAGGTGTTTGGATAAGCCTGCTATTTTATTCAAGACAGATGCTTATCATGATAAGTTGGATAGTGGTAATATAAATGAGAATTCTGGTCAAACAAAGGCAGGTCCATGGAGTATAATGTTGAACTATTATCCAAAAACCGTTGTGTCTCTTTTAGATTCCCCATCAATACATACAAACTGTGTCAAAGATGCAAAGGATGGTTCAGCATCTGAAATTCAAAAATGCCTTATGGAAAAAACAACACAACAGTTAATTACGGAGTTAGAACAAATAGACTTTTCTCAGAAAGTTGATGAAAAGACAATGATTGGCTGTGCAAAAATATTTAACTTTGAATACCCATATAAAAATGTATCGTAATATAATTTTAATATTTATCTGTTAAATTAGCTTTTGTTAATTAAAACAAAAAATAAAAAAAATTATGTCTACAATATATAAAAATACCATCGCAGGCCTTGGATTAGGAGCTGCATTTTCATTAATAAAAGGTGGTGCTGCAACGCCTACTACTTATGCACTTCCTGCAATAGCTGTAATTAATGCAATAGATATAGTGATCAATAAGGGTTACAGCAAAAAAGAATCTATATCTCCTAAGAAAGTCTTTTATTCTCCAACACAACAGAATATGACAGACTGTAATTATAAGCATAAAGAATTCAATTATATCGACCTTGGGACAAAAGCTTTATCAATTGGTTTAGCTGTAGCAGAGTTATCTGTAAATAAATTACAAAACTATGATTTTCATTTATCTCTTCTACCTGCATGTGTAGCAGTAATAGGTGAAACAGCATCGGAATTATATGGATTTGATGGATATAAATCTATTGAAACTAAATGCACTGATGCTTATGGCACGTATATAGAGTGTGAACTATAAAATTTCTCTATGAGAGTAATTTGTGATAAACTTATTGTAAATCACAAATGCTTTTAAATAATGAGTACCGCTATATATCCTCAAAGGTTCAATGGTAAATACAGAAAGGTTAAAGATATAGTTGCATCGTTTTTATTATTCATTTACATGGCTGGCGCATGGATTACATATGAAAGAGGCTATGGAATGCCAGATCAAGCCATTCTTATAGATTTACCACAAAGAAAAGCTTATTTATTTGGAATTATAATATGGCCAGATGAGTTGTATTATCTAACTCTTCTACTAATTCTAGGTGCAATTGGATTATTCATTTGCACCACTCTCTTTGGAAGAATTTGGTGTGGATATACGTGCCCTCATACAACTATGGTTGATGTTTTTATGATGGTTGAGAATATGTTCCAAGGTGATAGAAATGCAAGGATTAAGCTTGATTCAGAAGAGATGTCATCTCAGAAATTTATCAAAAAATCCCTCACTCATTTTGTATGGATCATCTTGAGTTTTCTATTTGGATTTGGATGGGTTGGATACTTTTATGATGTGAAATCCCTTGCAATTGATGTTTTAAACTTTTCAGTAACATCGAATGGGTTGCTGTGGTTATTGACATTAACTTTTACTACCTATGCTTTTGCAGGATTTCTTAGAGAAAAAGTTTGTGTTTATATGTGTCCTTATGGAAGGTTTCAATCAGCTTTAGTTGATAATGATACAATCCTTGTGACTTACCATGATTGGAGAGGAGAACCTCGCGGAAAAGAAAAGAGCAGCGGTGATTGCATAGACTGCCACAAGTGTGTCATTGCATGTCCAATGGGTATAGATATTAGAGATGGGCTACAAATGCCATGTATTGGCTGCGGCTTATGTGTGGATGCTTGTGATGAGGTAATGTTGAAACTTGGAAGACCTCAAGGCTTAATAGAGTATACAAGTGCAAATGCTTCTAAAATATTGGAAGAAAATTGGCAGTATTCCAAAGATAAAGTAACAAAGATAGTTTTGAGTTATAAAGTAATTTTATATTGTGTGGTTTTTGCAATTGCATTATGTGCGCTTATGAGTGCTCTAATTTTTAAAAGCCCTATAACATTTCAAGTTGATAAAGATAATTTGCAATTATTTACACTCACGCCGGATAGAAACATAAGAAATACTTATAGTATTTATATTTTAAACAAAATTCCTAAGCCTCAAAATCAGTTGTGTTTATCAATTGAAGGGTTACAAAATTCTTTGTTGAATATACAATTGTTAGGAAATAATTATGAAAAGAAGCAGTGTTTCAATCTCAAACCAGGTGAATCCTTTGAATCTCAAGTTTTTATTTTAGCACCATCTGAAAGTTTTCAACCTTTTTCTCAAAAGTATTTTGATATAAATTTTGTGTTACATGCTGAAGATAGCTCAAGCTTTTCCACGAGGAGCATTTTTTATATCAGAAAGTAAAATTCATGTTAAAAAATTATTTTCCAATATATTTTAAAGATATATCGTTATCTCTAGGAAAGTATTTTGTTATTGCGTTTCTTGGTTTGACTATAATTGCCTTAATTATTCATATTAATGCGATTTTAATAGTTGGTGTCAAATCAACTGAGTTGTATATTGATATACTGAAACTATTTTTATATGCGATTCCTTATGTAGTTTTTTATATTACGCCTTTTGCATTTTTTATCGCACTAATATACTTATTATATCAATATAGAAAAGATAATTATATCTTATCTCTACAGATGCTTGGATTAAGCACTACACAAATTTATAGGGGATTTTACGCAACTACTTTTTTAGTTATAATATTCCATTATTCAGTCTGCATATGTATTTTACCAGAGTCTTATAAAGAATTTAAAACATTACAATGTGAGTTAAAACAAAAACATCTTACTAAGTTTGTTGAGAATGGTATTATCAATACAGGTATACAAGGACTTGCAATATATGTTGATAAAACAAAAGGCAATGATGTTTTTGATGGTATTTTTATTTCTGATACAAGAGTTAAAGATATTACAAGGGTTTTTTTTTCTAAAGAAGGCAGCATCAAATTACATGGTTCTGAAATAGCAGTAGTTTTGCATGATGGTTCATATCATCAAATAGAGCACCAACATAGCAGCTTTTTATATTTTGATTCATATGCACTTGTTGTACAATCCAGCCTTAATATTACAAAAAAATCATTAGATCCTTATGAGATGAGTATTTTAGAAATGCTTAATTTTAATAATGAAGATGATATAGATTTTTTTAAAAAAGTTAAGATCTCTTTACATCAAAGGTTTGTATGGCCTATTTATTCAATGATCTTTGCAATTTTATGCTTAAGATTAGAGTGGTGTTTATATTATGTTAACTATGTGAGAGGAAAAGATTCAAAAGGGATTGGTATTATGATACAGTTGGGATTACTTTTGTCATCCTTAAATTTTATTATGAAAAATCTAAGCATGAAAGTTTTGGAAATCGGAACCGTATTCACATATTTGAATCCAATTTTGATGTTGCAAATGATATTTTGGATGATAGCATTAATACAAAAAACAAAAAAATATCACAAAAATGGCAAATAGTATAATGTCTCTGGTAAAAAAATTACCAGTTTATGCTGTTGATATCAAAGCAAATCTAGAGAAAATTTTTCTTCAAGATACAAATCAATATTTAACACAAGAAGAATTATATTCAGTTGCTTTAACAATCGGTTATGCATTGAGACATGAACACGTATTGAATAATATAAGAGCTGATGCAAAGATCATATTAGAAGATGCTAATGCCAACGCATGCAAAGTTGCAGCTGTAATGATGTCAATGAATAATATCTTTTATAATTTTAAAGATATGTTAGGAGATGAAGAAATAGATAAAATGGACTCTGGACTTGAGATGCACTCAATACATAACATCAATATAGATATGAAAATTTTTGAAATGTGCTGTCTTGCAGTTTCTATACTTAATAAATGTCAATATTGTGTTAAAGTTCATGAAAATAAACTTACCAAAAGAGGAGTCACAAAAGAGTCAATGCTTGAAGTAGCTAAGATTACATCTGTACTTACTGCAACTGTTACTGCAATGGATATAGAAAGATTACGAAGTTACGATTTCATCTTAAGGGGTGCAAGTGTAGATGATTAATAATATCAAAATCTTGATAAAAAGTACTTTTCTGTTATGTTTAATTTGACATGAAACAACATTATACCTGTATGAGAAAGCAACATTTTTTATTACTATTATTTCTCTATTTATTGTCCATAGAATGCTCATTTAGCAAAACATTTGCTGATGTAATAAAAGTAGACATAGAAGTTTTGAATGGTGCAGATGAGATAAAATTTAGCTCTAAAGCACCCCTCAATGCATCAATTTTTTTACGTGATAACAAACTATGGTTTGTATTTGATAAGCTTGCAAATTTAACCCTTAGTTCAATCGATTATAATAAAACAGATATTTTAAAAAACTTTCAACAACTTAAAACAGAAGGTAATGTAACAATTGCTTATATTGAAATCAAAAATCCAGCTGATTTTGAAATAACATCTAGAAAGCAACAAGAAAATTGGATTGTTAGAATTGCTCCATACGAAAATACAGTACTTGCTTCTGAAATCCCATTAAAACGTAACATAACAAAGCAATTTGTTGAAATGTCAAATACAGTCAATATAGAATTGTATTCCAAAAAAAGTCAAATTATATCGTTTACTGATCCTTTTTTTGGTGACACGATTACGACAATTCCTGAATCAATAGCTTCAAAAAACTCTCAATATAAATTTATTGATTTTACTATTATAGAGTCATTTGCAGGAATTGTTGTTAAGCCTTTAAATGACTCAATTAAGTTTAACTTAAATGACAAGTCATTATTGATTTCAAGCTCTTCGTATCTTAATATTTCAACTGATAAAAGTGTAGGAGGTCTTAGTACTCAACTATTATTTGATGGTTTGAATATTAGTAATAGTAACGTCATTTTAGATTTAAAACCATATAAGGTCATACCAGGTAATTTCAACAGAAATATCAATGCAATAAACAGAGAAATAAATAATTCTTATGATAATGAAATTAAAGGGGATAACTTTTTGAACCTTGTAATGTTCTTCTTAGCTAATAAGTGGTATGTTGAAGCAAAAAGTATTATTGAGCTCGTATATCGCAATAGTGATATTATAGCGAGGGATTATAGGGTAAGGCTGGTCATTGCAGTTATATATCTAATGTGTGATGATATTAATGAAGCATACGATATGATAAATTCAATAGATTTAAATTATGTCCCAATGCAAAAGAAGTCTGAGGTACGTTTTTGGCAAAATTTTTGTGAAATTGCATATAAAGTTCAAAGCAAAGAATACAGTAAAGAAGGTTATTTAAACAGTACATTCAAAAGAGTTACAAACAAAATTAAAAAACATAAAAAGAACTTTTTATCAAAATATAGTGAAGATATTTTTCGCTTTATATGTTTCAAGACAATGGATTTTGGGATGAAAATAAATAACAATAATGAAGCCCAGGAGGTTGCTGATGCATTGGCTATAAATGAATTGCAAGACAAAGATCTCAGATTACTGAACTACTACTATGGCAAAATTTTTGCAGCTTTAGGTGATGAAAAAAGTGCATCAGCAAAATTTTCAGATTGTGCAAGTAATATTTCTGATCAATATACTTATTCGCATTGTAGATTTGAGCTCATAAAATTAATGCATAAAAATTTAGAAATTAGTCAAATACAGTATATTAATGAATTACAAGGGCTTTCAACCATATGGCGAGGTGATAACTTTGAGAAAGATGTTTTAGAAACATTGGCTAATACTTATTACAATATGCAAGATATTCCAAATGCTATGAGGGTTTGGCAAACAATATCAAATTCTTATAGTCAATTTTATGATGGTTTTTTATCTGTTACAAAAGCAAGTAAAATTTTTATAGATTACTTAAAAACAAGTAATGATTCTAGTTTATCAAAACTTGCTTTTTTTTATGAGTTTAAAGATTTAATACCACTTGGTTATGAAGGTGATGAGGTTATATTACAAACAACATTGTATATGATAGACCTAAACCTCTTAGATCAAGCTGTCAAAGTTATGGAATATCAAATAAAAAATAGATTAATTGGATTCATAAAAGAGAAAATCATAAATGATTTAGTAATGGTTTATGAAAATATGAATGATTGGGAAATGAGTGAAAAATTAATCGATCAATTTACAGACTTTCCATTTAATACTACAAACCCAATAATAGCTGAAAGAAAATATCTATACATCAAAAGTATCATTGGTAGTGGACAATACATGGATGCAATTGCATTGTTGTATGGAGATAATAGTGAACAAGCTGATGAATTGCGATCTACAGCATTTTTTAACTTAAAAAATTGGTCAGAATTTAATGACAATTCAGAACCATATTTGTATTCAATTAGATACAATAAAAATCGCGTTCTAACAAAGGAAGATTCTGAAAAGCTACTGAAACAAAGCATTGCTTATTTTAATAATAATCAAATGGATTTGCTACAGAATATGTTTTTGGATTTCAAACCAAAATTTCACAAGTTCCAGAAAGGACAGAAAAATGCTGAAAGGAACAAATTATTTTATCAAATTGCTAATGAGTTGCAATCACCTAACTTTGCTTCGAATAAAGCTAAAAATGAGAGTGTGAAAAATCTTATCAAGCAATTAGTTGAAGTTGCTTGAATTTCATGATTAAGAAAATCATGATCTTCGGAAGGCCTGGTAGCGGTAAGTCAACTTTCGCTATGTATTTACAGAAAACACTCAAAATACCTTTACATCATCTTGATAAATATTTTTTTAGAGACAATTGGGTTGAAAGAAATTACGATGAATTCTTAGAGAAGCAAAAATCTCTTGTAAGAGGTGATAGTTGGATCGTAGATGGCAACTCGATCAAGTCCCTTGAAATGAGATATAGTGAAGCTGATCTCATTTTATATTTTAATTATCCGAGGTGGATTTGTTACTTTAGGGCTCTGAAAAGATTTTTTTATAAAGATAAGTGTATTGAAGATCTTTCAGAAGGTTGTGAGAACTCTATTAGATTCCCGCTATTGAAATATATGTGGAACTTTGAGCAACGGGTTGAATTTCAATTAGAAAAGCTTAAGCAAAAGTATCCAGAGAAATTATTTATGGAAATCAGAGATGATGTAAGTCTTCATAAAATTAAAAAAGAAATTCAGGATGAAAAAATTCATAATAAGTCAGAAATTTGAAATACTTGGTGGATTACTTTGTATTATCCTTGGGATGTTATCTGGATACTCTGTGAGCGCTGGAGATTCTCTTTGGTATACAAACATTAGTAAACCATCTTTTAATCCTCCTGGATGGATTTTTGGACCGGTCTGGAGCCTATTATATTTTATGATGGGTATAGCTCTTGGAAAGATTTGGAAATCAAGGAATAAAATTCTCTTGAGTATTTTTACATTACAAATGGTTTTCAACCTTATGTGGTCTCCGCTGTTTTTTTTCTTGCAAAGAATTGATTGGGCTTTATATGATATAATTTGTCTTTGGATATCTTTAATGGTTTTGATTTTATTTATAAGAGATAAGAAAGAAATCTTCCTTCTTTTACTACCATATTTCCTATGGGTAACTTTTGCTTTGATTTTGAATTGGAATCTTTATATTTTGAATTGAAAAACTCCATTACTTAATATTTTTGTAACATTTATGTTGTATAAAGTATTTATATGTCAAACAATTATAACAATAAAGATTAAAAATGACACAAACAGAAAAACAAAATACAACATACGAAAACGTAAAAACTGGATTGATAACAGCTGGTGCAATTATTGGTGCTGGAGTAGCAATCTATGGATTAAATATCTTACTTCCATACATAGTTATGGAGTCAGCTAAGGCAGGCGCTATGGCTGGTATAAGTTCTACTGTATCTTATGTTCCAGGTGCTAGTTATGTTGTCAATGGAACTGTAGTTAATCAAATTGGAACAGTAGCTGCAGGCAAAGCATATGCAACAATGGAAGCAGTAACTGGCTTAGGAGCTAATCTATCTACAACATGTTTTGCTGCAGGAATTGGCAGTGCTGCAGGTTCTAACATTACAAAAAGCGTAATAAAAGGTACTGAACTTATCTCTGCTTGCTTACCTTCTTGGACATCTAGGGTAAATAGTGAAAAGAATACTTCTCAAACATTATCAATAGTTTAAATCTCTGTACTCAAATTACAATTCAGTGTATGTAAGGAATAAAAATTCTTTGCATGCAAGGTTTAAAATTTGAAATATATAATCAATCCGGTGAAGCTCGCCGAGGAAAACTCACAACAGCACATGGAACAATAGAAACTCCATGTTTCATGCCAGTTGGTACTGCTGCTACAGTAAAAGCAATGACAGTAACAGATCTAAATGAGACAAACTCCCAAATAATTCTTGGAAATACATATCATTTGATGCTTAGGCCTACAGCTGAGAGAATAGCTGATCTTGGTGGTCTACATAAATTCATGAATTGGCATAAGCCAATCCTAACTGACTCAGGTGGATTTCAAGTGATGTCTCTTGCAAATTTACGAAAAATCACAGAAGATGGAGTAAAATTCAAATCTCATATAGATGGCAGTACGCATCATCTAACGCCTGAAAGATCAATGCAAATACAACACATGTTAGATAGCAACATCACAATGTGCTTTGATGAATGCATTAAGTATCCAGCTACATGGAATGAAGTTAAAAAATCTATGGAATTGTCTTTGAGATGGGCTGAAAGATCAAAAAATGCTTACGTTGAACGGAGTGGATATGGACTCTTTGGAATTATACAGGGAGGAGCATATGAGGATTTAAGAGCTTTCTCAATCGAAGGAATGTCACAGTTAGATTTTGATGGATATGCTGTTGGTGGACTTGCTGTTGGTGAAGGGCAAGAGGTAATGTTTGAAGTTTTAAATTATACAGCTCCAGCCTTACCTAAAAATAAACCCAGATACTTAATGGGTGTAGGTAAACCAAGCGACATATTAGGTGCAGTGATGCGAGGTATCGATATGTTTGATTGTGTTTTACCTACAAGATCTGGTAGGAATGGACAGGCATTTATCCGCGGACAAGCTATCAACATCAGAAATGCAAAATATTCTAATGACGTTACTCCACTGGATTCAGAATGTGAATGCTACACATGTAAAAACCATACTAAAGCATATCTACATCATCTAGTAAGATCAAATGAAATACTTGGAGCTATGCTTATGACAAAGCATAATATTCACTACTACAATGATTTGATGAAAGCTATTAGAGATGATATTGAAACTGGGAACTTAGATGATAGCGGTAGTGGTCATAAAATGGTTTTCGGTGATGGCAAATAGCCACCACATAATCTAATTAAGATCTTCTGTCACCAAAAAGACGAAGAAGAGCCATGAATAAGTTAATAAAATCCATATATAAAGCTAAAGAGCCATATATAGCAACTTTGTCTTCAGTATCACCTGATCCAGCAACTTCAAAATATAAGTCTTTGATTCTTTGAGTATCATAGGCAGTTAAACCTGTGAAAAGAATTACTGAAAGGATTGATATAGCAAAACTTAGAGCACTACTCTGCATGAAAATATTTACGAGTGAAGCCAAAATAATTCCTAAAACACCCATCATAAGGAAAGATCCGATCGAAGTTAAGTCCTTTTTAGTTGTGTAACCATATATACTCATTGCACCAAACGTAGACGCTGTTATGAAGAATGTTCTTGCTATACTTTCACCTGTATAAACCATAAAGATAAAAGAAAGAGATAATCCAATTGATCCAGCATAAACATATAGCAGAGAGCGAGCACCACTAACTGTCAGATTTTGGAATCTTGCACTCATATATATTGCTATTCCAAGCGGTGCAAACATTACAACCCAACTTAAAGGAGTTCCGAAAATCATTTGCATCAATGCTGGAGATGAAGCTGCGAATAAAGATATCAAAGCTGTTATTATAAGTGCTATAGACATGTGTTTATAAACAGCTACCATATAAGCTCTGAGACCAGAATCGAAATTGACTTCGGCTCTAGAATCACTGAAGTTTTTCGTATTAAATTTTGTGTAATCCATATTATTAATTTTACTTTATATTTTGTAGAAGTTGTTTTGCATATCCAACTTAATGATTATACCATTTTATAAAATCTCTTACAAGCTATGCAATACATCTGTTGGCAATTTCATGAACACATGATAATAAATGAGTGACATTTCAAAAAACAAAATTTTTTATATGAATCAACAAATCAGGATGATTGCTGCTGCTGTGATATCAGTGATCATAATTACTGGATGGCAATATTTCTTTGTAAGTGATACAGTCATGGAGCCACAACAACATGAACTTCAATTAGATGAAGAGCATAAAGAGTTCGAAGACACTAATTTAATTGGCCCTAATACAATAGAAGAAGGTTTGAAAGATGGCCAAAGAGTCAAGTTTGAGAATAAATACGTTGCAGGATCGGTCAATTTAGTTGGTGCGCAGATAGATAATTTAATTCTGAAAAAATACGACATAGAAATTAATGAGAGTGACAAGGTTGTTCTGCTATCTCCAGAATTCACAAAAAATCCTGATTTTATCAAAATTGATTGGAGGTTATCTAAGAAAAAAGGACAAACAAACGATACTGAAATAGAATTACCAAATAAGCAAACTGTCTGGAGCTTTGATCATAAGAACTCAAACAATCATATCTTAATGCATTGGACTAACGCACAAGGGATTATATTCAAAATAGAAATCTCTTTGGACGATAAATACATGTTTGACATTAAAACTATTGTAGACTCTTCTAACTCATCACTAACTGTGCAAAACATACAAATCCGTGGACATGTTTCAATGCAAAGAACAAGAAATGGTGACTTAGCAGATAGTATGATTCTACATGAAGGACCTACAGGGGTAGTAGATGGTAAGTTGAAAGAAATAAATTTCTCTGATGTTCAAAGTGAAAATTACAGAACAAATAAAGACCAAAGAGTTGAATGGCTAGGATTTTCAGATAAATACTGGCTCGTGAGTGTAATTTCTAAAAATCCACAAAACAAAGGTATTTTAGGCTCTTTTTCTTCAACTTTTGACAATAATTGGCATAATACTAAATTTCAGATGGATTTATTTTTTCCAATTCATAATTTGAATAAAAATGTTGTTGAAGACTCATTTTTATTGTTTGCTGGAGCTAAAAGCATTGAGATTCTAGATAGTTATGAAAAGCTTTACAACATTACAATGTTTGACAGAGCTGTAGATCTTGGATTTTTATATTTCATAACAAAACCTATATTTCTAATTTTAAATTATTTTTATCAGCTGCTTGGAAACTTCGGACTAGCAATCATGTTATTGACAGTTCTTATGAAAACACTGTTGTTTCCATTAGCTTATAAAAGCGTTAAGAGTATGAACAACATTAAGAAGATTCAGCCAAAAATAGCTAAGCTTAAGGAGCAGTATGCTGATAACAATATGATGTTTCAGCAGGCGCTCGTATCTCTTTATAAAAAGGAGAAAGTTAATCCTGCATCAGGCTGTTTACCAGTTATATTGCAAATGCCTATATTCTTTGCATTGTACAAAGTACTGTATGTGACAATCGAAATGAGACATGCACCATTTTTCCTATGGATTCATGATCTTTCTGCACCTGATTCAACTACAATTTTCAACCTTTTTGGGATGATACCTTGGGAACCACCACTATTCTTAATGATAGGCGTGCTTCCAATTGCTATGTCTCTTACAATGTTTTTACAGCAGATGTCGAATCCGCAGCCAGCTGATCCAACACAAGCATTTATGATGAAGTTAATGCCACTATTTTTACTATTCATGTTTGCGCAATTCCCATCTGGCTTGTTGATATATTGGACTTGGAGTAATACTTTATCAATTGGACAACAATTCATAATCAAATATTTACCTGAGTAATGTTAAATATTAGAGAGGAAATACTAAAGAAATACAGGAGTATTGGTAAGAAAAAAATAGTTGTAGCGATGTCAGGAGGGGTTGATAGTTCAGCCGTCGCAGCTCTACTACATGATGCAGGGCATGATGTGATAGGCATCACTCTACAACTGTACAACACAGATTTTGAAGTAAAAAATACTGGTACCTGCTGTGCTGGGAAGGATATATATGATGCTCAGATGGCAGCTGCAAAGATAGGTATCCCACACTATGTCTTTAATTATGAACATAATTTTAAGGCTGAAGTGATGGATAAGTTTGCTGACAGTTATGTACGTGGTGAAACTCCTATTCCATGCGTTTTATGTAATCAGAAGATAAAATTTAGAGACTTGCTTCGTGCTGCAAAGGATTTATCAGCTGACAGGATGGCTACCGGGCACTATGTACAGAGATTTGACCTATCTGAACCTCAACTACATAAAGGTTATGATCCAATCAAAGATCAAAGTTATTTTCTATTCACTACAACTCGCGAGCAGCTTTCTATGCTTGAATTCCCGCTAGGAGGTTTAACCAAAGATGTCACCAGAGAAATCGCAAAGCATTATGGACTAGAAATCTCAGATAAACCTGACAGTCAAGATATTTGCTTTGTACCCAAAGGTAACTATAGAGATATAGTGCTACAGCTTCGTCCTGATGCTGAAAGGAGTGGTAATATTGTGATGAGTGATGGTAAGGTAGTCGGGCAGCATACAGGGATTATAAACTATACTGTTGGACAAAGAAGAGGCATTAATATAAGTCATTCAGAGCCTCTCTACGTAATAAAATTAGACCCTAAGACAAATGAAGTTGTGGTCGGCACGAAAGATCAACTATCAAGCAAAGAATTTCAAATAAGAGATATCAATTGGTTAATTGAGGAAGTTCCTGAGAGTTTAGAATGTACAGTTAAATTAAGATCAGCACATAAAGGATCAGTTGCTAATGTAAAAATCAATGGCGACAATCAAGCCACAGTCGAGTTATATGATGGGTATCCAGGGGTAACACCTGGACAAGCATGTGTAATGTATGACGGCTCTAGAGTACTTGGTGGAGGCTGGATAACAAAGTGAAATTGATTAAATACCTTGTATGAAACAATTAAACCAAGCTTAAAGGTGTATTTGCAAAATCTAGGAATGAAGAAATAAATAAAAAACTAGAAGAGAAAATACTTGATAAAGTACAAGAAATTCAACAAACAAAACCAACTAATTACTTCCAAGATTTCATAAAGCTTAGGGATTAAAAAAAATATCCCAACCCTAAAGCCTCAGTAAATTTGCTTTATTTAAACATATTCAACATATTGTGCATTTTTTTAGAGTCCATTTTGCCCATTTTCTTAAACATCATCTGCATATCTGTAAATTTTTTCAAAAGTGCATTAACATCACTCACCGCAGATCCTGAACCCATCGCTATCCTCTTCTTTCTGTTTGCATTAATCATAATAGGATTAGACCTCTCTTTATATGTCATAGACTGAATGATCGCCTCTTGTTTTTTTAAACTTTTATCATTTATCGCATCACCTAACTTATCTTTTATCTTCCCTAAGCCTGGAATCATACCTAAAATAGATGAAACACTGCCTATCTTTTTGATATTTTGAAGTTGTTTTAAAAGGTCGTTCATGTCTATCTTCCCAGTTTCCATCTTTTTCTTAATATCTTCAACCTCTCCTGCCTCAATTACATCTGAAGCTCTTTCAACCAAAGATACTATGTCACCCATTCCTAAAATCCTCGAAGCTGCACGCTCAGCATGGAATTCTTCAAAGTCATTTACTTTTTCACCAACGCCAATAAATTTGATTGGTTGCTGGGTTACATACTTCATACTGAGTGCAGCGCCTCCTCTATTATCACCATCAACTCTTGTGAGAATTATTCCAGTAATGCCAATTTTATCTGAGAAAGTTTGCGCTATATTTACAGCTTCCTGTCCGATCATTGCATCACTGACAAAAAATACTTCAGTTGGCTTAGATAATCTTTTTATTTCTTCTAGCTCTTTCATCAACTCATCATCTGTCTGAAGCCTACCAGCAGTATCTATAATGACTAGATCATTCTGCTGAGACCTTGCTTTTTCTAATCCTCTCTTAGTTATCTCTAATGGCTTTTCATCTTGAATTATATCGAGATGTTGTACGTCTATTTGCTTTGCAAGGCTTACTAATTGAAGTTGAGCTGCAGGCCTATATATATCAGTTGAAAGTAAAAATGGCTTCTTACCATATCTTTTTCTAAGGAATAGAGCTAATTTCGCAGCTGAAGTTGTTTTACCAGAGCCTTGTAATCCTACAAGCATTATGACTGGCATTTCACCTTTTAAATCAACCTTTGGCTTCTCATCTACCCCACCAAGTATTTTTACCATCTCATCATGAATGATTTTCACTATCATCTGACCTGGCTTGATGCTCTTAATTACTTCAGAGCCTAATGCTTTCTCCTGAATCTCCTTGATAAATTCTTTTATCACTGGCAATGCTACGTCGGCCTCTAACAATGATATTCTGATTTGCCTTAAAGCATCTTGCAAGTCAGAATCAGAAATATAAGCTTTACCCTTGATTTTTGTAAAAATTGCGTTTAAGCCTTTAGATAGATTTTCGAACATGTTTGTATAAAGTCTAGTTATTTTAAATATTTATATAGTCTACTTTACACAAAAAAAGAAAGAATTTATGAATGAAAAACAAATTATCACTTCCAAGTGGTTCAGAGAGCTAAGAGATTCAATATGTAATGAATTCGAAAAAATTGAATTAGAAAATGATTCAAATTCAAAATTCCAAAGAAAAAAATGGGATCGAGAAGGCGGTGGCGGTGGTGAGATTTCAATAATGAACGGAGAGGTATTTGAAAAGGTTGGAGTTAATATATCAACCGTCTATGGGAAATTTGATGAAAAATTTGCAAAAGAAATACCTGGCGCTGAAGGAGATGGATCTTTTTGGGCTAGCGGAATATCAGTCGTAGCTCATATGAAATCCCCACACGTGCCTGCTATACATATGAATACAAGATATATAGTCACATCTAAGGATTGGTTTGGTGGTGGTACTGACCTAACTCCCGCAATCAATTGTGATGAAGATACCGAATTTTTCCATGAAAGCTTAAAAAAAACTTGCGATAAATTTGATCCTGAATACTATCCAAAGTATAAAAAATGGTGTGATGAGTATTTCTTCCTAAAACATAGAAATGAACCTAGAGGAATTGGTGGTATATTCTATGATTATCTAAACACGGGCAATTGGGAACAGGATTTCGAGTTCACAAAATCTGTAGGAAAGACTTTTTTAGAAACATATAAACAAATTGTAAAACAGCATTATAAAAAAAGTTGGAATGAAGACGAAAAAATTCAACAACTAATCAAACGCGGTAGATATGTTGAATTCAATCTGCTATATGATAGAGGGACTAGATTTGGTCTGATGACCAATGGTAATGTTGAGGCAATTCTAATGTCTTTGCCTCCAGAGGTAAAATGGATATAATACATAGATGTCTAACAACGTTTACGAAGAAACAAATAGTGAATCATTAGAGGGAAAAATACTAATAGCATCACCTCACCTTGATGATCAATACTTTAGTAGGTCGCTTGTGTATATATGTGCGCATGATGCGTCAGGAGCGATAGGTATAATGATAAACCAAAGAATAGGTATGATTTCATATGGTGATTTCATGATGTTGGGTGATCAGTCAAAAGTTAGTGATTCAGTCAAAAATAAAAAGTTTCCTTTAATGTTTGGTGGCCCTGTTAACACAGATATGTTAATAGCATTAAGTTTGAATAAAAAAGATAAGTTGATTAACTTGAATTCTAATGATGTCATTGTTAATACAGATGTAGGGAAGTTCTTTAAAGATATAATCAAAAATAAAAAATTATCTGAGAAATTCATTTTAGTAAAAGGTGTAAGTGCTTGGGACAGTCAAGAACTTGAAGAAGAAATAAGTGACAATGCATGGTTTGTGATTCCTGCATCATCAGACATAATTTTTTCACAAAAAACCAAAGATAAGTGGAAGCAAATGATTAGAAAATTAGGTATATTAAATACTCATGAATTAGTTAAATATTCTGGCAGCAGTTAATTTAATGCTTCTCAAATGATTTTATAAATTAATTTTGAGAAATCATTAGTTTTACTAAAGAAAAGTATATTATTTATGCAACAAGAATGCATCATTTATGCATTTTAAAAATGCTATTTGATTAAATCAGAGAAAGCAATGATAGTCCTCTTGATTTTGAACCTGAATATGCTATTCTCTGTGGACTATATATCAAAAAAATAATATACGAAAACAATGGCACGTATCGCTGGTGTAAACATACCAAGCAGTAAAAGACTTGTTATAGCATTGACATATGTATATGGCATAGGACCATTTCATGCAAAGCAAATATGCGAGAAAACATCTATAGATTCAAGTAAAAGAGTTAAAGATCTATCCGATGATGATGTAAAGCATCTCAGAGAAGTTATAGACAGAGACTATATGGTCGAAGGTGATTTACGTAGAAAAGTCAAAACTGATATAGACCTCTTAATTTCAATTGGATCTTATAGAGGTAATAGACATATTAGAAAGCTACCAGTAAGAGGACAACGTACACATACTAATGCTCGTACTAGAAGAGGAAAGGCAACTCCGATTGCAGGTAAGAAAAAAGCAACCAAATAAAAAACAACCATGAGCGCGCAGAAAAAGCATAATTCCACAAACAAAAAGAAAAAGTCATTAACAATATGTGATGTTCACATTCACATGACTTTCAATAACATTATAGCATCAATTACAAATACATTTGGAGATGTTGTTGTGTGGTCATCTGCAGGCAAAATGGGTTTTAAAGGCTCAAGAAGATCTACTCCTTTTGCTGCGAAAGTTACGATCGAAGATGCTATGAAAACAGCTCTAGATTTAAATATGAAAACAGTAAGGTCAATTATTGTAAAAGGTATTTGTGCTAGTAGAGAGTCTGCTATCCGTGAAGTTATGAAAATAACTATGAGTAAAAATATGCCTCCAATTGAAATGATACGGGATGTAACACCCGTACCACACAATGGTACTAAACCTCCTAAAAAACGTAGAGTGTAAGGTCAAACAAATAAGTTGTATTATGAACGCAAATAAATTTAGTCTTCTAACAAAAAACCTTTCTATGCTTAAGCCAGCAGAGCATTATATGATTGATGCTCAAGAAAACAAAGCTAGGTTCAGAATTGAACCATTACAGAAAGGTTTTGGTACAACAATTGGTAACTCATTGCGTAGAATCATGCTCTCATCAATTGCAGGAGCTGCTGTAGTTGGAGTAAAGATAGAAGGTATAGAACATGAATATTCTGTTCTCAATGGTATAAAAGAAGATATCATGGATATCATCTTAAACCTAAAATCTCTCGTTATTATGAGTGATGCAGATGAAAGAAAAACATTATCTATAAAAGTTACAGGTAAAAATCAAGTCACAGCAGGAATGATAAGTTCAATTCCAGGAGTTGAGATAATCAACAAAGATCTTGTAATATGTCATATCATGGATCCAAACGTCACTTTAAATATGGAAATATATATCGGTGAAGGTAGCGGTTATGTTACATCTGAGCAAAATAAGAAGCTCTTACCTCAATCTGCTAACTACAATGGTGTGATTGGTATTGATTCTGTATTTTCTCCAATAAGAAGGGTCTCATATAACGTTGAGACATACTATTCATCAACACATGATAATGAACAGGAAAGATTATTCATAAATGTTGAGACAAATGGTGCAATATCACCAGATATAGCTGTAGCAGTTGCTGCAAGAATATTGCAAGATCAAGTACAGCCTTTTATAGGCATGAATATTGATTCAATGCAAAAACAAGAAGTTGAAACTCGCCTAACATTTGATCACAGACTTCTCATGAGGGTAGAGAATCTAGAGCTTTCAGTACGTTCTCAAAATTGCCTGAAAAACGAAAACATAGTTTATGTAGGGGATTTAGTTACAAAGTCTGAATTTGAGATGTTAAGGACTCCAAACTTTGGTAGAAAATCTCTAAGTGAAATCAAAGAAGTACTTGGAAGACTAAACTTAAACTTTGGAATGGAAGTACCTGGATGGCCTCCAGAAGGCAATCTTGAAGAGTTAGCTCGCAAATATGAAGAAACAACACAAGTATAAAATTTTGAAATATGAGACATAAGCATAAAGGACGTAAATTTGGCAGAAACACAGCACATCGTAAAGCCTTAATAATGAACTTAGCTAAAGCTGTTATCAAACATGAAAGTATTGAGACAACTCTTCCTAAGGCTAAAGATATCCGTCCTGTAGTAGAAAAACTTATCACTAAGGGTAGAGAGCCATCTCTTCATAACAGAAGACAACTGTCTGCATTTTTTGGCAATGACCATGAAATCGTGAATAAAATTTTATCTGATCTTTCAGTGCGTTATGCTCAGAGACCAGGTGGATATCTAAGAATTGTGAAAACTGGATTTAGAAAAGGAGACGCAGCACCTATGGCTATAATACAGTTTGTTGAACAAACTACTGCTGCTTGACAACAGTTATATCATCTGATAAGATAACAAGCGTTAACGCGGAGTAGAGCAGCCTGGTAGCTCGTCAGGCTCATAACCTGAAAGTCGTAGGTTCAAATCCTGCCTCCGCAACCTACGAATTCCTCAATTTATTTTTATATAGCTTCCCAAATATCAGCTTCAAACTGTTCAAAGTCTATTTGTGTGACTATATCAGATTTATAAAAAGTTTTTTCAGAAGCACGTCTTAATTCTTCCACGCCATCTGCATAACCATAAATTGCAACATGTAATTGCTCTCCAATAAAGAATTTAGAGATAGAAGAAAAAAATGTTGAAAAAGATTGTAATTCACTTCTTTCCCATGGCATATCACTGATTTCAATAGTTGTACCTTCACGCTTTTCTATAGCATTTTTATGTCTTACAAGATCAACTTTTAATAATAGAAAAATTTCTGGCAATTCTTTGATTTTCTTTCCAATCTCTGTTTCAAAAGACATTTGCATTTCAATATCAATAACTTCTTCTATTACTTTATCAATCTTAGAAGAAGCATATGTATCTTCAATTGACTGCATATATAGATCTATTTTTTCAACTGTATCAAATTCTTTTAATGGCTTCTGAAGTGCAATGTATAATTTTTGTAATTCTTTACCCAATATCTTATCATTTGATTGTAAACACTTCAAAACAAGACCTTCAGCTACAGCTACTTGGAATTTTTTGAGATATTCATGTACATTTTGAGATGAAGTTTTTTCTGCTCCTATATGCAATGCTATTTTTGATAATAACTCATTATTTTTTCTCATTACATCTTGAACTTTTTTTGCATCATTTATGCAGTCCATATGCGATTTGATTGCATTTTTTGTGTCTGGATCAACACTAGTCATATTTAGAATGTCGCTGATCTTTTTATCAACTTTTTCCATTGCATTGAAATTGTCATATCCTAAATTTATATTAGCCTGTTGCTGATAACTAATTTCATGATACCAATCAGGGGTTTTAATATCCTTTATATGCTGATCTAGATTTTTTATAATATCATCTAATTCTTTGAAAGATTGTATACAATTAGAAGTATCAAATTGCATTTCATAGAAAATCCTTTCTATTAAATCGGTAGTATTATTAGTGATGAATTTTGGTATAATATTAGATTCTGCATCTAAAGATTTAAGTAAAAACTTCTTAGCAAAAATTGATTTTTGTAAATAACCGAATCTAAGTATAATATTAGAATTAGCTTGAACAGATTCTTGAATTTTAGAAATAGACTTTGTAAATGACATGTCTTCATCTTTTTGTAAAATCATTGCTTCATCTACAATTTTCACACAAGCTAACTTAATGTGTTTTTCGATATCACCTTTCTTTTTATAAGGACACCCTATAGCATCTAAAACTGTATCTATTTTTTTATTCAGCTTTTGATGATTTATCTCTAGTGATTTTTTTTTGATATTATATTTTGTTGAAGCTCTGAGACATTCTCTCAATAGTTCAAAGATGTTTTTTGTGTAATCCATTTTAATAAAAAAACTTATTTTTAAACATTATACAAAATATTTATTAAAAATATGTTAAAGTTTTAAAAATATGTTAAAGTTTTAAAAAAAGTTTCTATAAAAAAGATAAAAACACAATAAATTGTTGATTTGTGGTAAAATAAACTCAAAAGCTTTTAAACAATACAATAATTTTATAAAAATTGCGATTTAAAAACTTTAATAGAGATAATAAAAATGACTTTTGATCATTAGTGACTAACAGAGACCTCAATTAATTTATCCTGTTTTTTAGTTTTCTTTTTAACAACTTTATTTAGCAAATTCCCCTCATCACTTTGATTTAAAGGCTCAACTAATGCTAAATTTATTACTTCATCAGCAGATGTAACAGTTATAATATGGACTCCATCTTTAACTTTTTGTGGTATTTCATTTAGGTCTTTCTCATTCTCTGAAGGTATGAGTACTGTCCTGACTCCTCCACGCAACGCAGCAAGTAGCTTTTCTTTTAAACCACCAATACCAAGAACACGTCCACCAAGAGTTATCTCACCTGTCATAGCTATATCCCTTTTAACTGGGATACCTGTGATTGCTGATGTAATAGATGTGCAGATAGCAATACCTGCAGATGGCCCATCTTTTGGCACAGCTCCTTCTGGTACATGTAAATGTATGTCATGTTCTTTAAAGAAATGTGGAGGAATACAAAGCTCTTTAGCTCTTGATCTGATATAACTAATTGCAGCTAAAACTGATTCTTTCATTACATCTCCTAATTTTCCTGTGATTTTAACTTCACCCTTTCCTTCTAATACGACCGCTTCTATTTCTAATAAGTCACCACCAACTTCACTGTAAGACAAACCATTAGTTATGCCAATTCTATTATTTATTTTGATTTCACCATACAAATATTTTTGAATTCCTAAGAATTCGTTTATATTTTCTTTTGAAATTGAAACTTTATCTACAGAATCAACCATAATTTTTTTGACAGATTTACGCATGATTTTTGCTATCTCTCTCTCTAAATTACGTACTCCTGATTCTCTTGTGTAATATCGTATGATTTCTAATATAGCACTATCAGATATCTCACACTCTCCTTTATTTAAACCATGTGCAGACATTTGCTTACCTATGAGGTAATTACATGCTATCTGTAATTTTTCATCCTCAGTATATCCTGAAAGTCTTATTACTTCTAACCTATCTAGTAATGGTCTTTGTAAATTAGTGCTGTTTGCAGTTGTGATAAACATTACTTTAGACAAGTCATAATCAACTTCAAGATAATTATCGTTAAATGTTTTATTTTGCTCTGGATCTAAAACCTCTAACATTGCTGCTGCCGGATCACTCCTATAATCATTTCCCATCTTATCTATTTCATCTAATAAGATTAGAGGATTAGATGTTCCTGCTTTCTTCATTGCTTGAATTATCTTGCCTGGCATGGCACCTATGTATGTTCTTCTGTGACCTTTTATTTCAGCTTCATCTCTCAATCCACCCACAGCAACCTTTACAAACGCTCTACCGGTAGCTTTGGCTATTGATTTTGCTAAAGAAGTTTTACCAACTCCTGGAGGTCCTACAAGACATATAATTGGTCCTGCTGCACCTGAGGTTCTTAAGCCGACAGCCAAATATTCTATAATCCTATCTTTAACCTTTTCTAAACCAAAGTGATCATCATCTAAAACTTTTTGAGCATTTTTTAAATCTTTTTTTATTGGAGAAACTTTTTGCCAAGGAATATCAGTTAACCAGTCTAAATAGTTTCTAATAACATTTGCTTCTGATGAAAAAGCATTCATTACACGTAATTTTTTCAGTTCGCTCTCAGCTTTCTCTGCTGCTTCTTGAGAAAATTTTATCTTTTTGATTTTTTTAGCAATGTCATTGAGTTCATCTTTAGAATCTTCTTCACCAAGTTCTTTATGTATTGCCTTCAGTTGTTCATTTAAATAATAATCTCTTTGACTTTTCTCTATTTGAGTTTTGACTCTGCTCTTTATTTTATGTTCAGCATTCAAAAACTCCATTTCTGCATTAATATAAATCAGTAGCTGTTCGAACTTCTTTTTTAATTTTGTAATCTCAAGAAGCTTTTGTTTCTTTTCAACACTAAGTATTATATGTGAACTAATAGCATCAGTTAATGATTTAGGATCTTTGATCTCCAGAATATTATGCAGGACATCATTACTAACTCTTCTATGCATCCTTACATATTCTTCAAAAACTCCTTTTAAAGATCTTTCTAAAACGTTAAAATCTTCCTTATTAATCTCATCTTGAGGTTCACCTAATTGTTTGACTTCTGCCTGAATATAATCTTTATCTGTAATGAAATTTACAACCTTGACTTTTTCACAACCCTCTACCAAAATTTTAACATTAGTTGTTTGTAATTTTAAGATCTGTAGAACCTTTGACACAACACCAACTTTATATATCTCATTTGCCTTAGGAGAATCATTAGTTGGATCTTTTTGCGCAATCAAAAGTATTTTTGAATCCAATCTATCTATTGCTTCAAGAGCTTTAATTGATGAATCACGTCCTATAAAAAGAGGAGCTATCATCTTAGGAAACATGACTAAATCTCTTAAAGGAAGGATTGGATAGATTAAAGGGTTATTTTTTGTCATTACAAGCAGATCTATTGTTTATTGAATGTTTAATTATTAAAACTAATGTTGTATAAAGCAATATATATGATTTATTTATTTATAAACAAGAGTCACTATGCTCCTAAAGCAATATTTTTTTAAATGTGAACTTTTAACTTTATCATAAATATCTTTTTTTATTTATTTTAAGCCTATCATTAAATATGAAATAAAAAAAAATGATTTTTAGTAAATATGGAATATAATTGTAAAAAAGTAGAGAAAAGTCACTATACACTAATAATCATATCAACTTTTATATCGTGTTTTTTGTTTGTTCCATTATGGTTTAAAAAATATATAATACTATATTCTTTTCTACATTCCACACTATTTGTTACAACATATCTCAATCTCAAATCAAAATTTTTTTTTTTAGCATTATGTTTTGTAGTTGAAGTGCTTGATACAAGCTTAATTGGTATATTTCAAATCAAGTATCTAGTAATAAGTTATATGAGTAAGTATTTGCATAGGCGCTTAAAATTGAAGAATTTTATAATTCTAATATTTTGTATCGTGAGTATAATCATTATGTTTATATTTACAGAATATCTTATAAAAATGTATTTAGGATTTCATTGTGATGTTGACGAATATATATTCAACATAATATACACAAGTCTTTTTAGTGTAATTCTTATCAAGCTAATACAGAGCAGTGATCAATGAATAAAAAAGATGATAACCAGAAGTTTACTAGAAGAGCTCTTGTATTAATGTATTTTAAAGGTTTTTTATCATTAATACTTGGGATAAACATATATAATATCCAAATTTTATCAGGCAGCAAATATACAGTACTTTCAGATAAAAATCGTATTAGAATTAATATTTTACAACCTCAAAGGGGCTTAATAATAGATAGAAATGATAATGTATTGATTGATAATGTTTTTTCATATACAGCATCAATTCCTACAGATCTCTATAAAAATATAGATGAAATTTTAGCAGAATTAAAACCAATTTGTAAAACATTACAAATAAAAGACAGTAATCAACATCAATCACAAATAATTCTTTGTAATAATTTAAAATGGGATCAAGTAGCTAAAATTGAATCAAATATTAAAATAAATCAAATAGTTAAAATTAATCAATCATATAAAAGGATATACATATACAGCAATCTGTTATCTTACATAACAGGCTATGTAGGAATTCCCTCGAAAAAAGATGTAGAAAACTCTAACACCAATGATTTTATAATTGGTAAGGATGGATTAGAAATGTCTTGTGAGGAGTTTTTAAAAGGAACATATGGGATCCAAAAAGTTGAAGTAAATGCATTTGGAAAAACAATCAGAGAAATTAGTACTCAGACGAGTGTTCAAGGAGAAATGGTGAAAACATCTATAGACTTAAAATTACAACAAAAAATCGCTGAGATAAATGAAAACAATCGAGGTATTCATATAGCAATTGATTTAAAAACAGGGGAGATATTAGGTATGTATTCATCTCCTGGATATGATCCAAATCTATTTACAGATGGCATTAAAGCAAATGAGTGGAATAAACTTATGAAGGATCCTGAAAAGCCATTAATCAATAAAAGTATATTGAGCTTGTATCCACCTGGATCAACTTTTAAAATGATAACACTACTAGCAATTCTAAAAGCTGGCATTCCAGTGACTGAATCAGTTTTATGTTCAGGGGAAATAAATATTGGTCGTAGAGTTTTGCATTGCTGGAAAAAACATGGCCATGGATATGTTAATGGCTATAATGCTTTAGAAAATTCTTGCAATATATACTTTGCAGTTCAAGGAATGAAAGCTGGAGTTGATATGATCACATCAGTAGCTAAAGTCTTTGGCTTAGGATCAAAAACAGGAATAGAATTACCTTTTGAAAGTGCTGGACTTATGCCAAGCAAACAATGGAAAAAAAGACAAAAGAATCAGCCCTGGACATTTGGAGATACAGTAAATATATCAATTGGACAAGGAGATATACTTACAACTCCAATTCAACTAGCTCTTATGACAGCAAGGATAGCATCAGGTAAATTTATCAAACCAACAATTTTATGTAATCAAAATCATTCATTTAGCGAGATAGATGAGATAAAGCCTTCACACTTACAAATAGTCAGAGATGGTATGTATAACGTTATGAAAAACCATCATTGGGAAAATCTAAAAATTGCAGGGAAAACTGGTACAGCACAGGTTATATCAAGGCGGGATGCGAAAGGAAAATTTAAGGATCACTCAATGTTTGTAGGCTTTGCACCATATGATGCACCAAAGTATGCCGTAGTGAGCATAGCTGAAAATGCTGGTTGGGGATCAGATACAGCACTTCCAATCACTAAAAAAATATTCCGCGCACTTTTGGTCGGATAATTAATTTATAAATAAAAATAATAATATGTCTTCAAATTTATTACAAATACAAGGTGGAAAAAGAGTTAATGAACAACTTCATACAGATGGTTTAGTATGTATATTTCATGGATATGGAGCAAACAGAGAAAATTTATATGACGTTGCAGCAGAGTTTTCAAAGCAGATCCCATCATATAGATTTATACTTCCAAATGGGATTCAAAGGTTTGAAGGAATTGGAGATGGATATCAATGGTTTAGCCTCAGAGATTTCACTCAGCAATACATGCAAAAAGGATTGGAATCGGTAACACCTAAAATTACTGGATGGATTAAAAATAGATTAGATGAATTAAAGTTATCTGAAGATAAATTACACCTTGCAGGATTCTCACAAGGAGCGATGCTATCTCTTTATTTAGCTGCTTCAGGACTAATATCACCTCAAAAGGTATTGGCGTATTCAGGTATGTTTGTATCACCAACAACATCTAACTCACAGAATAAAAATACTAAAATCCTAGCAATCAATGGAGATGCAGATAATGTAGTTCCATTAAAAATGTCAAATGCAAGCTATAATATGCTCAAAATACATGGTTTAAATGATTCAAAATTTATAGTTGAGAAGGGAGTAGAGCATTACATAACGCCAAAAGGGATAGCAGAAGGAATAAATTTTTTGAAATTTTCTTAAAAAATCTATTGTTTGTAATATATTCTTAATAATCATGTAATATATTCTTAATAATCATGTAAACTTATATATGTTTGTATAAAAGTTTTATTAAAATTAACACAACTGAATAGTTGTAATTGAGGGGGAAATAATATGAAAAAAAGAGTAGAAGCTTTTGCAACTGATGTTCGAAAAGTAATGTATGAAGACATAAAGAGTCATCAAATCAAAGTCTTTTTACAGTCATTTGCAGATCTAGGTAATACTAAGCTTCCAGTGATCAATACAATTGAAAGATTATTCAGAATGAATCAACCTATAACAAGAGAGTCAATAGGAATGGCGAATGGTGAATGTGATAGTCTATCAAATAAATCAAAAGCAATGCTTAGAAAAATCTTAGCTGATGAAGTAATGGGTGATTGGGATATTAAACGAGAAACCTTTACTGGAAAATTTGAAGTTTTTGATTCAGCATTTGATAGACTGAAATATGCTATCGACAGTAATAAGTCTTCTGAGGAGTTAAAAAAACTAGCAAATGAATTATATTGTGCTGCTACTAATAAGATACAGGAAAATGAATCTGAATATGGTGTCTTAAAAGGTCAAGTTGAAAATCTATGGAGGGCATTTGATCTTTTTGTTGAGCCTTCTAAGGTTCTAGTCCAAAAAAAAGAATTTGTACACCCTACTGTCTTGAAGAAAGTTAAGGATTTTGTAAAGAATAATGCAGATAAAATAGCTAAAACTACTTGTTCTGGATCTGCACGTGATGAAGCTATAATGAAAGCAAAAGATGAACTCACTAAACAACTAACTGAAATGTTAAATATTCCAGAAGATAAGAAAGATGAAGTATTGGAAAGTCCAAAGTATAAACATTTTATGAATCTATGTTATTCTCTTAGAAATAGAATGGTAGATGAAATTGTAAAAAAACACTGGGAAGATAATGGGTATTCTTATGAAGCAAAGGAGTTTGTCCAAGCAATATGGAAAGCCCTTTGTGAATTAGTAAATTATTTTGGTCTATTACCTGAAATAACTCAAGTATCTACTTTAAAGGAATCAAGTGATGATTGGACAAGGTTTGTTGCAGTAAGAGGTTCAGAAGTTGTAAAAGAACATAGCTTAATTCCTAAAAATATTGGTTAATCTTTACTCCTCGGCAGTTGGTAGAATCCCATTAACAATTTCAGCTGCTGGTGGGCCTTCGATATTATACTTATTTTCAAAATTATCTAATCTTGTTTTTAGAAGTCTAGATCTATTCTCAGCATCACTTATTGTTGAACTAGCTTGATCTAATTTTGTTTTTGTTTTACTCAATAAATCAGCAAACTTCACAAACTCTTTTCTGACTATATCTAAGACCTTCCATACATCGCTAGATCTCTTTTCTATTGCAAGAGTTCTGAATCCCATCTGTAAGCTATTAACTATAGCACTAAGTGTTGTTGGGCCTGTGATAATCACTCTATAATCTCTTTGGACTGTTTCTACTAAGCCTGGACTTCTTAAGATTTCAGCATAGAGACCTTCTATTGGTATAAACATGAGGGCAAAGTCAGTGGTTACAGGTGGGTGTATATACTTCTCAGCTATTGTTTTTGCGGATTTTTTGATTGCATTTTCAATCCCTTTTTCCTCAAGTAATATCATTTCCTTATCACACTTATCATGAGCATCTACGAGTCTTTGGTAATTTGCGAGCGGAAACTTAGCATCTATCGGTAACATTACATGCTTCTGCTGAGAGTCTTTTCCTGGTAAATTTATTGTAAACTCGACCCTATCTTGAGTCCCTTCCCTAATTACAACATTTTCAGTGTATTGCTCTTTTGTGAGAAATTGCTCCAATATATTTCCTAGCTGGATCTCACCAAGGATACCACGGGTTTTCACATTACTTAGAACTTTTTTCAGATCACCTACACCAGCTGCAAGAGTCCTCATCTCACCAAGCCCTTGATAAACCATCTCAAGTCTTTCACTAACTATTTTGAATGAATCACCAAGTCTTTTTTCAAGAGTATCATGTAACTTCTCCTCCACTGTCATTCTGATTTTTTCTAACTTATCCTCATTTTCTTTCTGTAAAATATTCAGTTTATGCTCTACAGTTACACGCAAGTTTTCCATCCTAGTTTCATTCCCTGTAGCCATCTGACTCATCTGTTTATTAAGAACTTCCAATCCATTATTTTGAGCCATCAAGATCGATTGTATATTGTGACTAACTGATTGTACGATTGAATTTTCAACCTGTGCAGAAGATGTTGTAATTACGCTTTGTAAGATTTGAGTTTGTTGATGGATCATCTCAACCTTTAGTGAAATCTCATTTAAAATTTGCTTTTGTTCTTCAAATGATGCATCAGATTGCTTTCTAGATGCAATGATTTTTATCATTGAAATAATGATAGCTGTAATACAAAGAACTGGTACTACAATGACTAACGTCATCATCAGAAATGGATTGTCCATTTTTTTATTTGATACTCAATAAGTTAAAAAATCCTTATGCGGATTATATAGGATGAGAAGAGAGAACACAACAGCTGAATGCTGCTGTGTAACTTGTATTATTAGCCGTTCATAGATGTAACATTATCAGGTTCTGCTTTAACTATAAGACCAGCATCAGATAAACGTTTAAGAACAGTTTTGTAACCATTGTGGGTTTCATGTAATAAGAAACGAGCTACTCTTGTGATTGTAGCAATACTAACTCTTGTTAACTCATGAATTTCTCTATAAGACAAGAAATCATCCATTAAAAGCTTAGCAACTTCAAGTCTTTCTTGCATTGATTTAACTTCAGCTGGTGTACATATATCCTTAAGGAATAAGTTCACTTCTTGTGTAGTTTTTAAATGTAAAAAAGCATTGCATAACTGAAGTCCAAGCTTACTTAAGCCACTTGTATTAGTTTCTTCATCATTTCTAGGTAATAATCCAGACTCATTTAAACGTTTAAGGATTGTCTTATAACCATTATTATCTTCATGCAATAAGAAACGAGCTACTCTCGTGATTGTTGCGATACTAACTTTTGTCAATTCATGAATTTCTCTGTAAGATAAAAACCCTGCCATCAAAAGATTAGCAACTTCAAGTCTTTCTTCCATTGACTTTATTTCAGCTGGTGTACATATGTCTTTGAAAAATGCATGTACCTCCTGTTGGTTTTTGAATTGTAGAAAAGCATTACATAGCTGTGCCGCTAATGTTGATAGATTTGTTTGTGTAATCATTTTAGTATTTCTTATTTATTTTATTCTTAGTTGAAAGAATTACAACTAGTGACCCATTTTAAACTAATATTTGTATTAATGCAAGAGCTAAATAATTTAAAAACAAGTTTTTTATTGATCTTCTTTAAACACTTTAAAGGTTTCATATCCCTGCATTGATAGTACAACACAAGTCTACAATTAATAATTGTAACACGTTTACTATTAGTTGTATATGCTAAACTTCAATACATTTCTTTATCGTAAAGTTTAGCATATATCCCAATTTACTCTATTAATACTTTATTAGTCAGAGCTTTTTTGAGAGTTACTTCATTAAGCAAACATATTTTATTACGTGATTTGGTAACATAGACTAAAACTTTAAACAATACAATAGATTACTATGAATCTACCCTACCAGTTATTTCTTTATATATAGAAGTTTTTTGTTAAATATATACTTTGAAGAAAGTTAGGTCTAAAACTAGTTATCATAATGGGTTGTAATTTTTTAGATAGAAAGCTATAATCAAAAACAAAAACAATTAAAATACAAATGGATTTAAGTACATTAAAATACATAGGTGTTGGACTAAGTGCAATGGGTATGCTTGGTGCTGCAATAGGGGTAGGGAATATTTTTGCTTCACTTCTAAAGTCAATAGCAAGAAATCCATCAGCAGAACAACAAATGCTAAAAGCTGCATTTATAGGTGCAGGACTTGCAGAAGCTCTTGGCCTATTATCATTCTTATTAGCAATACTATTGCTCTTTGCAGTATAATTTACTCATAATAAATTACATAGTATGTCTTTACCACATTTCGATATCATTACCTTTCCCGGACAGATCTTATGGTTATTTATTGCAACGGGTGGTAGCTATGTTTTTAATAAGTTCTTTTTTCTTCCATATCTTTCAAATGCGATACAAAAAAGAAATGATTTAATATTGAATTGCTCTCAGGAGATTGAAAGAATGAATGAGCACGCAAAATCTCTAAGGGTTGAAATAAATGAATTCTCAAAAAAAGCAAAAAATGATTCTAAAGCTATAATTGAAAATGCACTTCATAAATCACAATCTATGCTTATTCAAAACATTAAGAAAAATAATGAAGTATTTCACTCAAGAGCCATCGAATACGAAAAACATATAAGTAAACAAAAAGAGAATTTGGTAGAGGATCTACATATCATAGTGAGTGATGTTAAATCAAAAGCCCAGAGTTTTATTGCATCTCAGCACTATTAATTATAAATAAAAGTCATGTGTTATGAATGATTATTTCTGTATTTTACTTGCTTTTGTCATATTTATTGTCTTATCATATTCTTTTGTCAAGCGTGCAATAAACAGCATCTTAGATAAAAAAATACATTCAGTTGAGCTTTCAGTAAGTAATGCTGAAAAATCGAGAAAAGAAATGCATGATACTTTAATATCTCTAAAGACTGAATATGAAGAAACAAAACTTCAATCTGCTCTGACAATACAAAAAGCACAAAGTGAAGCAGAAATGATAATAAAAGAAACAGAAGAAAAAATTCTTGCATTAACAGTTAAATCAGAACAAATTTTTGAAGAATACAAAGCTAGAGCAGAAGAGACAATGATTGAAAATCTCAAAGGAGAAGTTTTAGTTGCTGTTCTAAGTATAATTGAAAGTGAAGCTCTTAATAATCCTGTTGAGAAGATAAAAAATATCGAGAATAGTAAAAAACTT
>CALPOD020000008.1 GCA_943325105.2 Candidatus Fokinia solitaria | reverse complement strand
GTATACACAAAATTCATCTATGTGAAAGCAGGTCCTGAATCGTAGCTATGATCTTCTCTTCTTGTAACATAATCTGTAAAGTTTTTAGCAGCAGTAAAAGTTGATCTTTTTAACATAATTTCTCCAGTTTCAAATGCAGTATGTAGGTGTTGGAAAAATGTTGCAATAGTAAAAAATGGTATTTCAGTATTATCTTCTATAATACTTTGCGTATCTTTTTTACACATTTTTTCTTCAAATTTATCATGTAATTTTTGTGAAGCATCATCTAATTCTGTTTTTGCTTTTGTCAATTCTTCATTTGTTTTCAATCTTTCAGGCAAATGACCATTGTCTCGAAATGCTTTTTGCTCTTCTGGTGTCATGTTATGTGTTTTGAATAGCTCCTTTAATGTTTTGTTTTGTTGATCGAATGCACGATATAGCCCAACAACTTCTTCAATCCAAGTTTTGCCACTTTTATTTACTGCACTAAGCTTACTATAATTTACAGAGATTTTCGTCCAAAGCTCATATATTAGCTTTTCTAATACCTTTTGAATTGATTGTCTGCCAATTTTATTATGAAAGCTCTCACTATCAACATCTTTACTTGCTGATTCAAATAAACACTTATATGTTGCTGTTATTTCAACTAGAAACTTTTTAAAATCTATCAAGAAAATATTTGTTTTATCTTCTTCTCTGACAAGGCTTGCACATACACCTAAAAAAAACATCTTTACGAGATCAAGCACTCCTATAGATATTGATTGTAAAATCTTCATCAGAAAAAAGATTATATATATTAGTAATACTAAACATAATGCTATGATGCCTAAAAAAATGTTCAATGCATAGTATTTGTCTAAAGCTTTAACTGTCAACAAAGAACGAATGCCGGAACCTAACATTTGCCCAGCTTTAAATATTACTTTGTTAAGTTCTTTACTTGAAGGTAATGGCAAAGGTTGTTCTGGATTTTGTTTCATCAATGATAATAATAAGTCCATATCACTTATATTAATTGATTTTTTATTATGCATTAACTCCTTTAGCTTTCTCTCTAATCCTAATTTTTTAGCTTCTTCTGATAGATTTTGTACAGTAAAACTTTGAGTTAAATCTTGTACATTAATAGTTCCATTTTTCCTTATTATATCTGCTACTATCGATGTCATATTTTGAGGTAATTGCTCAAGCTTTTCAATTGCTCTGATTTGAGCTTGAATATTTGCTTTTGCAACATCGTCTGAGCTTGCTATTTGAGATAGTAATTTTGATTTCAAATTACTAAAATCTCCTGCAATCAAATTTTTAGCTAATGTTTCTGGTATGAATTCTGTATTATTAAAACTTTCAATTGACTTTTGTAATCTTCTTATAGAGTGTGCCAATTCATATCTATCATACATCTTTCTTAGCTTATGATTGATACTCGCGGCATCAGCACTGTTTTCATTATGTAACAATCCGTATAGAAGTCCTGCAATAGCTGTTTGTGGGATTGCATATCCTGTCTTTATCCAATCTTTTAGACAATCAGTCGTTGCGACAATTAATAGGATGGAATCTACTCCCCTTTTAAACAGTTTATTTTGCATTTTGTAAGGTTTATCAGTATAAAATTTCTTAGCTATATATTAGAACTTAATTATTACAAATTTATTACAGATATATGCAGGAAGCACAATTAATAAGACATAAAACGCATTCTGTCAAGATAAGTACAATTACAGTTGGTAGTCAAAACCCTGTTGTAGTGCAATCAATGACAGATACAAATACTTCTGATATCTATGCTACAGCGAATCAAATCATATCATTATCTGATGCTGGATCAGAAATTGTTCGTGTTACAGTCGACAATGTGGAAGCTGCACAGGCATTACCAGAAATAAAAAACTATCTGCTCAAAAAAGGTTATCATACACCTCTAGTTGGATGCTTTCATTACAATGGACACACCTTATTGACAGAAGTTCCTGAGTGCGCAGCAGCTCTTGATAAATATCGTATAAATCCTGGAAACGTTGGCGTTGGTAATAAAAGAGATAAGAATTTTGAAACTATAGTAAAAATAGCAATAAAAAATAATAAACCGATAAGGATCGGGGTCAATTGGGGTAGTCTTGATCAAGAATTACTTGCAAAGATGATGGATGATGCAGTGAAGAACGGTATAGATAATGATTCAGTTATGGTAAATGCCATGGTTGAATCAGCATTGAGTAGCGCAGAAAGGGCAATTGCGGTAGGACTAAGCGCTGACAAAATAGTAATATCAGCTAAGGTAAGTCAAATACCTTTACTTAAAAGAATATATTTAGAACTTGCACATAGATCTAATTATGCTCTACATCTTGGTTTAACTGAGGCTGGTATGGGAGTACAAGGCGTTGTTTCAAGTGCTGCAGCCTTGTCATCACTACTCCAGATGGGGATAGGCGATACGATTAGAGCATCAATCACACCTGCACCAGGAGAAGCAAGAATCAATGAGGTTTTAGTTTGTAAGGAAGTTTTACAAAGTTTAGGTTTAAGAAGGTTTGCACCATCAATTACGTCTTGTCCTGGATGTGGTCGCACAAAGAGTGATGAATTTAAAAAATTAACTCTCGAGACAAATCAGTTCATTCAAGCATTCTTATTAGAAAACAAAAACAAATATCCTGCAATTGAAAATTTAAAGATAGCTGTAATGGGCTGTATTGTTAATGGACCAGGTGAAAGTAAACATTCTGACATAGGTATAAGCTTACCAGGTAAAGGTGAAGAAGATGTTGCAGTAGTATTTATTGATGGTGAAAAAGAACACACTCTCAGAGGAGATATATTCAAATCCTTTAGAGAAATTTTACTTAGTTATGTTGAAAAGAAATTTGGTGCCCACGGCCAGACTTGAACTGGCACGGGATTGCTCCCGACGGATTTTAAGTCCGTTACGTCTACCGATTCCGTCACGAGGGCCAGGCAGATTGTTAAGCACATTTTACACATCTTGTTAGAATGTGTCAAGATAACTTCTAAAATGTAAAGTCATCCCCTAGATAAAGCTTTTTAACTTGTTCATCTAAAATTAACTCTGCAGTAGAGCCACTAGATAAAACTCTTCCATCATATATCACGTATCCTCGATCCACTATTGATAAAGCATCTTTTACGTTATGATCAGTTATGAGAACACCTATACCATTGTGTTTGAGCTGTAAAATTAGTTTTTTAATATCACTAACTGCAATTGGATCTATTCCTGCAAATGGCTCATCTAACAAAATATAGGATGGCTTGGTTGCAATACATCTAGCGATTTCAACACGCCTTCTTTCTCCTCCAGATAGAGCAATGCCCTTTATGGCTCTGAGATGTGAGATGCCAAAGTCCTCCATTAGCTTTTCCAAAGTAATATTCATTTTGATTGAATCTTCTTCTTTGATTTCAAGAGCAATCATTATGTTTTGTTCCACAGTCATATCTTGAAATATTGAGCTCTCCTGAGGTAAATATACTATCCCAAGCCTCGCTCTTTTATATGCAGGCAATTTTGATATATCGATATCATCCAGAAAGATACTACCAACATCACTTCCAGTTAATCCTATTGTAATGTAAAATGAGGTGCTTTTACCAGCACCATTAGGACCTAGTAATCCAACTATTTCACCTCTATTAACATCGAAGCTCACATCTTGCACGATACGTCTTCCACCAGCTGTTTTGCCAATATTTTTTACTGAAAGAGTCATGTTATTTTTTTGTTTTTAATACAGATATAAAAGCACTTTGAGGAATACTCACCCTACCTATTTCTTTCATTCTTTTCTTACCTTCTTTCTGCTTTTCTAATAGCTTTTTCTTACGTGTTATATCTCCGCCATAGCATTTTGCAGTAACATCTTTTCTCATTGCACTGATAGTCTCCCTAGCAACTATTCTACCACCTATCGCAGCTTGGATAGGAATTGAAAACATATGTTTAGGAATTAAATCTTTTAATGATATACAAAGCTCTCTACCACGACCTTCAGCTTTAGATCTATGAACTATCATAGCTAATGCATCTACTGGCTCTGAGTTAATTAAAACCTTTAAAACAACCAGGTCACTAACCTTATAGCTATCAAACTCCCAGTCAAAGCTTGCATAACCTCTGGAGCAAGATTTCAAATCATCATAGAAATCATAAACTATTTCGTTTAGAGGAAGTCTATAAATTAGCATTACACGCTCTCCAACATAGCTTAGAGATAGTTGTTCACCTCTCTTTTGAGTACATAGCTCCAATACAGAACCAAGGTATGTATCAGGCAGCATCATAGTAGCTTTGACCCAAGGCTCTTCCATCATTTCAATTTTAGTTGGATCAGGCATATCATTAGGATTATGTAGAGATAGAAATGAATTTTTAAGATGAATTCTATAAACAACGCCTGGCGATGTTGTAATTAGGTCTACGTTGAACTCACGCATCAATCTTTCTTGAATGATTTCCAAATGTAGAAGTCCTAAGAAACCACATCTGAAACCGAATCCTAAAGCGCTTGATGTCTCTATTTCATATGAAAAACTTGAGTCATTCAAGTGTAATTTTGTAAGGCTATCCTTTAAGATTTCAAAAGATCCTGCATCAGTTGGATATAAACTACAGAATACAACTGGTACAACTTTTTTGAATCCTTGCAATGCGCTTTCACAAGGTTTTTTATCTTCTGTTATTGTATCACCAACATTACAGTCAGCAACTTGTCTTATAGTCGCTGTGATATAACCTACTTCACCAACTGTTAACTGATCTACAGGCACTTTTTTAGGAGTAAAAACACCTACATTCTCAACAGTGTGTACTGCATTATTTGACATCATTCTTATTGACATTCCTTTTCTCAGAACTCCATCAACAATTCTCACAAGGATAACAACTCCTATATATTTATCATACCAGCTATCTACAAGCATTGCTTTAAGCGGTTTATCAATAACTCCCTGTGGTGAAGGTAAATACTTCACAATCGCTTCTAATACGTCTTCTATTCCAATGCCAGTCTTAGCAGATATCATCACTGCATTTTCAGTATCAAGTCCAATCACTTCTTCTATTTGTTGCTTTACTCCTTCAGGATTAGCTGCTGGTAAATCAATTTTATTCAAAGCTGTTATGATTTCATGATTAGCATCAATTGCTTTGTACACATTTACAAGAGTCTGAGCTTCAACTCCTTGACTAGCATCTACAACTAAAATAGAACCTTCACAAGCTGCAAGTGATCTACTAACTTCATATCCAAAGTCTACGTGACCAGGTGTATCTATTAAATTTAAAGTATATTCAATTCCATCTTTGGATGTATACTTTAATCTAACTGTTTGAGCTTTAATTGTTATACCTCTCTCTTTTTCTAAAGGCATTGAATCAAGGACTTGAGAAACCATTTCCCTAGCCTCAAGCCCTCCACACTTTTCTATGAGTCTATCGGCAAGTGTTGATTTCCCGTGATCTATATGTGCTATAATCGCAAAATTTCTAATATTTTTCATGTATTTTTATATTCTCTTTTTTAAGCTGCAAGTTGATTCCATCTGTGATATCATATGAAAGGATTTATCTATAGTATAATTTAAAGGTTTACTATGAATAATTTTGTTTAATGATGAATATAAATGAAAACTGATTTATGCACAATAACAGTAATTATGCCAGACAACTTAACTATTTGCTTGAAACTAGTGATATAAAAAAACCCATAGTACTAGTTGGTAGTGCAGGGAGCGGAAAAAGTACCGTAGGTAGAAGAGTTGCAAAAAAAGTGAAATTACAGTTTTACGATAGTGATAGAATAATCGAGCAGCGAGAAGGAATGAGCGTAGTCGAGATATATGATAAGTATGGCCAGGAATATTTTACAAAAAGAGAAAAGGAAGTAATTGAAGAAGTACTCAGTAGTTATGGGGCTGTAATATTATCAACTGGAAGCAATGCATTTATAGATGAAGAAATGCGTGAATTTATTAAAGCAAATTCAGTAACTGTTTGGCTATATGCAGACATCAATGTTTTGGCAGAAAGAATTTCAAGACGTAACAGTAGGCCAGGATTTACTCCTGAAAACACTCAAGATACTTTGAAAGATATTATCACACAGCACTATCCTATATATAGTGAATCTGACATAGCTGTAGAAAGCCATGAACACGATATATACAAAGTGGTCGATATAGTGATTTTAAAACTTAAACAATACTTTGAAGAATTATTAATTTAGTCATAAAATAACTTTCTATATTTTTAACTTGCGGTACATAGTTTTATTTATAATCTTAGGACTTCTAGGCCTTGCAAAAGCCTCTGATAACTATAATTGGATTAATTTATCAAGCCAAACAAAAAAGATAGAAAAGTTCTTGCATGATAGATTATATCTAACAGCTGAATTTGATGATTTTGTAATATTCAAGTTTTTTCCAACGCCACATTTTTCTATGATGTACTTTAAAGTCTCTTATGAAAATAATTTGATGATTGATAGCTCAAAAGTATCATTGTACATACCAATCAAGTATATTTTTAATACTATTATTAATGGTGATGGAATGATGAGTTTTTTGAGATCTAATGAGACTATAGATGTTTCAGATATCTTTATAAACGCTGATATTATCAGAAGGTATATGAATGATAATGTTTCTACAATAAACAATCTTACATGGCTAGATTTTAAAATTAACCTTATTAAAGGAAATATTATTAATTTTAAATTCAAATCATTGATAAATACAGATGAGTTTATAATAGAAAATACTAAATTGACAATTGGCAATAACCCTAATGTTTGGATTACAGGAGATATAAAAAATCTTTTTGGAAGAAAGTTTAACTATGGAGTAAAAATATTAAATGTAGGTAAAGAAAAAGATATTGATTTTTTTATCACTGATATGAATTCTACTTTGAATTTTTCATTAGATAATTTTAATTATGATGATCTGACACTAAAAAGTGGGATAATTGATTTATCTATAGATAATCTAGAAAAGTACTTAAAGGATTTAGAAGATTTCAATGCACAAAATCTTATAGTTAAAAAAAGTCATGATGTAAAAAAATCAATACCTCATTCTATAAAGTTTAAAAGCGAAATTATATCAACTCCTGATGGAACAATAAGTTTAAACAATCCAACCTTTCAGGGAAATCTCTTACAAGATTCATCTTTAGCAATGAAATTGTATAGAATATCTAGTGATATTTTTGAATCAAAAATCTCTTTTTCTACAAAATTATTAGACTTAAGTTTTTTGCAATATAAGTACTTAAAAAAGTCTGACATATTATTTAGTAATCTTGGATATATTTTACTAATGCCATCACTAACCAGTAATATAAATGTCAATTTAAATGTAGACATTAATCAGCTTAATATGGCAGATAGTGCAATCAAAAACATAAAATTAACTTCTTATAATATACTTGGTAATACTTTGATTGAAAAAATGCAATTTGTGTTACCCGGAAACTCTAATTTTAATATGCATGGAATCATTGCACATAATGATATGAAGAAAAAATTTAATGGCATTGTAGATATTGATTCTGAGGAATCAAAAACACTCCTACAGTGGTATCAAGGTATGAATTTAAATGATGTAAAAGAAAAAGATACAATGAAAGCTTCAGCTTCTCTCATAATAATGAAAGACTTTTTCAAAGTTGATGATTTAAATATCACCTCTGATAAGATGAATCTGAATGGCGATATAACCATATATGATATTCCGTATGAATCCCCAACTAAAACCCTACGCATTCAAGCTCAGGGTTTTGATTTTGATGAAATGAAGTTCACAGATACCTTTGACTCATATTTGAAAAACTTATATCTTGCAGACCCAGATAAAACTGGAGAACAATATTTCAAACTTACAAGCACTGATAAATGGATAAGATGTTTTGATAAACATTTGCATATGAATTTAGATTTAGATAACACAACAATTAGAGGTCAAAAGATTAAGAATATTAAAGCAATAATAAATATAAAACCAAGTAATTTAAATATCCAAAGTATAAAATTTGATGATGAAAAAATTAACGGTGACTTAAACTTTAATTTATTTTTACCAGTTATGAGGCCTCAAGTTAGTGGTAAAATTAACTTACAATATTTAGATTGGAAGTTTTTTCAATCAATACTGCCATCATATGGTTATTTTTATGGAGAAAATAGCAAAATAAGTCAAAAAATTAACTTATTTTCAGCTAACAGTTATGATGGCTCTCTCAATATTGACATAGATAAATTTAAAGTAAATGATGAAATAATCTTAGAAAATATTAATGCTTTGCTAGAATTGCAGCTCGGATCTTTATTAATGAAAAAACTCAACTATAAATTATGGAATGGTATTTTTGATCTTAAAGCAGGAGCAGCTATATCAAGTAATAATCCATTATTGAATCTACATTTTAGTGTTTTTAATGTAAACCCAAAAGGATTATTTAAACAAATAACTGGGATTGATAAAATGGATGGGTATATGAGCCTTGCAGGAGATTTAAAGGGTAATTTAATTCGCTTTGATGACATAAAAAAAATAAACGGTCAGATAGCTTTTGAAGGTGCGCAAGTATCATGGGATGGTTTGGGTTTAAATGATGTCATTAAAGTCACAGATAGTGATTATACAAAAGATAGTAAGTTAGCTAATGTAGACTATTATATGCATTATGGTAAAACTGTTTTTGATTCCTTAAAAGGTTATATGTTATTTAACAAAGGCATCATAAAAGTTGATAATGCATCTCTCACTACACACAGACTAGCTGGTGTTTATAGTATGAATTATAATTTATTTGCAAATGAAATAAATGGTGTTGGTGCATTTGCATTTATACCTGTAAATAGTAAAGATACATTAATGGTAAAAACAAAAATAACTGGAGATTTATTAAAACCACAGGATAATACAGTTGATTATACTGAGGTTACTGCGTTTATAAAAAAAGCTGCAGTAAAGTAAAAAAATAAAAAAATTTTTATAAAAATGACACATCATATAGATAAATATTTAACTATTAAAACAAAACATGGAACAACAGTTATAGAACTATTTCCTAATAAAGCACCTAATCATGTAAAAAGAATTCAGGAGTTAGTGAAAAATGGATTCTATAATAAATTCAAGTTCCATAGAGTAATTGATGGCTTTATGGTACAAACTGGCTGTCCTAAAGGCAATGGTACAGGTGGTAGCGACATGGGGGATCTAAAAGCTGAGTTCAATGACATACATCATGGCAGAGGTATAGTATCAATGGCAAGATCAGCAAATCCTCATAGCGCTAACAGTCAATTTTTTATCATGTTAGGTGATCATGGTTATCTTGATAGACAGTATACAGCATTTGGACAAGTGGTTCATGGCATGGACTTTATAGATATGATAAAAAAAGGTAATAGTCATGAAAATGGGACTGTTAAAGATCCTGATATAATAGAATTAATGTACCTAGGCATACCAGATACAATAACTCTTAAAGAATATTAGTTAATTAAAAAATCATAATTTATTAGATAAAATATGTCACAAAATCATACTTTTTACCAAGAAGCACTTGAAATGCATGAGAAAAAACCGGCTGGTAAGATCGGTCTTTTTATGACAAAACCTTTGAATAATCAAAGAGATCTTGCTCTTGCGTATTCACCTGGAGTTGCTGCTCCATGTCTAGAAATAGAAAAAGATAGTAAAAACGCATTTAAATATACATCTAAAGGTAATACAGTAGCTGTTATAAGTAATGGTACGGCTGTGTTGGGTTTAGGAGATATAGGTTATGCAGCATCTAAGCCTGTAATGGAAGGAAAGTGCGTTCTATTCAAAAGATTTGCTGATATTGATGCTGTCGACATCGAAGTCAACACAAAAGACCCTAAAGAGTTTATAGAAGCGGTAAGTAGAATAGCAGATACATGGGGTGGTATTAATCTTGAGGATATAAAAGCTCCAGAGTGTTTTATCATAGAAAATGAATTGAAAAAAATATGTAATGTTCCTGTATTCCATGATGATCAGCATGGTACAGCAATCATTACAGTTGCAGCTATGATTAATGCTTTAGATATTACTAATAGAAAGTTTGAAGATATAAAAATTGTTGCTAGTGGTGCTGGTGCTGCCGCTATAGCATGCTTAAATCTCCTAGTAAAAATGGGAGTCAAGAAAAGCAACATTGTAATCTGTGATACGAAAGGTGTGATTTATAAAGGCAGAAAAGAAGGGATGAATGAATGGAAGGAAGATTATGCAATTGAGACAACAAAGCGGACTATAGCAGAAGTAATGGTTGGAGCTGATATATTCCTTGGACTTTCAGTAAAAGGGATAATCTCACAAGATATGGTCAAAACCATGGCAGCTAATCCTATTATCTTTGCAATGGCTAATCCTGATCCTGAAATAACACCAGCAGAAGTTCATGCAATAAGAAAAGATGCAATAGTTGCTACAGGGAGATCTGACTATAATAATCAGGTAAATAATGTGATGGGTTTCCCATACATATTTAGAGGCGCTCTTGACGTCCAAGCTACAACAATCAATGATGAGATGAAGATAGCTGCAGCAAAAGCTATAGCAAATATCGCAAGACGTGAAACAACAGCTGAGGTTGAAGCTGCCTATTCAGGTAAAACACGTAAGTATGGTCCAGATTATATAATACCTGTGCCATTTGATTCAAGATTGATGTATGAAGTGCCTGTTGCGATTGCTAAAGCTGCTATGGAAACTGGAGTTGCAGGTAAACCTATTACTGATTTCAAAGCATATGCAAGGGAGCTAGCATTGCGTTTAAACCCTGGTGGGCATCTGATGTACTCATTTAACAGAGTTATTGAACAAAACCCTAAAACAATAATTTTTGCTGAAGGAGAAGAAGATAACGTAATTAAAGCTGCAGCTCAATGGTGTAATCAAAACTATGGGAAAGCTATTCTTGTTGGATATGAAGACGTGATAAAAAATTCTATGACAAGACTTGGTATAGAACATCATGATAATTTAGAAATAACAAATGCAACCAAAATTGATGATTTAAATCCTTATATAGAGCAGCTTTACAATAGAATTCAAAGAGAAGGGTTCCTGTATAGAGATTGTATGAGATTAGTGAAAAGAGATAGGCATATATTTGCATCTGCAATGTTGATGCATGGCATAGGAGATGCATTGGTTACAGGAGTAACAAGAGATTATAATCAAACCTTAGATGATATTTCAAAAGTTATACCTGTGAAAAGTGATCAATCACTCTTTGCATTATCAATACTTATGAAAAGAGAAAGAATCATTTTCATAGCTGATACTGCAATTCAAGTTAATCCTACGGCAAAGCAGATAGCTGATATCGCAATTTTAGCTTCAGCTGAAGTTAAAAAGATTGGATATGAACCTCGTGTAGCATTAATCTCAACGTCGACTTTCGGACATCCACATATACACTGTAATTTTGATGATGTATTAAAAATGAGGGAAGCATTGAAAATAATGCAATCTCATAAACTAGACTTTGAATATGATGGAGAATTATCTCCTGAAGTTGCTTTGAATCCAGAGTTATTGAAGCTCTATGCGTTCTCAAAATTATCTGGTCCTGCTAATATTCTAGTTATGCCAAATATCAATGCAGCTAGCATTAGTGTGAAATTGCTTGAAGAGTTCGGCAGATGTGTTTCCATCGGACCTATAATTTGCGGCCTAAGCAAGCCAGTACATATAAGTAGAATAGGTTCTAATAGTGCTGAAATTTTCAATGGAGCTGTTGTAGTAGGCAATAGAGTTTAGTTTTATATTACAAAAAATATTCAGAATGACTTGATAGAGATTATTTTTTTATCAAATTTTTCTGAATGACCTTGATTTTATTAATGTCTGTCATATATATTTAATGTATAAGATGTAATATTAGCCTGTAGTAATTTAAATGACAAACATGATTGAAAAAAGATATACACCTGTCATCAAGTTTACACCAGATGGCTCCCTCAATGCATACATCAGACAGGTCAATGCAATACCAATGCTTACTCTAGAAGAGGAGAATGACTTGACTAAGTTACTCTGGAAAAAAATGGATTTTGCAGCAGCTCAGAAACTAGTACTTGCCCATTTACGATTAGTTGTTAAGATCGCTCAAAACTTTAAGTCTTACGAATTACCTATGCAGGATATGATATCAGAAGGTAATATAGGCTTGATGAAAGCAGTCCAAAAATTCAGTCCTGGAGTTGGTTGCAGACTTTCTACTTATGCATCTTGGTGGATAAGAGCTGCAATACAAGAATATATCCTGAGTAGTTGGTCAATGCTTAAAATCAGTACTAAATCAATGAAAGAAAAACTTTTTTATAAGTTACGTCAGACTAAAGATTGTATTATGAAAGTTGCAAGTGGTTTTGATGAAGATGTGAGTCTTACAAATTTACAGACTCTTTCATTAAATGCACCACAGTCACATCAAAACAATGCTTCACTTATGGATATTATAGAATCAGATGAAACTTGTCATGATGAGAAAATAATTGCACATGATGAACAAGAAGGTAGAAAGGTGTTACTGCAAAGCGGGATAGAAAGTTTAAATGAAAGAGAAAAAGATATTTTATATAGAAGGAGACTTAAGAGTGAACCTGATAAATTGTGTGAGATCGCTAAAGCATATGGCATTTCATCTGAACGAGTTAGGCAAATAGAGGATAAGATAATATTAAAACTTAGAAGCTTTGCCCTTGCAACTGCAAACTAATGCGACCAATGCATTGAGATCAGTTAAAAGTTATTTTAAAGACTTTGGAATCTCTTTGACTGATGCAGAAGACACATTCATGTATGTCTTGGATATAACACTTGAAGAGTTGTTATTAGGAAATCATCAACTAACTAATTCGAATAAACGAAAAATTCAAGAAATTGTTGCGAGGAGGATTAAAGGTGAGCCAACAGCCTATATTATAGGGCAGAAGTTTTTCTGGAATCATTTTTTTAAAGTCACAAAAGATACATTGATACCTAGACCTGAAACAGAAATACTTGTTGCAGCTGTATTAGAAAAAATTAGGAAAAATAAATCATCAAAAAAAATCAAAGTTTTAGACCTTGGCACTGGATCAGGATGCATCTTGATCTCAATTTTAAAGGCATTAAAGAAAGATTCTTATGAAGTATCAGGGATAGGTATAGATATTTCAAGTGGTGCTATAGATGTTGCTAAATATAATGCGGGAAATCTGGATCTGTCAGATGATGAAATCAAATTCTTATGTTGTGATTGGAATGATCTCTTGAAATATATTCAAAATGAGAAATTCGATATAATTGTTGGAAATCCTCCATATATACCATCAAATGATATATCTAAGCTAGAAGTAGGTGTGAAAGATTTTGAACCACATACTGCACTTGATGGTAGTGATGATGGATTAGAATGTTATAGACAAATCATATCAGTTTTAAGTGGAATGGATATAATTCACTCTATAATTGCATTTGAATTTGGTATTGGACAAAGCAATGCAATTATATCTATAATGTCTGGAATAGGTGATTTTAAGGTTATAAATGACTTTGCAAACATCCAGCGTATAATTATTAGTAAATAAATTCATATCACCTCATTGCAACTTGTGGTATTATTAAATATGAATACCAACCAAACAACAGCAAAAAAATGAAAACCTTAAATACAGTCACAAGTACAATCACAAGTACATTTGCAGCTATAGGAAATTTTATACAGCCGGCAATGTTACAAACTCTTTGTAATCAAGATGGTTCATTAAAAGATGAAAGATTTCTTAAAGGATTAAATTTAACATTCAACGGTAAGGAAACTAATGTTGCTGATCTTTTAAATCAAATCCCTCAAGAAAAAAGGACATGGTCAGAGAAACCACTTCAAGCAGCAACAACAGAAGTAGGAGAACAGCAAGAGCAAATAGCCACATCTGTTATGCCTGTGGCAAATTATGTTCTAGGAACATTACAAAGTGCTTTTATTTCTGGAAAAACACTTATAAATACTGTGATGTATTTAATGGCATCAACAGTGATTACAGATGACCCAAAGTCGAGGATTCCATTGAAAACAATAATAGAAACTGCAGGAGTACATCATACAAATGCTGAAGGTCTTGAACTTATAAGAAGAAGACTTGTGAGTGAAGAGTTGACAATAGTTGATATAGCAAAGCTTTTTAAAGTATCTGGAGACAAATTAGTTATGAAAAAAGAATTGAAAAGTGAAAATGAAGAAGTACAAGCATTTTTAACCTCCATAGAAAAAATTGGTGAAGCTTTAACACAGGAGCTGACAAGAGGTGCTAAAAGCAATGGATCAACATTAGAAAATGAGTTTAGCAAATTACAATCAGGAAAAGTCCCAAATTGGTATGATTTCAATTTCTTAAATGGACAGCCTGAAGGGGCAGTAAATTTATTTAAATCAGCCATGCGTGTATTTACAGAATATCTTATAACTGCTGTGACAATGTTAAAAGAATTTGTAAATTGTTTGCACTCATTATATGATAATAGCAAACCACTGGTACCATTAAGTAAAAATGAAATGTTGGATAAGCTAGCAAGAGAAACTAAAGGTGAAAATGCTTTACTATGGACAAAAATGTCACAATTGGTAAAGACTGAAGGACTAAAAAGATAAACAAATATGAAATTACGCATCTTATTTACAATATTTTTTTTAGTAGGATGCGGAAGTATCAAAAATTCAGAAGATAATTGCCACATTAACATTTCATTTGTAGAGCTAAAAAAATCTGAAATGATTAGGAAAGGTTATGAAGAACACATAGATAGATTTCAATATCTTCTGAAGAATTCTATTGAGAATATGTTAGATGACCTTAATAGAAAAAATTTTTCATGCAAAATTGATAAGAATTTTATTTTAAACGCTGCATATGAAAGTGAAGATATTTATAGTTCTATCAAACAACATAAATCTCTTAGGAAACATTCTTTATTTTTCTATTTACAATATAGTTTGAATAATATTATAGATGGTAAAACTTTATTGACTGGAAAAATCAGAAGTATTGATAGTTTTATCACCCCAAGTAACTTTTATGCTGATATTTTATCATCTGAAGATGGACAAATCTCGAGCATTTCAAATCTTACAAAGCAGTTAGAACTAGAGCTTATGTACTATATGCAACAAGCATCAAAGAAATAAACAATAGTTTTTAATATACATTTACTTGCAGATGATATCTCCATATTGTAAACTGTAGTTCAGTACAAAAAAAAATCATTTTTACCAATGAATAATGAATTAAAAGCAGATATGCTTTTTGTAGGACTCACAAGGCCTCCTATGTTATTTGGTGTGAGTTATAACTTCGCAGTTATAAATGCTATTTGCTCAATGTTTTTTTATATCATGACATCAAATTTCACATATTTTGCAATGATGTTTCCGATGCATGCCTTAGGATATTACCTTTGTTCTAAAGAGCCATTATTTCTAGAATTGATGCTCAATAGGAATAAAAACTGTCCTAGGTGTTGGAACTTCACTTATCATCAAGGTAATTCTTATGATCCTTCTTAAGTCATGAAATATTCATCATTTTTAAATATTTCTAAACCTAAACCTAAAGGACAAAGAGTATTTGATAATGAATTTAAAGCTAGTAAATTTATTGGCGTAAAATCACATTGGAATGAAGATGTCTTGCTGATGACTGATAATCGTCTCATGCAAATTATTAGGCTTGGAGGGTTTTCATTTGAAACAGCTGATGATGAAGACCTTGATATAAAAAAATCACTTAGAAATGGTCTTTTTAAGGGCATAGGTGATAGCAATGCAAAATTGTACACACACATTATAAGGAAAAAGCAGATACCATATCCAAAAGGCTATATCAATCCTGATATGCCATATGGATTTACTGCATATCTTGATAAGAAATGGGTTGCAAGAAGTAATCAAAAAGAATCATTTATAAACGAAATATATGTTAGTATCATATATAAAGCTAGCTATACTAAAAACATATTGAGAGATATTCAAAATAAAATTTTCGGAAAAAATCACTCTGATAAAGCTTGGGAAGAATCTATGCGTGATGCACATGAAGCATTATTAGAAGTTTCATCTAGAATCATAAGCAGTTTACGTGATTATTCACCTGAAGTATTAGGTATTGAAGAAGTTAATGGTTTAAAATATTCTAAACCAGCAGAGTTTATAAGTAATATAGTGAATGGTGTTGAAAACAGGAGGATCTTATACACATTAGATGACCTGTCAAAACACATAGTCAACACACGACTAATTTTTAAAAATAAGCTTATTGAAATCAAACAACATGATGGAAAATCAAAGTTTGCTGGAATTGTCAGTATAAAAGAATATGGACCTAAAACTTGGGCTGGAATATTAGATTCATTTCTAAAAATGCCATTTGAATTTGTAATCTCTCAATCATATTCTTCAATTAATAGGCAAGTTGCAATGAATAAGATGCAGTTGCAACAAAATAGGATGATTCAATCTGAAGATAAAGCTATTTCACAGGTAGTAGAAATAAGCGAAGCGCTTGATAAAACAATGAGCGGTGAAATAGGTTTTGGAAATCATCACCTGACTGTCATGTGTATAGAAAATAGTTTGAAGGATTTAGAAAATGTTGTCTCTATGGCTCTTGTTGAGGTTAGTAGTACTGGTGGTATGAGTGTGAGAGAAAAAACAAATATGGAACCTGCTTTTTGGGGTCAAATTCCTGGCAATTTCAATTTTATTGGCAGAAATGCAGTAATTAATACAAATAACCTAGCGGCGTTTAATTCATTTCATAATTATCCTTTGGGAAAGGCGCATAATAATTTTTGGGGTGATGCTGTAACAGTTTTAGATACTACATCAGGCACTCCTTATTACTTTAATTTTCATTTACGTGATATAGGCCATACAACAATTATAGGACCAACTGGTGCGGGTAAAACAGTTTTAATGAATTTCTTAAGTGCGCAGGCACAGAAATTTAGATGTAGATTATTTTTCTTTGACAAAGATCGTGGTGCTGAGATATTTTTGAGAGCAATCAATGGAACTTACACTATAATTGATCCAGGCAAAAAATGTGGATTTAACCCACTACTATTACCAGATACAGGGGAAAATAGAATCTTTCTCTTGGAATGGTTAAAGCAACTAGTTTCAACTCTTGGAGAGCAAGTTTCAGCAGAAGATATATCGCTTTTATCTTCTGCAATTAATGGTAACTATAAGTTAGAGCCTCAAAATAGAAGGCTAGGTAATATAGCTCCATTTCTTGGATTAGAAGGCCCTGGGACACTTGCTGGAAGGTTAGCTATGTGGCATAGTAATGGTTCTCATGCAAAGATTTTTGATAATGAAGCTGATGTAATTGATTTCTCACAAGCAAATGTTTTTGGTTTTGAGATGGCTGAGTTATTAAAGGATAAATTCTGCTTGGCACCAGTTTTATTATATCTATTTCATAGAATTAATATATCACTTGATGGATCACCAACAATGATAGTACTAGATGAAGCATGGGCTCTTATAGATAACCCAGTTTTTGCACCAAAGATAAAAGATTGGTTGAAAGTATTGAGGAAATTAAACACTTTTATCGTATTTGCTACGCAAAGTGTTGAGGATGCAAGTAAAAGCTCTATAAGTGATACTTTAATTCAACAAACAGCTACTCAGATTTTTTTACCAAATCTTAAAGCGACTGATGTTTATAGGACTGCTTTTTTATTAAGTGAACGTGAACACCATCTAATAAAAACTATAGATCCGGGAAGCAGATTCTTCTTGATAAAACAAGGAGTTGATGCTGTAATTGCAAGAGTTGATTTATCAGGTATGGGGGACATCATAAATGTTTTATCAGGAAGAGCAGATACAGTCTTGATATTAGATAGTGTTATACGTGAACATGGCAATGATCCTGAAGTATGGATACCAATATTCAATGAAAGAATAAAGAGTGCACAAAATAAATAGAAATAGATCAATTATTAATATATGAGAATCATAAAAAAACTTTTATTAGTTTTAGCCTTTGTATTTTGTTTTGAAGTTATAAGCGATGTTTCACCAAAGGATTCACATGCTGCTTTTGATTCGCTTTTAGAATTTGAAAATCGCACAAATTACAGTGGATTTTTTGATTTTTTAATAAAAATCGTTGAAGATATTTATACTTGTTTTTGGGGCAATATAGTACTTAATTTTGGTGAACTGAAACAAACATGTATTCCAAGGCTTATAACTCAAGATGGAAACTATGAGGAAGATTGTAATGGTAGTGATAATAATCAGGGATTTATTAATAGAAGTAGTGTTAGTGTAGGGGTTTTTATAGCATCTCTATTGGCAATAGTTTTTGCAAGTGGTATTCCAATAATTGGTCAATTAGCATGGGTGTGGGCTGGTATCTCAATTATAAATCTCATAGTAACTTGTCTTGGTTCTTATATATTAGCACCTCATGAATATATGAATTACATCTTGGATTATTGGCATTGTGATAACGATAATGGTGAGATAAAAAATACACATCCAGATGCAATTACTGCAGTAGACGTGCCATTTTTCTATAAATGTCTTGAGAATACAGTACCAAAAGATTTAAAAATTGGTGATTCAAGATTAGATGATGAATATGGAAACATGAATGATTCTTCTACTCCATATTGCCAACCTGGAAATAAGAAATATGCTGTGAATAATATTAAGGATGAAAAGCTTCGCATTCCAGGAAAAGACTTAATTGGTGGGATAATAGTGCAGAAAGTTAGTTTTTGGAAGCTGATAAAGGTGAGTTCAAGGAGTGCTTGTGATATCAGTGCAGATACTCAATTAGTTTTTACAAGGAATGATATATTTAAGGGAACGCAAAAAAATGATACAATAGGCTTTTATAGATTATACAGTGGAAAAATACAGCTGTGTTCAGCCACTAGCACAATGGTTGTACCAATAATAAATGGCTGTACTTATGTTGTTCCACCAATAGAAATGATTAATCTTACAGCATCTTACACTGAGAATACTAGATGCTCGTATTTTCTTTCATCAAGAAGTGACTTGAATTCACTTGGTAGTTCAATAAATAGGGATGGGCACTCATCTGTTGGACTTTTTCTACAAAGCGACCTACATATAATTAGTACATTAGTTGGCTGCATACAGGATTTACTATCAAAAATTGTTGTAAATACTTCTAATAATACTGAGGATTCATTTTTATGGCAAATACAAAACATAATGCGTAATATCGTCAAGGTAGTCTTGATTTTATATATTGCTCTTCTTGGCATTAAAATCATTAGTAATCCTCAAGTACCTCAGATGGGTGAAGTAGTGATGTATATTTTAAAGTTTGGATTTGTAGTTATTATGTCTGGTTTATTAGGCCCCAAAATTTGGTATAATAATGATGCAAATCAGAACCATGGTTTATACAATTTGTTAATTGACTCAATGGATGATTTATCCAATAGAGTTTTACAAAGTACAAATACAGTAAGCCCAGTTAATATGTGTTATTTTGATTATGGTGATGGTAAAAACTTATTATCAGAAAGAGAAATACCAAAGGGTAGTAAATATCCAAATATAACTCCAACAGTAAGTTTAAGAGCTACTAAGGATAATGTGAAAGTAACCGTTTGGGATTATATTGATTGTAAACTTATGGGGTATTTAAATTTGAACTCATGTAAATATACAATTAGTGGCATGATTTCTTTTTGGCTTGTTTCGACTTGTATATTTTTCCCTGCGACGTTTTTACTTGGAGTGACTACAATTATTTTCTGTATAGTTTTGTTCACTACAATGACTAAATTTGTACATCTTGTAGTAGTCAGTATATTCTCCTTAACAATTTTAGTATTAGTATCACCGATAATGGTTTGTTTTATACTATTTGATTATACAAAACAAACTTTCCAGACCTGGTTTAAGATGATGATTGGATATGTTTTATACCCTGCTTTAATTCTATCATTTGTAGCTTTAATGCTCACCACATTTGATGCAATATTTTATGGACAAGTATCTGATCCCAGCTGTCTTAAAAATACTTCATGCTCTATATATGATATATGCTATAAATCTGACAAGGATACAAGTTCAGCAAGTTTTAATAACAACTCAGTATATTGTGTGATTGCATCATCTGTGCATGATGTAGCAGATAAAAACAGTCTAAAAGATATTCATCAATTTAATCCTACACTATGTGATGTATCAAGTAGTAAAATCTTTGACGCAATAAATGGCACTATGGCGGTTAAAATATTGGGAATAGAAATCTATAAATCAAAAAATGTTCGTGATGGAGTATTCACAATATTATTCCAAGCCATGATAAAAATGATGTTATTCGTTATTTTATTCGCTAACATATCAGATGCTGTAGTAAACTTCTTAGAGACTTTATTAAGTATTCAAGGTATTTCAAGCGCAGTTCAAGGCGGTGAAAAAGTTGGGCAAATATTAAAAAAAGCTGCAATGAGTGGTGCTAAAATGCCTTTAAATGTGGCAAAAATGGCTTATAATAAAATGAGCAAAAGGAACTAGAAATTATATGCAAAATCATCTCCTATATTTTCTTTGTTTTGTTTTTCTATTAATTGATAGCAGTGGACACTGTGAATCACTTATAGGAAGTAATAACTGCATTATTGGTAATAAAAATCTGGAAGATACAAATACATTAACAGTAAGTACAATAGATAAGTCATGCAATAGCACATGCCAAACATATTGTGCTCAAAAATTTAAGATTGCCTTTACATCATCTGGAGACAATAGCAACTCTACAATAAATAACATCAATCAGATAAAAGATGATGTTTTTATGGTTAATCAGGATAGGATAGAGGCGTGTCTAAAAAACTGTTATAATTCCATACCAACAAGCACAAAAATTAGAGTGCCAATAAGGACTAATAATAATGGCTCAACTTATAATGATTTCGGTGACAAACCGGAGCCATGGGTCTGTGATGTGAATGTTGGCAATGATGTTAAAAATGCATTAGATTTATCTTGCAAAGATCAAAAAGCAACTAGTTCAAGTGATGAGGATGGTGTTCTTTGTTCAGGAAGTGCATTATTAGAATCATATTTTGATGGAAATGTAACTTTACTTGAAAATCACAATATTATTGTTTCCATTACAGGTCATAATAAGAAAAAAGATGATACAAGTGATAATTTGATGAGTGTTGATGGTAATAATATTTATTTGTGTGGCTTTAAAACTGTAATGTTTTCACCAATTTACTATACAAATACTGCTTATCAAGGTTCTACTGACATAAAATTTGATCCAAAAACAAACACACCTATATCTACTAGTATTTTCGTTAAAAATGGCGATTATCTTGCAATACAATATATGGGGAAATATCATTCAGATTGTGATAAAGGTTGTGTAATGAAAGATACAGACTATAAAATTAATATCACAAGAAATGAAAAGTTACTGAACTTTAATGTACCAGATATACAACTTAAGGATTATTCAAATAGTATAATAAAATCAAAAGGTGAGAAATGTAAAGTTTGTATAGAAAGCCCTCAAAACAGTGTTTGTAGTACCAGTGATTGCGGTGCAGTTACTTATGTGAATCCAAGTTATGGATTAGAAACATCTATTAATTGGCCTAGTAATCCGAAACTTTTTACGCAAAAATTAGGTCAAGATGATTCAGAGACTCAATTCAGAAATACAAATATTTCCGGTAATGTTAAAAATTTATCTGATTATCTTTCAGAATTAAAAATTTCATATCCAAATTCACCTAAAAACCCATTGGGTGGTTATTTTGTTTCAATGACTTGGAGAGGTTGTCATTATCAAGATGGTGAAAGACTTGAATACACAGTTTTTAATGATGCAATTTTAAATTCCAAAGTGTTTTCAAAATATATTAATACATATGCTAAATGGCAACCTGTAAAATTCCAGACAAACAATGGTATTATTTCGACATCCATAAAAGTTACATCGTCAGATTTGACTTTACCAACAGAGTTAGGAATATCATCAGATGATTTGGTGATCGGCAACGACCACAAAAGTGGTAAGATATATTTTCGTATTAAGACACTTTCAAATGATGAAGCTAAAGCCATTGGAGCAAATAATTTTTCACGTTCTGACACAGTGGGGCAATATTATCTCAGACTTGAGTCACCAGCAGAAACAAAAACATTTTTGAATAAATTTGTAGAAAAATTCGAAAAATCTTTAAAAGATGTAAACAAAAAAATATTCAATGCTTTTACTTCCAATCAAACATTTATTTCGATAATAAAGCTCGTATTAATATTATATATAGCATTTCTTGGTATGATGTTTATGACTGGAATTGCACCAATAAATCAACAGGAAGGGATTATAAGAATCTTCAAAATTGCAATTGTATTAATTTTAATTAGTGAGCAAAGTTTCGAATTTTTTAATACATATCTTTTCAGTTTATTTAGTTTTGATACTATGAGTGAAATGGCAAATATTTTTACAAGAGAATTTGATATTGAGATCGCAGCTGGGATAAAACTTGATACTCATAACTGTTTTTCAGATCCAGATGTAAAAGTCCACCTATTATGTGTTTTACAAGAAGATCTAAGTATTTTATTTTCCTCCAGTTTTTGGAATAGAATTTTTGGTTTGATGATATCTGGTTTATTAATTCCTGCAATCGCAATAATTATTGGCATTGTTATGTATGCTATTGTTGCACTAAAAGTAATATTTTTATACTGTATGGCAATGTTAGGCTTAACAGTAACAATATCCCTAAGTCCGATTTTTTTACCCCTTATATTATTTAAATATACAAAAACAATTTTTGATGCTTGGATCAAACAGCTTATGGTATTGATTTTCCAGCCAATATTCGTTTTTGCAGCTATTTCACTTTTCAGAGCCATCTTTCTTATTTTAATACAAGCATTTATGGGAGTATCTGCATGTGAAATATGTTGGTTTGAATTTGTATTGCCATTTGGCTCATATTGCTTATTTAATGGATATTTTTATGTACCATTATCACTTGGAAGCTCCCCAGGAGCATTTTCTATACCTATGGGTAATTTAGGTCTTTTAATCTCATTATTTTTTGTTGGATCTGGAATGTATTCATTTTGTGATTATGCATATAATCTAGCATCAAGAATGATTAACTTTAATGCTCTGAGTTTTTCAAGCAGTTCTGTAAGTCCAAGCTCAATGTATAGCAAAGTTTCAGATGCAACATCAAAACTTTATTCTGCAGCAACACTTCCATTGAATATACTTAGTATTGATGACAAAAGCAGAAGTGATAGACAAGCAAAAAGATATGAAACGTATAACAAACATCAAAAAAAGAAATAAATAACATTATTATGAAAAATAAAAATACAATAATGTTTTTTTTGTTTTTATTGTTTATCAATATCATTCTTACTGGATGTGGTAGCAGTGATCACTTTGATGCTAATGATACAGGGATGGGTAAAAATATAAAACTAAAAGTAAAACCTGATCCTAATTCTTCAGATGTTTTGAAAAATAGTGATGGTAATTACACTGTTAAATGGGTCGATACTGGATTAGTAGTGGTTGATACAATGCAAGATCAAGATGGTAATATGATTCCACCAGGAATTGGATTGTCGATTTCAGGTGCTTGGTATCCTTGGGGGATGATACTTAATAATGTACCTCATGAGTGTACAATGACAACTTGTAGTAAATCTAGTGATGATAGGTGTCAAGATTTGGATGGCTCAACACCACTTGTAGAAACAGTTGCAAGCAACAATAATTGTTATTTAACAGATGGTAATGGCATATATATTTTAGTTGCGAAACGACAAAGTGATAATACATATTCTGATCCAAATGCAAACTTTGATGTAGCATCAGGTCCTAGTGGCGCTCAAGGATTTTATACAGCTCATATTGGTGATTTTAAAGTAGATGCAGTTAAGCATATTGTGACTATAGATCGTTTATGGTCATGTACTAAAAATTCTGGTAAATTTGTTTGTAATCAGACAGATATTAATAAGTTAGTAGGAGGAAAAATATATTTAAAAATATCAGATGCTTACTATCCTGATAATGACGCTGATAATGTCGATAATCAAGGCAATAGATACGTTGGAGTAAATATCAAAACCGGTATCTATTATCCAAATTTTATTAGCTCAACTCTAGCAGCCTTTCGTTATACAATTGAAACTGTAACCAATGCATTGAAAAATGCTATACTACAGAGTCTACAAGATGTGATTTTTGTAGTTATAATGTTATATTTTTGCTTGACAGCCTTTGGTTTTATGACTGGTTTAGTAAAATTAACTCAAACAGAAGCCATTGTAAGATTATTAAAAATAGGTATAGTAGCAATGCTTACATCCCCTAATAATATAATCACAACTGGATTCACAAGTTTATATGAAAGCTTGGCATCATTTGCATCAACTATTATTGCTGAGAATCTTCCAAATATGCCAAAAAGCAGTTATGATAATAGTAGCGGTGATGCCTTTGGTGATCAAATAGGGTATTTAGCAATATATGATATGGTTGTAAATCAAGTCATTTCTATACCAGTACACACAAAAATATGGGCTCTGTTATTAACTGAAAGATTTTGGTGTGTGCCTGCTCTATATGTATTATTAGTTATCATAATTTTGGTAATTTTCAGATCTCTAGTATTGTATATAGTTGCTTACATACAAATCAGTATTGCCATTCTTATTTTACCGCTTTTAGTTGTAATGTTGTTATTTCAAACTACAGCAGATCTATTCCAAAACTGGTTAAAATACATGGCAAATTCAGCATTTCTAATAGTCATTGCAACGATGGGTATGGGTTTGACATTGAGTTTAATGACGAAAAATTTGTCTGATTTATTAAATTATAGTGTCAGCTGGAAGAGTTTTTTTTGGGATTGGCTAGGATGGTGGTTCCCAGACGATCAACATGCAGTTTCTAATGCTATCAATGTATCCTCATATCTCTCAGCACTAATCACTGCTCTGATATGTCAAAGTTTTGTTGAACAAATCCCTCACTTAGCAGACAGTCTTAGCAGTTCACAATTAAGTCCAAGTCAAAATGCATTTAATTCGCTATGGTCATCTGTAAATGAAGGTATATCATCATTAGGTTCAAAACTAAGATCATTTAATGCTAAATATGGCGTAGGTAGAATTCTTAACATGCGTTATAATTCAGATGGAAGTAATGAAGGTAAGAGTTATCTTGATAAATGGAAAATTACAAGAAATCGTGCTGATTTGCTATATTACAAATATGTCACAAAGCCAATAGAGTATGGAAAAAGTACTGTGAATGCTAAAAGCATATTCGATTCTACAGATCATCTTAAAGAAACACAATTAAATAAAGAGTTGGGAATTTTGAAGTCACAAAATGCATATGATAATATATCTACAAAAAAATACTCAGAACTAATACAAACAAAAGCAGAAGCATTTCAATCTGAGCTTTCTAAAATTACAGTTAATGGTAATGAGATACCTCTGAAAGATGGTCAATATAAATTAGCTGATGGTACATTAATAGGAACTAAAGATGCAGTACAACAAGCAATAACTAATAACCAGCCAATCGGTGTTCATCAAGTACAATATTCTCATTCAACAAATATAAGAGATGAATACAAAACAAAAATGGAAGAGTTGGGCAAAATCAAAAAAGAATTAGATAATATAATAAGAAAAAATTAGATAATATAAAAATCATGGGTTGGTTAAATTCAATAAAAGATAAATTTGTTAAAACTTCTAATGTTTTATCAAATGGCATATCAAAGATATTTAGTGGTAGTAGAAAGATAGATAATAAAACTCTAGAAGAATTTGAAGAGCTTTTACTATTAAGTGATATGGGGCCTGAGATAACTTCAATGTTTGTAAATAACCTTAAAAATCAAAAATTTGATGATGTTTTAACACATGAGGAAATACAAAGGTTTTTGCAGGAGCAGATTGAAATTATTTTAGAGCCGTTCTCAAAAAGTATTGATCTTATGCAAGATCATCATAAACCTCTTGTAATAATGCTTTGTGGAGTGAATGGTAATGGCAAGACCACTACTGCTGGTAAGCTTGCAATGCAATTCAAAAATCAAGGCATGTCAGTGATGTTAGGTGCATGTGATACATTCAGAGCTGCAGCTGTAGAGCAACTGCAAGCATGGGGTGATAAAGTTGGTTGTGAAGTAGTCACAGGTGATCAGAATTCAGATCCAGCAAGCGTTGGATACAGAGCCTTATTAAAAGCAAAAGAACAACAAATTGATGTATTGATTCTTGATACTGCAGGGCGATTGCATAATAAGTCTGATCTAATGAATGAATTACAGAAATGCGTTAGAGTTATCAAAAAAATAGATCAAGATACACCACATGAAATTATAATGGTCTTAGATAGTACAACAGGCCAGAATGCTTATAACCAAATCTCTACTTTTAAAGAGATTGTACCCATAACTGGGTTGATTTTCACGAAATTGGATAGCTCTGCAAAGGGTGGTGTTATAGTTGGTGCAGCAAAAAAATATAACATTCCAATTTATGCAATAGGTGTTGGTGAAAAAGTTGAGGATCTAATAGAGTTTAATGCAAAAGATTTTGCTAAGGCAATTATATGAATAAGAAACTTGCAAATAAATTTATACTTGGACTATTATTAGTGGTCTTATTAATAATATATCTTATGTTTTCTATCAAATATAATTCTAGAAAAAAGATAAATGAACTAAAAAAAATAGAACAAATGATAGTTGATGAAGAAGAAAAAATAAGGCTTTTAAATATAGATCTTGAGCATATATCAAGACCTAAAGCAATCAGGAAAATGTTATTTTTAACTCCTGATTTACAACCTATAAAACCCTCACAGGTGATAGTCATAGAAGAGCAATAATAATGCTACGTCCTAAAGTTCAATCAAATAAATAATCAATAAAGTTGGAATAGAGGCTATAGATGTTAGAGATACAACATTTTTGGCAAACTCTCCGTCCTCTGTGAAATTTTTAGTCAAAAGATATGCAATAAAGGCAGTTGGTGCTGCAGTTGATAAGACAAGAGCTTTTAGCCAATATCCTTCTAATAAAAAAAAGTATTTCCCAATAATAAAACCTACAACAGGATGAACAATGTTTTTTATAATAGAAGTAAATACAACATCTTTATCTATTTTTGAAATTTTAAAACCACCTAAAGTCATACCAAAAACAAGTAAAGATAAAGGCGTTGAAGACTGAGCTAACACCTCAATACTATTAATTATTCCATCATAAAAAGATATTTTAAAATAATTCAGAAATAGTCCAAGACAAGGCATAAAGACAATTGGTGAAGTGATGATATTCTTAAATATTGCACGCCTTTTATTTTGAATCAGACAAAAGATAATGATAAATAGTGGCTGTATGCAAACGACTTGCAAAAGATGTCCTAAGACTGCAGCCTTAGCATCACCTAAAATACAAATCATCACTGGAATTGTGTAAATAGCTGCATTGACGTATGTAGAGCACAAGATTCTTGTGACTATTTCAGATGAAGTTCTTTTATTGAAAAACACTAATGTTATCAGTCCAGAAACAATAAATACAGCTAGATAGCTTATACTGTAAGTTTGATTAAAAATATTTGCAAGATCATTTTTTAAAGTGAAGTTGAAAAGAGCGGCAGGAAGGCTTATTTTAAGGAGAAATGTTTCTAATCCATTGATGTGATCTTGAGTAAATATTCTCCTTATTATAGCTCCAAAGACTACTATTATTAGTACTGTTGAAAACATAAAATACTTTATTTACTTAACTTATAGCAAGTATATATAGCAACTACATCTTTAAGCAATACTTTTGTTTTGACCATTTTAAATCCAGACTCTTCAAGCATTTTAATGAAATCGTCTTTTTTTGGAAATGCACGAATGCTATCAACAAGATATTGATATGGCTTTTCATCTCCAATAACTATTTTGCCTATCATTGGAATGCAGTTGAATGAGAAAAAATCATAGATTTTTCTTGTGATTGTATCTGATTCAGGTCTTAAGAACTCCATACAGAGAAATTTACCACCAACTTTTGTAACTCTAAACATTTCATCTAAAGCCTTTTGAATTGATTCAACATTTCTTATTCCAAATGATATTGTCACTCTATCAAATGAGTTATCTTCAAATGGAAGATCCTGAGCATCCTCACACATTGTGGAAAGATTTTCTTTATATTTATTGAAAGATCCATTATCAATGCGCTTTTTATCTCCTGCAATCAGCATATTATTATTAATGTCACATATAATTGCTTTACCTCCACCATTGTCTAAAAAACCCATTGCAATATCGCCTGTGCCACCTGCTACATCTAGTAAAGAATGTGTCTTGTATGGCTCTATCATCGCAATAAATTTCTTTTTCCAAAGATGGTGTAATCCGAAGCTCATTAGTGAATTCATTAAATCATATTTGTCTGCTACTGCATCAAAAACTTTTTGTACATTAGATTGTTTAGGCATTTTGACTTTTTAAAGTTGATTATTGTTTCATCAGTTGATATAAATTTTAGCATTAATTACAAATTTTATAAAAAATAGTTTATTTATGGAAGAAATAATAAAATTTCTCATTCCCAGAATTAGCAAGGAAGGATATACCATTATAGCTTTGGCTTGCATCATCACACTCTTAAGTTTTATGTTTTTTGATTCTTTTGGATGGATATGCTTAGTTTTAGCAATTTTTTGTGTCTTTTTCTTCAGAGACCCCCAAAGAATCACACCTGTAGATGATTACCTAGTAGTGAGTCCGGCAGATGGTATTGTAACAGCTATAGAAGAAGGTGCAGATTTCCCAGAAGAACTTGATTCCCAAAGCAAAAAAGGTACTAGAGTCAGTATATTTTTAAATGTATTTAATGTGCATGTAAATAGAATACCTGTAACAGGTATTGTAACAAAGACATCATATAGACCTGGGAAGTTTATCAATGCTTCATTGGATAAATCAAGCAAAGATAATGAAAGACAATCAGTTCTTATCAATACAGTAGATGGAAGAGAGGTTGGATTGGTACAAATAGCAGGTCTTATTGCAAGAAGAATTATTTGTAACTTAAACGAGGGAGATCAAGTTAAATCTGGTGCTAGATATGGAATCATCAAATTTGGTAGTAGAGTAGATGTTTTCTTACCAGAGGGTGTTAAGCCATCTGTTTTACTTGGTCAAACAATGATTGGTGGTGAAACAGTTATTGCAAGACTTAATGGTGAACAAAAATCTATTATAGGAATTACTGAATAGTTTTTATAAAATCTCACATGGGATTTTATCATTACCTATCACTGCATTCTTATGATCATTTATGAGGTCTGCAGTTATAAGTGCAAGTCCCATCACCTTATGATTATTATTACCGTATATACCAATGAGGGTACCAACCCTCTTATCCTCTATAAATATTTCTAAATCGAGAGGTTTTTGTATCTCTCCATTAATTTTTACTTTATATACTTTTTTCCTTACAACACCTCTAAAGTGAGTTCTTGTAATTACTTCTTGCCCTATATAACACCCCTTGTCATAGCTAATTGAATTAAATTGGTCAAAACCAACATCAAATGGGAAATATTTTCCAGATTCAAAATCTATATATAGTTGAGGTAGAGAAAGATCATAATGGATCTGGTCAAAGGATTGATAATTATTAGTTAATATTTCAGACACATATGTTCTAAATCCTAATTTTTCATGACGTGGGTCCTTGTATGAGTTTTCTGAATGAATTTCAGACCAATACACATTTATATTGTCATCAATAGTTAAATCTACTTTAGATCCTAACTTATATTTTTGAAATAAATTGATTATATCTTCTATCCCTTTTGAATGACAATCAAGTATAAAACAACCTTCAGAATTCCTTTTTCTTGAAACAAAGAGATCATGTAATAGCTTTCCTTGAGGTGTTAAAATCAGATTGTATTGCAAATCATCTTTAATTAGTTTGATGTTGTTAGTGAGTATTTGCTGCAGAAAGCTCTCACTATCAATTCCGCTGACAATTAGTATTTTTCTATCTTTTATCATTTTATTTTCTATTTATAAAACAGGCATCTCCATAACTGAAGAATCTATATTTGTTATCAATTGCATATCTGTAAAGCTTTTGGCCATTATCTATACCTCCTAAAAATGCACAAACAAGCATAAAGAGAGTGCTTTTGGGTAGATGGAAGTTAGTTATGAGGCTGTCGACGATTTTAAACTCGTATCCTTCTGTTATGAATAAGTTTGTATAATTTGAGTGAGGCTTCAACTTTTCACCAATGCAAAAGTTTGCTGCACTCTCGAGAGCTCTCAGTGATGTTGTACCTATTCCAACTACTTTTTTTTGTTTTGCTTTCGTTTCATTAATTATATCACAAGTATCTTGATCGATATTATAAAATTCACTGTGCATCTTGTGATCTGAGATTTTTTCAGTCCTTACTGGTAAAAATGTACCACTCCCAATATGCAATGTTATATAAGCTATCTGCACTCCTTTATCTTTTAAGATTTCAAGTAAATCTGTTGTAAAATGCAAACCGGCAGTTGGTGCAGCAACTGATCCCTTTACTGTTGAAAATACAGTTTGATAAGTTGTTGAGTCTGTAGTTGATGCAGGGCGTTTTATGTATTGTGGTAATGGAACACTTCCTATCAAATCTAATTCTTTATAAAACTCTTCGGATGGGAGATTAAACTCAATTACATCCATATCATTCTTGTTGTATTTTTCGATTACTTTTCCTGAAAGTTTTTCTGAGAAATTTACTGTAGAGCTAAGTACAAGTTTTTTCCTTGGTTTACTTAATACCTCCCATGTTTCATTAATTTTATCATTACATCTATTTATGAGATTAACTGTGATTTCTGAGTCATTTATATTTCCTGACAAGTAAGATGGGATGACTTTTGTATTGTTGAGCACCATGACATCCCCTGGATTAAAAAATTCATGAATATCTTCAAATATACTTTCCTCAAAATTTTTTTGGTTATCAACACATATCACTTTTGATTTACCCCTCGGAAGAGGGTGTTGAGCTATGAGATCATGTGGTAATTCGAAATCAAAATCCTTTAACATTCACACTATTTTAAATTATTTAGTTGCACATTATTTGAAATAACAATATAATTTTTATTTCAGATTTATAATATATATCATAAGCGCACAATAACATGTCAGAGTTACCAAAGATTTTCAAGAAAGGCTCTATGAGATTCGATGTAAAAAAAGGAGTGACTTATTACTGGTGTGCTTGTGGTTTAAGTAGCAATCAACCATTTTGTGATGGATCACATAAAGGAACTGATTTTACCCCAATGCAATACACAGCAAATGAAGATAAAACAGTAGGTTTTTGTGGCTGTAAATACAGTAAAAATAAACCTTTATGTGATGGATCGCATAAATTTATCGAAACAAATGAATGATTTTTATGAAACATAAAGCTAATGCCATAGAGTATGATGATGGGATAATAAAGGTATTCACATTAGCAGCTCTTTTCTGGGGGTGTTTTGCAATGCTAATGGGTGTGTGGATAGCTCTTGAATTAACATACCCAGCTTTCAATTTAGGCCTACCTTGGACATCTTTTGGTAGAATTAGACCTACCCATACTACAAGTATTATATTGGGATTTGCTGGTAATGTTTTGTTTGCAACATCTTTTTTTGTAGTACAGAGAACATCACAAGTTAAGTTAGCATTAGGATCACTCGCGAGAGTCGTGTTTTTAGGCTATCAGCTTTTTTTAGTTTTAGCAGTCACCGGTTATCCTTTAGGAATCACGCAAGGTAAGGAATATGGAGAGCCAGAGTGGTATGCTGATTTGCTGTTAGTTATAGTTTGGGTAGCATATTTTATAATATATATCGGAACATTAAAAAATAGAAAAGAAAGACATATTTATGTATCTAATTGGTTTTATCTAGCATTTATTTCTGTCTTTGCAATTGTTCACATAGGCAACGGACTTGCAATACCTATCTCTTTAATGAGTCCTAATAGCATACATGTATTTGGTGGTGTTCAATCTGCAATGATTCAATGGTGGTATGGACATAATGCAGTCGGTTTTTTCCTCACATCTGGATTTATAGGCATGATGTATTATTTCTTACCTAAAAGAGCTCAAAGACCTGTTTATTCATATAGATTATCTATCTTACATTTTTGGTCATTTATTTTCTTTTACGTATGGGCTGGCGCACATCATCTGCATTATACATCTATACCAGATTGGACACAGACTCTTGGGATGACAATGTCAATCATTTTATGGGTTCCTTCATGGGGTGGTATGATAAATGGCATCATGACACTTTCTGGTGCTTGGTATAAAATAAGGAAAGATCCTGTAATAGCATTCATGGTGATAGCAATAGCATTTTATGGAATGACTACTTTTGAAGGTCCAGTACTTGCTATCAAGGGAGTAAATAGACTTGCTCATTATACTGAATGGATAATATCTCACGTGCATTCAGGCGGCCTAGGATGGGTAGGCTTTATAAGCTTCGGTGCATTATATCATATGGTTCCTGTACTATGGAATAAACCCGATATGTATTCAGTTAAGTTGATTGGTATACACCTTTGGCTAGGCACTATAGGTATAGTTTTATATATAACTTCTATGTGGGTTGCAGGAATAACACAAGGTCTGTTGTGGAGGTCTTATAATGATGTTGGGTTTTTAAAGTATTCATTTATTGATGTTGTGAGTACATTACATCCATATTATTTGATAAGGGCTATTGGTGGTATCACATATCTTTCAGGCTTTATTGTTATGATATATAATATATATATGACTATTAGAACTCAACCTCAAGAAATAAAAGAAGATTTAAAAATTACCAAACCAATTGGTGGTGAGAGTATTGAAGCCGCTTAAATAAACACTCAATTAATGTAATATGGCTAGTGATTCAAATAACAATGATACCCCTCATGGAAAGATTGAGAAAAATATATTTATTCTGTTATGTTGCATTGTAGTTGTTGCAGCTGTTGGTGGAATGATTGAAATATTGCCGCTATTCAAAAAGGAGGTATCTATAGAAGTAGTTGGTGGAATGCGCCCTTACACACCATTAGAGTTGGCAGGATTCAATATATATAAGCGGGAAGGTTGTTATAATTGTCATAGTCAACAAATTAGAAAGATTGCTGAAGATGTTGAAAGATATGGACATTACTCACTTGCAGCTGAAAGTATGTATGATCATCCTTTTGCTTGGGGGTCGAAAAGGACTGGTCCAGATTTAGCAAGAATTGGTGAGAGATATTCAGATGATTGGCATATACAACATTTATATGATCCTAGATCTCTAGTACCTCAATCAATTATGCCAGGTTATCCATTTCTGCTGAATTCTATCTTACAAACATCTGAGATACAAAGAAATATGGAGATTCTGAAAGTTTTAGGTGTACCATATACTGATGATGATATTGCTAAGTATATGAGTGATATTGAAGTTCAGCTAGGGCTTGAAATAAAACAAGAGATGATTGATGATTTCACAAAAAGATATCCTGGAGTGAAAATAAGGAAATTCAATAATAAGTCGAGTTCAATTACTGAATTAGATGCTCTAATTGCGCATCTACAATCTATTGGTACTAAAGTGGATTTAAAAAGTAACAAAGGAATAGACTGGTAAAAACTTATGCTTTCACACAACAAAATAAGTATTCAATATGAAATTTAAAGGTGATTTATGTGGTCAATTGTACATATTTTAGTTACAATATTATTATGCATTGCATGTATTGGTATAGTTCTTTGGATCTTTCGTCCTAATTCTAAAGAACTGTATGATAAATATAAGATGATACCAATCAAAGATGAGGATGATAAAAAATAACATCAGAAAATGGCAGAAAAGCACACAAATAGTAAAAATGAAAAGATCAAAAACTCTGGACATGAGTGGGATGGAATTACTGAAAATGATTATCCTGAACCAAGTTGGTTACGAGTTGCATTCTATATCACTATTTTCTTTTCTCTAGGATATTGGATATTATTTCCATCTTGGCCAACTCCAAATGATAGAGGGGCTTTGAATTGGTCATCTGAATCACAGCTTGTAGATGATATTAAAGATATAAATAAACTGAAAGATGAGTATCAACTTTCATTTGATAAAGCATCATTTGAAGCCATAATGAAAGATCCTAAGCTACTGCATTTTGCAATGACAAGTGGTAGATCTACATTCCAAAATAACTGTGCTGTTTGCCATGGAGCTGGTGGTGGTGGGAATCCAGGATATCCTAATTTAACAGCTGGTGCTTGGATGTGGGGTGGTACTGTGGAAGAAATATATCAGACACTACTGCATGGAATTAGAAATACAGATCCTGATTCACATGATTCACAGATGCCTGCATTTGGTAGAGATAAATTACTTTCTATAGAAGATATAAAGTTGATGTCTCACTATGCAATATATCTCTCGAAATCTGATGAGGAGAAAAGTAAGGAAGTATCTATCGATTTAAAGAAGGCTGATGAGGTTTTTCAAGCGAATTGCGCTTCATGTCATGGTTCTGATGCAAAAGGCAATACTATAGTTGGAGCACCTAATTTAACCGATGCTATATGGCTATATGGAGGAGACTATGAAACTGTATACGATGTAATTTTTAATGGTAGAGGAGGACAGATGCCTTATTGGCAAGGTAAGTTAACTGATAGTGCAATTCGTGGTGTAGCTGTTTATGTCCATCAATTAGGAGGTGGGAAGTGATGCTTGCACTTCCTTATTTATCTCTTGTGTCTGATTGGATGCAGCTTTTAATTCTTCTTGTCCTTTTGCAAAGCCTCCTTGCAGCGTTTCTCTTGCCTCTGTAAATATTCTGAAATTGCTTTCATTCATATGAGGAAACTCTTTGTTTATTTTACTACTTACCATATTTGTACTTTTTTAAGTTTCAAGGTTATTTTAAACAAATTTTCATGATTACACAACAACAAAAAGTCATAAGAGTATTTAAATATCTATAGTTTGAAAATTGTTTCACAGAAAGAATATATACAGATAGAATTAGTATATATGACACGAAATCTAAACCAATCCATATAGATGATTGTAGAGCTATGTGCGTTAATTCATTCCTATAAATATTATTATATATTTTATCTGATTTCAAAATTGAGATTAATATAATTGATGCAACTGATAAATCCATTAAGAATGGTAAAATTGATGCATCTGAAAGGGTTCTATATATCATCCCTAAGACCAAACATGTAATGGTTAGATTAAGGTATAAATTTCCGTTATTTTCTAGGTGTATAAATCCTGCAAGAATTGTAATTGCGAAGAAGAAGATAGATAAGAGATATATTTCTGAATATCCTAAAAATAAGTATAAAATTATTGAAACACAAGCATTTGAAAACTCAAGGATAAAATAATTTGGGTTGATTGTAGCATTGCAATAGTTACATTTGAATCTTGTAAAAATCCAACTCAGAACTGGTAGGAATTCATAGAATCTCAAAGGATGCTTACATGTGGAACAGCAGGGAGGCTGGCTATGTGTTACATTTATTCCACAGATATCAATCCCTCTTGGTATTCTAAAAAGACATGTGGTCGTGTAATTGCCAATTAGCACTCCGAATATTATAGCTGGTATTAATTCAATTAAGAGCATTAAATTTTGTAATATTTATTTGAAGTCTAATGTTTATCACATTTAAGGTTGAGATTACATTGTGCTTTTGTAGTAACTAATTTTTTTATGTATACAAAATAGACCTAATGATGCTATAATTCTCTCAAAATTGCATAAAAATAAAAAATACAAATATATGTCAAAAGTTACTGTGAGAGAGGCTTTACGTGATGCTATGGCTGAAGAAATGCGTCGTGATAAGGATATTTTTATTATGGGTGAAGAAGTTGGTTTTTATCAAGGTGCATATAAAGCTACACAAGGACTTTTAGATGAATTCGGAGTTGAAAGAGTTATAGATTCACCTATCACAGAGCACGGATTCGCAGGTATAGGAATTGGGGCTGGATTCACAGGCCTAAGGCCAATTATAGAATTTATGACATTTAATTTCTCAATGCAGGCTATAGATCAAATCATTAACTCAGCTGCTAAGACTTTATATATGTCTGGTGGACAGGTTAAGTGTCCGATAGTTTTTAGAGGTCCAAATGGAGCTGCAGCTCGTGTGGGGGCTCAACACTCACAAAATTTTGCTAGTTGGTATGGGCATGTACCAGGATTAAAAGTTGTCGTACCTTACTCAGTAGAAGATCATAAAGGTTTATTAAAGAGTGCCATAAGAGATAATAGCCCTGTGATATTCTTAGAAAATGAGTTGTTGTATGGAGAAAGTGGGTATGTAAGTGATGATGTAGATCATCTTGTTCCAATTGGTAAGGCAAAGGTTTGCAGAGAAGGTTCTGATGTTACAATCGTAAGCTATTCAGTACAGGTTCGAGATGCATTAGCTGCTGCTGAGAAGCTTGCATCTGATTATAATATCTCTGCTGAAGTTATAGATTTAAGGACTATCAGACCGCTCGATATAGATACTATAGTTCATTCAGTTAAAAAGACTAACAGATTGGTTGTAGTTGATGAATGTTGGCCTTTCTGTTCAGTCGCATCAGAAGTAGCGATGCAAGTAATGGAAAAAGCATTTGATTACATCGATGCTCCAATAGCAAGAGTCAATGCAAAAGATGTCCCATTACCATATGCAGTTAACTTAGAAAAGATGGCCTTACCATCAATTGATGAGATAATTTCAGCAGCTAGAGGTGTCTGTTATAAGTAACAGACTGTATGGGTATTTGTTCTGTACTTGTTTTCACACTTACAGCATTTTTAGTATGCTTCCCGACTACTAACTTTATAGTATATCCTACTTTCTGCGTTGGACCTTCTATACAAATTTGATCTCGATGACATTGAACTTGTGAGTCTTTTACTGCATCCAGGAAATCTTTCTTTTCATCCTTTTCTGAGGTAAAAAATTGTCCAGTAAACAGTTTAACAAGAAATTCTAGAATCCATTCAAAAATACTTTGAGAAGGTTTTGGAGTTTGTTCTCTTACCTCGGGTCTTGTTCCTAACTCTTCACATAAATCTTCGATGAAACCTTTTAAAACAGGATCATCTTGCCATTTTGCTTGAAGTTCTGTGAGATTCTTATTAATTTCTGCTGCTGATACTTCGGTATTCTTATAGTTAAGGAGTTTATCGACAGCTTCTTTGATTGAAAGTGGTTTATCTTCCTTTACTTCAATAAAGCTTGTCGCAACAACATGACTTTCTGGAAGCCAAGAAGGTTGTCCTATTTGAGTAATTGCTGAACTGATCAATTTTTTTGCAGCAGCACTGATTGATTGTATGTCAATGCTTCTTTGCAAGAGACCTAATTCTACTTTTGCATTTGTCAACATAGCTTTGGATTTAATTTTTTCATAAGCAAAAGACTCATATAGTTTGCCTATATTATCAAAAGCCTTACCTTCTTTTTTCCCTTTAGCTTCAAAAAGATTCAGTACCGGATAAATTTGAATTAGTAAGCCTTTATTATTGTTTGCATATTCTTGTATTGAAGCTTGATCTACATCATTTAAGTTTACTAATGCCGTTGAGAATTCTTTCAATAAATCATGTTCTTGTTGACTTGAAATCCTTTCTGCAATCTCTACATAAACTGCTTCTGTTATAAAACCACTGTCATCTAATGCACCTTCATTAGTTATTAATGCACTTTCAATTTTTTTTATAAATTCTAGCATAGTTATGTTTTAGGTAATTTTGTTTTTGTTTATTTTGTAACTTTTTATAATTACAAACAAAAAATTTAACAGACATATCTTTGGATAACAATAAAAAAATATCAATAAAATCTGTCTTTTCTATTTTTTCAACTCATGTATACTATATTTATAAAAAGATAAAAAAATATGAATTTTACTGGAAAAAACGTACTTTTGACTGGAGCAACCGGTGGTATCGGTCAAGCAATTTTAAAATCTTTCATTGAAAGTGGTGCGAGGGTTGTTGCGAGTGGCACAAGAGTTGAAACCCTTGAACAGACCTGTAATCAATTTGGAGGCAATGCAATTCCAATCCCATGCGATTTAAGAAATCATGATGCAATTAGGAATCTTTTTGATTCTGCTAAAGAAAAACTTGGATCGGTCGACATTTTAGTATGTAATGCAGGTATAAATAAGGATAGTTTCGGAATGACAATGAAGATGGAAGCATGGGATGATGTAATTAATGTTAATTTGACATCTACATTTCTTTTGAACCAATTAGCATCTAAGGCAATGTTACGTTCAAATTATGGTAGGATAATTAATATAGCATCTGTAGTAGCTGTTACAGGCAATCCTGGACAAGCAAACTATGTGGCATCTAAGGCAGGAATGATAGGTTTTTCAAAGAGTTTAGCTGCTGAGTTTGCATCTCGTAACATAACGATAAATTGCATAGCTCCCGGGTTTATAGAAAGCCCCATGACAGATAAACTAAATGATGCTGTGAAAGAGCAGATATCAAAAAAAATACCTATGCATCGGATGGGTACAGCAGAAGAAATAGCACATGGTGTATTGTTCCTAGCATCTGAGCAAAGTAGCTATATCACAGGGCATACGCTTCATATAAATGGTGGAATGTATATGGGTTAGTTATGTCATCATTTGAACCTTTCGAACAACAGGCAGATCAGTGGTGGGATGATAGTGGTCCATTTAAATTATTACATAGACTCAATCCACTAAGATTGAAATACATCTCTGAAAACATCAGAGAGAATATAGGGCAAAGTTTAGTAGGCCTTAAAGTTATAGATGTTGGATGTGGTGGTGGGATCCTTACAATACCAATGGCAAGGCTAAAAATGGATGTATATGGTATAGATCCTGGGAAAAAAAATATCGAAGTTGCGAAAGAAAAATCTGAGCTTTCTGAGTTAAATGTAACTTATTATGTCAATGAAATAGAGAAGATCTCATCTGAGCATAAGGAGAAATACGATGTTGTAACTTCTATGGAGGTTATAGAGCACGTAGATGATTATAAAACATTTCTGATGCACTTATGTAAGGTTTTAAAACCCGGTGGACTACTTTTTATATCTACAATCAATCGAACAATAAAATCATTTGCAGAAGCTATCGTCGCAGCAGAGTACATCCTTAAAATTGTCCCTAGAGGAACCCATGAGTGGAATAAGTTTTTAAAGCCATCAGAGATAGTTGAGATTGCCTCAGAATTAAATGTATCACTAGTTAATTTATCAGGATATAAACTAAATCCAATTACGAACCAGTGGAGCCTATCAGACGACAGCTCTGTCAATTATATTATGTGCTTCAAGAAGAAGTAATATCTACAATATATATTCTATCCTACTAACACAAAGGCTCTTTATATAGAAAGCGCAATAAGTCTTTTTACAAAAAAGATATAAATGCACGAGTAATTTAATGAAACTTTCATATATTTAGAGTATATAAGGATTTATATGTTTAATAAATAAAAAACAATAAATACTTAATATGCAAAATAAAACAAATAAAAACAAGGTAGTTCTTGTTGTTGGTCATCAACATAGTGAAACAGTCATGGTTGATATATTCAACAAATATATGCCAGAGCTACTTAAAAAATATAAAGTGAGCTTTTTAGATGAAATAAAAAAAGAGACATTAGAGACCTCAATCATAGGTAATTTAACTTTATCTTCAAATGATTATAAAGATTTTAATGCTAAAGTTTCTGAAGTTATTAAAGAAGGAGATATTGTATCTTTAAAAGCACTGCCGCTTGTATATGATGATACTTCGAAGCAGAAAACATTTGAACAAATGAAAAAATTACAAAAACTCTGCGGATTCAAAATTGACAGTACAGAAAACTTTGAGGCATTAAAAAAAGCTCTACAAAATAGAGATGAGAATGCTGCAATACAGTTTATTGATCAAGAGAAAGTGAAGACATCCCTTCAATTATTTACTAGCTTTGGAAAAGTTAATGAGTACAATGAGCTATTTTCTCAACGATTGGTTGATATTGTAGGAGATGATTATAATACAGAGTATAATCAGATGATCAAGAAGTATCAGCAAAATCCAGCTATTAAATATCAATTTATCGATCAAGATGATTTAGTTATGGTATTGGTATTAGGTTCATTAAAAGAGAGAAATGAATCTATGTCAGTAAATATTTTGAAACACATAAAAGACAATCCGGAGCAAGAATTATTTATTGTCAGCGTTGGATCAGATCATGTACCAGAAATAACAAAAATATTATCTGAAGCACCACTATCTAATTCGTGCAGAGTAATTCCTGTACTTGATACTGATGGATCGGTGAACGCAATAACAATTTCTCCAGAAAAGTATGTTTCAAAAGTTATACAGGATGTATTTCCAAGGATAAAAGAAGAGCAAGACAAAGATGAAATGAAATTCATAGATGGTCTTTTAAAAGGTCTGATGTTTTTATCTGGTAAAGATGAAGTTAGTTTAATCGATTATACTATGAAACAATTCAAATGTTCTTCAAAAGATGAAGCGATTGAAAAAGTAAAAGCACTAGCTCCATTAAAGAAAGAAAATAGTATTGTCCGCCACTATGATGGACAAACAAAGACATTTACAATTACATATCCTAATGTAATGCAAGAAGAAATTAATGACATCTTTCCACAGCAACCTCAATCATTTACAAAACTTGTAGAACAACAGAGCAAAAAAGAGCAAGGAATTGCTATTCCGCTTTAAAAGGAAAGGAGTTTCTTTTAGCATGAGAAACTCAATGTACCGAAAAGATATAAATGTTATTTAGTTACATAACTCCCAGGAGCATTTTCTAAAATCTTCTCTTGCGGTATCTTTTCAGCTTTAACACTTTCACCATTTAGGTTACTTGATTGCATCCAATGATGCCAATCATTCCACCAAGAACCATCTTGATATTGTGCTTTTTCAAACCAATCCTGAGGGTTCTCTTTTTTATTATCTTTTGATTTTTTTGTATCAATCGGATCAAACCAATATCCATACTTATTTTTTTCTGGATGATTTATGACAGCTGCTACGTGACCTGATTTGCTTAATATAAATCTTTTGTTATTAGATCCGGTGCATAATCTTAAGCCTTTATAAACACTTTCCCAAGGAGCTATATGATCATCTTGAGTTGCAAAGGAATAAATTGGACACTTAATTGAATTAAGATCAATTTTAATATCATCTATGACTAGTTTATTCTGAGCTAATAAATTGTGTTGATATAGATCTCTTAAGCATTGCTTATGCATTGCATATGGTATTCTTGTGCTGTCTGAGTTCCAATAGAGTACATCAATTGCTTTCGGTTCTTGACCTAGGAGGTATTTATTTATGAAGTAATGCCAGATCATGTCATTGCTTTTGATTACACTGAAGGTGTTAAACATATCATGTCCTGATATGTAACCTTGTTTTTTCATATGCTCTTCTATTGTATCAAGCATTTCATCTGTGATGAATAACTTTACTGGACCACATCTTTCAAAGTCAGTGAGAGTTGTGAGAAGAGTTATTGATTTGATGCTTTTGATATTTTTAGCATTAAGGTATCCTGCACATGTAGATAGTAATGTTCCTCCCATACAGTATCCGATGCAGTTAATCTCATCTGTTTGTGAGATTTGTTTAACATTGTCGATAGCAGTAATTAATCCATCTTTCAAATAATCTGTAAAACCGATATTAGACATGCTATCATCAGGGTTTACCCACGAGATAATGAAAACTCTATATCCATTATCAATAAGCCATTTTACATATGAATATTGTGGATCAAGATCCAGTATATAATATTTATTAATCCAAGCTGTTACAATTAGAATTGGTATTTTATGTATGTTTTCAGTAGTGTTCTCATAACAAATTAGCTGCATTAGTTTATTTTGAAAAACCACCTTGCCTTTTGTTGCTGCAATGTTTTTTCCTAATTCAAATGCTTTTTTGTCTACTGTATTTATTAAAAAATATCCATCAGGACTATTCTCAACATCATTTAAAAACATTTCTGCACCTTGCACAAGATTAGCGCAGGAAGTTCTTTGTATCTCATTTAATATCTCTTGATTTAATATAGGGATATTTTTTGGATTACAACTTTTACTAAACTCTTCCCATAGAAATTTTACTGTTGAGTGCTCATCTTTCTGATCCTTAATAAATCTCTGTAGATTATTATTAATAACTTCTAAAACGCCTTTATTATAGTCACTAAAAGACTCTAATAATTTGTTATAGTTCTGAGTGATATCTTTCCCTGAAAATGAATTTTGAATTAGGGAGGATGTGTTATCGAACCATGATTTATAGAGATTATTTGATAATTTAAAAACTTTATTGGAAGAATCTATGAGCTGAGTTGTGTTTTTATTTAAACTCCTAAGAAAATCCTCTTCAAATGAGGCTTCAATGCTTTCAGATAAAAATCTGGTAAGCATATTGTTATATACCTCAGGCAGAATAGGGTTAGTGCTTAACTTCATTAATAGTTCAGATATAGCCTTTTG
>CALPOD020000007.1 GCA_943325105.2 Candidatus Fokinia solitaria | reverse complement strand
CTCTGAAATAATGTATCAGTATTAAAGCCTGAATAGTGCCCAATAACAGGAACCATAAAGGATAAACTTGGTAGATATCCAGGCGTAAATGGTGGTGGACTAGAAGGCATAGGATAAGGTGCACAGCCAATTACACTCCATTTATTAATATCATCTTGTATTGCACTACCACCCCCAGTAACATCAAAAGCGCATATAACATTATCAAAATCATCTTGTGCAGAAATTGGAAATTCTTTTGCATATTGAGATTGCGCATAATACTTATCAACTTTTATAAGGCAGACTTTATTTTTAAGATTTAATATAATATCATTTGGCTTAGCATTACTAAATTGCTGTAAGTTAGAATAACAATCACTCTCCCTACCAACTATCTTGTTTATATCTAATGTGATTTCTGATGATTTTTTAGTTGTATTCGACATGCAATCATCCTGAGAAAAGGTAGAAAATATTGAATTTGTCGCTTTGCAATATGAGTACTGCATTGTAAAAAAATAGCTGATGTTAAAGTCATCGGTGTACACAGATTTGAGTTTTATAAAAGCTGCACTGTGATATTTACTATTTGGTGCTGTGATATTTTTGCTACTGCAGTTATTATTTACATAGCCACTAATGTTCTGACACCTTCGACATTCCTGATTTTCATGTGAGCAAAATCCATCACCACAACTACAATAATATCTCGCACTGGCTGATTCACTTACAAATAATAACAGAACCAAACATATAAGGATATTTTTCATACCCTAAGAACTAAATAACTTTATAACTATTCAAAATTCGGAATGATGATACCATACTTTCATCATCTTGTTTAAACAGGAATGTAAACTCTGTAGGGCTATAAATTTTTATTTTATTTAAATCTGAATATGACAATTGAAATATATTTTTAAATTCATTATCAACAAATTTATCTGATAGAAAAAATCTTGTTGGTATTACATTTTGTATAATACTCGCAATTTCACTTGAATGATATAGGTCTAATCTGTTCTGGCAATTAATAATTACAACAACATGTTTTTTTGCAAGTTCTTCAAAGATTGTAATAAATTCATTATAAAAAATTTTGCCAAACTTTAAAACACCATGCTCTAAACTCAATAGCGTTTGTGTTACATTTGTAAAATCAAGATTATTGTTGAAGTCTTTTAAATATGCAAAGACTAATAATGATTTGATTTTTTCTTTTATACCTTCTTTAAAGATACTGTCTTGCATCAAATTACCAAGGTTTAAACTAGTAATAGCCCCGTCAAGTTTTGTATCTACATACAAGAATTTAAAAAAACAATTTAAACTAAAAAATTCATTTAAATAACTTCTGATATCACTATTTATAGTTATGTTATTAGATTCGATAATATTATTAATATTCTCAATAATTTTTTCTATTTCTTCATTGGCACTTCTGCTTTGTGATATTAACTCTATTACTGAATGTATGACTTTCATGATCTGACTTTCTATTTCATCTGATAAAATAAAACCTTCAAATAAGACATAAAGAAAAATTTTATAAAGCATCTCAGGATCATTATTAATTATTCTCAAGAGATCAAGCGAAAAATTTGATTTAATACGTACATTACATATAGTCATTATTTCATCATCAAAGTTTTCATAATCAAAATTAACCAATCTTAAATCAAATTTGAAAGACTCACAAATAAGAAAATACCTTAGTAAGTATTGCTTATTAATTGGTTTACCTACCATAATTGTGTGTCCTATATCATCTTTATTATGAAAATTAAAGAAATATGGTAGTCCTTCAATCGTTTTAAAAATTGTTATTGGTTTACCCCAAATACTACCTCTATAACCACCAAGAGACTTTGGTTTTATTGAGACAAAAGTAGAAGAATTTTGTACTATATTGTAGTTTTCTCTTCTTAGAAAATATGTATTACAAGGTATAACTCCTAACATTGAGCCCATCATGTTGTAATCTTCTCTAACTATGGAAATACCAATATCAAAAAACAATTGTTTTGTTTGATCAAGTTTTTGATCAAGACTTTCTTTAGTGTCAGCAATTATCAAAATTGAGATTTGACTTTTAATACAAGGAGAAGTTTTTAAAATTTTTATTTGTTTTTCAACACTATCAAGAGCGTCCAACATTCTTGATACTTGATAAATTTTTTGTTGCGTATTTAAAAAATCCAAATAAGTAGTCTTATCTGTAATACGTATACTTTCATATATAAGCATTTTTTGATCTAAGCTAAGTATTTGATCAGTATATTTTGTTTCTAGTGAATAAATACCTTTCAAACTAATTACTGCAACAAAAGAAGACTGTTCCTGATTGTGAGATGACATAATATTACCATCGAAGTCTAAATCTATTTCATTATCAGTTTTAGAGACTAAATAGTTGTATTTACCTTCTATTTCTAAGTTAAACGATAGTATCTTTGAATAATCGACCTTTGATATCTCAATATTTTTGTCGTGTAAATGTGTTAGATAGTATATGAATGAAAGGGGTTCAGAAACCAATTTATCATCTTTTTTTACAATTGATAAAAGATCTGCTCCATATAACTCAAGTTGTTGTAAAATTTTTATGGAAGTCTCTGAGATTGACTTTAAAGCACTATCAATTTTTTTTAAGAAGTTTTTTTCTATCGTTTTAAGAAAAAATTGCGTAAAAATATTTTTATCTGAAAGAGCATCTCTCGCACCACAATGAACAATGGCAATGTACAATGTGTTCATTAAACAATTTCTAAAGTTATTTTCATTGATCCATATCTCATGTTTCATCTGAGCAAACTCTGAATTGAAAACTGTAGCAATATCTATATTCATATAATCACGCTTGACATATAAATAAAACATCAGATCTTTCGTCAACAAATTGTTGATAACAGTTCTTACTTCTTCTCTAAGATTATCAGTGGATATTTTAGAAAACCTCTTTGCAAAACCTTTAACTCTAATGATTTGTATGAGCTCACCATTTTTGGTTAATAAGGTATTATTATCATAGTGGCAAGCTATTGATATGAGATCTGATATATTGCTTGATTGCTTGATCACAGTATTTTAGAATTTTTGTATTAAAGTTATTATATCTAGATTAGTTTTTATTTCACCATCAGCATTGTAAATAATCGGGTAATTATATATACCGTGTCCGAAAACATCAATCTTGTAAACTGGTAATTGTATATTTTCAGCAAACTTTTTAATGACTTTTTCCATTGCTTCAGTTTTATCACATAAATCTCCAAATATTATAGCTTTTACATTATTAAAAATACCAGAAGATTTTAAATGATTAAGTATTCTGTCTATTCTATATGGATTTTCATTACAGTCTTCTAAAAATAGAATTTTATCTTTTGCATTAATTTGCCACCTTGTACCAATACTAGTTTGTATAACTGATAAATTACCACCAGTTAACTGACCAGATATTTCATTTGTTTCCACTGCATTTTTATTAAATGGAGTTAAACCATGTAATGTGATTTTGTTTGTACTATCAAAAATTTTATTTAGAATTTGAAAGTTGTGGTTTTTATTTTTATCTAATGTTTCAAGAAAAACGCTTCCGTGAATCGATTTCCATCCAAACTCTTGTGATAAAAAAATATGTAAAGCAGTGATGTCAGAATAACCAACAACAAGTGGATGATTTTTTTTTGCTTTCATCTGAGCAATAAAATCTTTGTCATTATATAAAATATCTACTACCTTAGCTGTGCCATATCCACCACGCAAAGCCCAAATTATTTCATTGTCATTATCTAGTAAAGCTCGTTTTAGTTCTGTAGCCTTTTCAGAATCAATATCAGTATACTCAAACAATTTGATATTTTTATTCTGAGATACACATTTCTTTATTCCCTGCATTTCAGAATTACTGCAAGTGCTTCCTGGTGCAATTACTGCAATTTTTTTATCACTGAAACCCACCAGTGTATTTTTAGATTCTTCATCATTTTTTCGATCTAAATGACTGCACCCAACAAGTAAAATTATAATTATTAAAAATTTAGAGTACATTTATCAAATCCTTTAATTTAAATAGAACATCCATTGCAGATCTTGGTGTAAGATTATCCATATCAACTTTAGATATAAAATCATATAGATGATCTGATTTATTTGTTGATGAAGGTTTTTCGTCTACTGTAAAGCTTGATGAATCATAATCTTTCTTATTTGCATCACTCTCAAGTTGTTGTAATACAGCATAAGCACTTTCAAGAATAGCGTGCGGCATACCAGCTAGTTGAGCCACATGAATACCATAGGACTTATCAGCTCTGCCATCTATAACCTCATGCATGAAGTTTATTTTATTTTGCCATTCGACAACCTTCATTGTATGACAAGATAAATTTTCAAGTTTTTCTTCCAGAAAACACATCTCATGATAATGTGTAGCGAAAAGCATTCTAGCTCCAATTTTATTGTGAATATACTCAACAACTGACTTCGCTATAGCTAGGCCATCATATGTTGATGTACCTCTACCAACCTCATCCATTATTATAAGGGATTTATCTGTGGAATTATTTGCTATGTGTGATGTTTCAAGCATTTCTACCATAAATGTTGATTGTCCGCTGCTAATGTTATCTGAAGCACCTATTCTGCTGAATAATTTGTCAACCACTCCAATGTGTGAACTTTTAGCTGGTACAAAGCTGCCAATCTGAGCTAAAATACATATGATCGCATTCTGTCTTAAAAAAGTGCTTTTACCTGCCATATTTGGACCTGTAATAAGCCATATAGCATCACTTTCATCTAATGAGCAATTATTTGGTATAAATTTGTTTTTGATAGACTCTTGTACTACTGGATGATATCCTCCCACGACATGAAATTTTTTACTTTCATCTACTACAGGTCTTATGTATCCTTTCGTTACAGCTAGTTCAGCAAGACTTGAAAATACATCAATTGAAGAAATTGCATTTGCAACGGCTGATATGTGATCTGTATAACACATTACATTTTTATATAAATCATCTAAGATACCATTCTCTATCCTTTCTATCTTGGTGCTACACATTATTATATCTGTTTCAAGTGATTGCAGCTCATCTGTTGTATATCTAACAACGCTTCCAAGAGACTGTTTATGTCTAAAGATTTCATCTTTTACTTTTGACGAATTAGATGATGAAACTTCTATGAAATAACCGATTACATTATTCCTATTAATTCTAAGGGTACTAACTCCACTGATAGATCTATACTTATCACGAAGTTTATCTATTCTCTCTTGAGCATTATCTTTCAAATTATATAAATTATCAAGCTGCGGATCAAATCCAATTCTAATCACACTCTTGATTTCACTCACATCAGAAATATCTCCTATTAAAGTGTTTTGCATGGCATGTAGGAGTTTATCAAAAGAAGGAATTTCTTTTATCAATGATTGGATAGATGATGACATTCCATTTCCATGTATTATATCTGCAATGCTCAGCATTATCTCCAATCCATCTCTTATTGAAAAAAGATCTTTAACATTCAGTCTGTTAGCATTGACTCTGCTGATAGATCTTTCAATATCAGGAAAATTTCTCATTAATCCTCTCACTCTAGTTCTTATATCATTGCAATCAATAAATCCTTGTACATTATCAAGCCTTGCATTAATCGCATTTGAATTAGTTAAAGGTGAGGAAATGTATACATTTAGCATTCTGCCACCACATGCAGTGACTGTCTGATCTATTATTGATAATAAACCTCTAGAATCATCTTTTATTCCTCTGGTGATCTCAAGATTAAATCTTGTAGCTGGATCTATCTGCATAAAGCTCATTGACTTAATTCTTTCAAGTAGCTGAAGCTTTGGCATTGAATTCTTTTGAGTATATTTTACATATTCAATTAAAGCTCCAGAAGCAATTATCTCATCCTTTGAGAAATGTCCAAGTCCATCGATAAAGTCTATTTGATAAAAATTTAAGATCTGACTGTGGCATCTATGATAATCAAAAATACTATCAGGTCTCTTTGTGATGCAATTTGTGAATTTTTCAAGATTTGCAGCAATCATATCATCGTATGCTAAGATATCAGGTATGACGATCTCCTTTGGCATTATCCTGGAAATCTCCATTGCAAGACCTTCTTTGTTGATAGTTTCAACACAAAACGATCCTATTGATATATCAGCTATGGCTATGACTATATCTGATTGGTTTTTGATAATTACAGCCAAATAATTAGACTGTTTAGACTCTAGTAAGATATCATCCATTATTGTACCAGGAGTTACTATACGAACTACTTCTCTTTTTACAATTGCTTTGTATCCACGTTTTTTTGCATTCTCTGGTGATTCCATTTGCTCACAAATCGCTACAGAATAACCTTTCTTTAATAATTTATTGAGATAAAATTCACTTGCATGTATTGGTACGCCGCACATCGGAATATCTTGAGTTAAGTGCTTCCCTCTCTTTGTAAGATTAATGTCTAATTCCCGCGCACCAATCAATGCATCTTCAAAAAACAGTTCATAAAAATCTCCCATTCTATAAAACAACAGGTAATCTTTGTGTTGAGCTTTGATCTGCACATATTGTTGCATCATTGGAGTTGTTGACTGTAGCTCAATGTATGATGTTTGCATTGTATAGAATAAACAAATTTGTTATAATTCCCTTTGATAGGTTAAAAAGTATAAATTTATATATTTAAACATGAGTTCAAAAGCCATTTTAAAGACTAATAAAAAAACATTTTTAAGGTATCTGATTTTTTACTTTTTTATGGCTGATATAGTAATAGGTCTATTTAAAACCTTTACTTATATGTTTAAAACAAAAGTAACATTAAATTATCCTTATGAAAAGGGAGCTGTAAGTAAAAAATTCAGAGGACAGCATGCTCTGAGGCTTTACCCGAGCGGTGAAGAAAGGTGTATTGCATGTAAATTATGTGAGGCAATATGCCCAGCACAAGCTATTACAATTAATGCTGAGCCGAGAGGAGATGGTGGACGTCGTACAACTCGATATGATATAGACATGACCAAATGTATTTATTGTGGATTATGTCAAGAAGCTTGTCCGGTCGACGCTATAGTTGAAACTCCATTGTTTGAATATGCAACTGAAACACATGAAGCACTTTACTTTTCTAAATCTAAGTTATTAGAAAATGGGAAGCGATTCGAAGGAACTATGTTCTATTAAATCCTAAATTGACATTATTGTTGAATTGAAAATCTACATAAGTTATTATTATAGTATAGATTGTATTTTAATAATATTAATGTGGATAGATTATGCAAGAAAAACAAGACAATAGGCAGCTACAAACTAATATCGATCAGCTACAGCAAGCAATTAAAGGTTTTGCTCTAGATACCAAACAATCAAATACAACGACAGATTGTTTAGATACAATTAAGTTTGATCAGACTACCTTCCTAGGATTAAAAACGGCTGCATCGCATCAACCTGATTTTTATTCAAATGCAATAGAAAAACTTTCAGAAGCAGCTGATATTGAAGCAGGGGTTCAGTGGACTATAGATAAAACAAATAACACTCTCATAAGAGATGCAAGATCAGCCACTGGATTGGCACAAAATTCAATATATTCACAACTAGCAACAGCTTTCAATAGTGCACGTGCAGCTGATAGAATGATCAGAATGACAGATGGTGTCATAAGAGATGATAGTAAATTAAATGACAGTGAGAAAACTAGAATTCAAGAAATAAAAGATAAGCTTGAAAAGGTAACTAAGAATGTAAAAACTAATCCAGAGCAAAGTATAGACCTCAAGTCACTTAATGGGTTTTTGGTAGGTGTTTTAAAACAAGATGAAAGATATTCAAAAGATAAAGATGAAAAATTACTCAAGCAACTCAATACAACAAAGGATTTAGCTGGATTAGAGGATAAGAAATACAATGTTTGTACAATCTATAATCAACTTGATTCTACCGGAGAAACAAGAACGGTATTTGAAGCAGATGCAATGATTCCACCTCTTGCAGACAATTATGAAGGTTTAAAGCAAGATGTAATTGATGCAAATAATAAAAAATCACCTTTCAATGGCAATATGATTAATGCTTATTGGGGAGCATTGGCGGCGCAGGAGACAATTCCGACTCAGAATTTAAAAACTCTACCAGGACTCAGAAATGCATATGTAAAGCAAGTTGGTGAGATTAAAGCGGATAAATCAATAGACGTCTTCGGACAAACAATTCATACTGGAACAGTCTCTTCCGGTTTAGAAACTAAACAGGAAAATCAGATTGCAAATGCAAATGTAAGACACATGTCTGCAATCAGTAAGTCTTTAGGCAATGAACAATTAATTATAACAAGTTTGAATACTCCAGTTCTTGGAGTTGAATCTCAAGCATGGAGTCAACTTGAGAAAGGAGTTAAAAAAGATACGAATGTTCAAAGCGCTTTAACACCAATGAATAGCTTTAGGAGATTAGTATCACCACAAGTGAAATCATATGATGATTCTCTGAAAAAGCTAGGTAATGATTTAAAGGCCGCACATCCAGAAGTTGGTAAATATTTAGCAGGTGATTGGTTTGCTTCTGAAAGTAATGCAAAAAAATCGTTAGCTAAGATTGAAGATCCAAAAGTTAAACAAACCTTAGAGTTAGCAATCAAAACTAAATCAGCTGTTAATGAAAGTATGTTAGGAAGTTTTATGCGTTGGTGTAAAAGTTTCTTTGTGACTGTAGAGGACCATGGAATGAGCAGATCTTTAAGACAAACAGGTGGTATGACAGCCTTGACTAGTTTGGTGAATAAGGGGGCTTTAGGTAAAGATATCAAAATGCCAGCAATGTCAGTGCATTGTAAAAGTGGGAAAGACAGAACTGGAGCTACATCAATTGACTCAACTAGAAGAATGATTGAAGCTAATATTGGACAAAATGCACAAAACTTGGAGAAGCAGATCAATGCAGGGCATGTTGGTAAAATGGCTGAAATCGGCGGAACTCCTGGATCTGTTGGTATGAAACCACACTGCGGACTAAATGGTCAAATATATACAAAAGATCTTTTGGATAAAGTAGGATTAAAAACAGCTAAGAATAATAAGATTGAAGAAAGCTCAAAAGGAAATATCGTAGGAGAAATTAGTCAAGATATTCCTAAAGTACAGATCCAAGTGAGCAAGGCAGAAAATGTAATTGATCCAGAGATTGCTAAGGCAGTCACTGTAATTCTGCAGAATGGTGATTTGTCTACTGCTCCAACTTCAGAAAAGTTAGAATCACAAGTGAAAAAGTTAGAAGAAAAAAAGGGAAAATCACCTTCTCTTAGCTTCTAACTCCCAGAATCACAAATACCTTCTTGCTTATCATCATTAAGCATTGGTGTTTGTTTGCTATCTATTCTGATAACGATGTCATTATTTTGAATTAACTCACCTAAATCATTATAAGAATTAACAACAATAACATCACTGCCGTCTTGATCTCTTGTATTCATTGATATTTTACTCACACCGCCAGATTCATGAACTTCAAACATAGCATCTAACAATAGACCTTCAATTATATTTCTGAGACCTCTTGCACCTGTTTTCCTTTTCATCGCCTGTTTAGCTATTGCTTGTAATGCATCTTGTGAGATTTCAAGCTCAACATTATCTATTTGTAAAAGCTTTGAATATTGTTTAACGATAGCATTTTTAGGCTCAGTGAGGATTTTGACCAATCCATCTTCAGTCATATCATCAAGCGTTGCAATGACAGGCAAACGACCTAAGAATTCAGGTATTAAACCATATTTGATCAAATCATCTGTTTCTATTTTACTAAATAACTCACCAGAAGTAATTTTAGAACTTTCAACAATCTCTGCTCCAAATCCTAAGCTTTTCTCTTCAGTCCTTTGTTTGATGATGCTTTCTAATCCATCAAAGGCACCACCAACTATAAATAGTATGTTTGTAGTATCAAGCTTCAGATTCTCCTGATTATTTGTTTTCCTACCACTATTTTGAGGAACATTAGCGATTGTACCTTCTATAATTTTTAGAAGATTTTGCTGAACTCCTTCACCAGAAATATCTCTACCAGAAGATGAACTCGATGATTTACGTGCGATTTTATCTATTTCATCTATATATATAATACCTGTTTGAGCCTTTTTTACATCAAAGTTTGCTGATTGTAGGAGCTTTGACAAAATGCTTTCAACATCATCACCTACATATCCAGCTTCAGTTAAAGATGTAGCATCAGCTATTGCAAATGGTACATTTAATATTTTTGCAAGGGTTTGTGCGAGTAATGTCTTTCCACAACCAGTTGCTCCAATAAGCATTATGTTTGATTTTGAAATTTCAACGTCTTTTGTATCAACATTGCTCAAGATTCTCTTATAATGATTGTATACAGCCACTGACAAGACTTTCTTGGCATGTGATTGTCCAATGACGTAATTATCCAAAGATTTATATATTTCTTTTGGTTTAGGAATGCTTTTTAATGTGATTCCTGTAGATGATCTATTTTCTTGTTCAATTATTTCATTGCAGAGTGATATGCATTCATTACATATGAAAGCATTATTACTAGCAACAATTTTTTTGACTTGATTTTTATGTTTATTACAAAATGAGCAATGAACAATTGTATTCCTTTTTGTTTCCATTTTTTCTTAATTATTTAATCAATGAAGAGTTATATCTCAAGCATATGAAAACTATATTAAAAGTTCTCAATCATTTATTATTTTCTTTCACCCTTTCTTCAATAACATGATCTATTAGTCCGAATTTCTGCGCTTCATCAGCAGACATAAAATTATCTCTTTCTAAACTTTTTTTCACAATTCCAATTGATTGCCTTGTATGTTTTACATATAAGTCTGTCATTTTGTTTTTGATTTTCAGGATTTCATTAGCATGAATTTGTATATCTGTAGCTTGTCCTTGATATCCACCGAGCGGTTGATGGATCATAATTCTTGAGTGTTTTAGAGCATAGCGCATCCCATGTTCTCCACCAGTTAGCAATAACGATCCCATTGAACAAGCTTGACCAAGACAATATGTAGCAACTTTTGGCTTGATATATCTCATAGTATCATATATCGCCATTCCTGCAGTCACTACCCCTCCCGGTGAATTTATATATAAGTGTATATCTTTTGTTGGGCTTTCAGATTCCAAAAATAATAGTTGAGCTACTATCAGTGTCGACATGTGATCTTCCACCTGTCCAGTGATGAAGATTATTCTTTCTTTTAACAACCTTGAATATATGTCAAAAGACCTCTCCCCGCGTGCAGATTGTTCTATTACTATTGGTACTAAAAGCATTTTTTAAGTTATAATGTTTTCATAAAATATAGTCTATAAAATAAAAAAACAATAGTTTTAATTATAACTTTTTATTGTATAGATTTTTAGTATAAAGTTATGTTTTAATTAGAATTATAATATAAGTAATGCAATTTATCAAAACAAATGAAGCAATCGATTACGATCAAGCACTTGTGAAGATGCATAAAATAGTTGATAAGATCATAGAAGAAGATTGTAATGATACTATTTGGTTTTTAGAACATCGACCAGTATATACTGTTGGATATACAACATATGATGAATTTTTACTCAAATATGGATCAAAAATAAACAATATACCTGTTATAAAAAGTGAAAGAGGTGGCAAGATAACATTTCATGGTCCTGGACAAAGAATTTGTTATTTAATGATAAATATCAAGCGTTTATACAATAAAATTGACCTGCATAGATTTCTTAATGGAATACATCATACGATAATAAAATCTTTAGAGAAATTTAACATAAATGGAATACAAGATCCTGAATATCCTGGTGTATGGATTGCACATAATCACTCTCTGTATAAAATAGCAGCAATAGGTATGAAAATCAGAAAAGGTGTTAGTTATCACGGTTTTGCTATCAATATAAATAATGATATTAAAAACTTTGAAATGATTAATCCTTGTGGTATTATCGATGCTGGGAGGAGTATCACATCTATGCAAAAAATTCTTGAAAAAACTATAAAAATAGATTTATTTGATGAGATTTTGCAATATGAATTAAGGAAAACTTTCTGTACTTAAATAAATATTTTGAAAAAAAAAATAAATAAGTAAAATTAATACATTATCAGAATAAAAACTTAACTATTATGTCTGACTACAAAATACAAAATATTAGCTATTCAATAGCTTCAAGCAATTATGACAAGTATTCTAAAGCCGTTGCAAAAACTTCAAGTCTTGATGAAGTAAAGGTGAGTGATTATGTCATCATCAATCAGAAAGACAATAAAGATATAGGTGGTGTAGAGACATCAATTGGTAATACAAATAATGTTTTACACAATGGTGATAAAATAGTTATCAAACAACAAGAAAAATCAAATGGGTTTTTCAATCTTATTCAAGCACAACTAAATAAAATTGCTGCAACTGAAAAAGTTTCAACTGAAAGTGTTGATCAAGAAAGCAGTCTTCTACAAGTCTCAGAATCAATTGCTGAAGCAGAAATAGCATTGCAACAGGTTGTGCAAATAAGAGATAAAATAGTTAGTGGCTTCAATGAGATAACAAAAATGGCTTTTTAAAACTTTTTGCTATCAAATCGTAAAAAACACTTGATTTTATTTTTGAATTGTGGATTCATTAAATTGAATATTATTTGATTAAATTAAATTCTACTAGCTAAATCATTCGCTATGATCTTTCACATCTAGTTAAAGAATTGGCTTATAGTTAATTTTTCAAAGAACTAACATTATATATAAAAATAAAAATCTTTATGTCCTCTAATTTAATTATTATTTGGGCCTATCTCACATTGTGCATCTTTTTAGGTTTTTTCAGAATCCCCAAGATGAAATCTCTAAAAGATTATTCAATTGGTTCAACTAGATTTTCTACTGCCGTACTAACTTTTTCAATGATTGCAACAGCAATAGGTCCAATAGAGACTATGGGAGAGGCTGAAAAAAGTTTTTCTCTAGGTATTGTATTTGTAATAACTTCATTTTTATCAATTATTCACTGGGGTTTTTTTGGAAGGCTTTTAGCTCCTTCTTTATCATATTTTAAACAAAATAAATGTATTACCTTAGTTGACATAATGAATCTTTTCTATGGTAAATGGGGTAGATATATATGTACAGCTAGCGTTGTTCTTAGCATTGCATTGCTTTCTATCTTCTATAAATCTGCAGCTATTATTCTACAGAAATATTTAAATATACCACTTGTACACGGTGCTGCAATTATAACGATCGCAATTGCAATGTATTCAATTTTTGGTGGTATTCATGCAGTTGTCATAACAGATACAGTACAGTTTTTTATTTTTATGACAGTTATACCATTGATATTTTTTCTAGGGTTTCAGAACGTTGACATACCACAAACTTTAAACAATGTACCATATGAAAAACTGCATATTACTACTAATGATATACCTTTACTAATTAGCTTTTTAATATATGGGTTGATACCAACCACTGGATGGCCATTCATACAAAGAGCTTTGATGGCTTCTAACTCTAATCAAGTCAAGAAAATTTTTGATATTACTGGCGTCTTTACTTGTATTTTTTACTTGATGATGGGTTGTATAGGATTAATTGCTGCAGGTATTAATCCTGAAATACAAAGTGATGATGCTCTGTTATTTTTCATAGATGAAGTAGTGCCTAGTTCTTTAATGGGATTTGTAGCTGTGAGTTTTCTAGCAATCATCATGTCTACTGCTAGTTCTTTTCTTAATGCAACAACTGTAATTATTATAAAAGACGTCATCACACCTAACTTTCCATCACTTAATAGCAACAAAAAACAACTCATTCTCACCAAATTAGTCGGTGTTATTATTGCATTTGCTTCTTTTGGAATGATATTTGTTAAAGATCATATTATGGATATGCTTTGGATGTTGGATAATTTCTGGGATCCTTTTGTTTCAATTCCTTTAGTAATGGCTTTATTAGGTATAAGAATTAAGAAAGATAATTTTAAGTATGTGCTTATATCTGCATTAACTGCCGTATTAACAGCTAGAGCCTTCCATGATGCCTTCGATACTTTTACTTTATCAATAGGCGTTATAGCAAGTATTTTTTCTATACTTTATTTTAAAGATAAATCTATTGTTAAAGATGAAAAAACTACAGATGTAGAAAATTCAGAGATTATAAGTGACCATATCTGATTGACATTAGAACTATAATTAGCTAATATCCATGCTAGTTAAGATGGGTCTGTAGCTCAGGTGGTTAGAGCGCACGCCTGATAAGCGTGAGGTCGGAGGTTCAACTCCTCCCAGACCCACCATTTCCCTTCTTCCTTAACAATAAATAAAAAGCTCCCTCACCTCCATGTTTTTGAGGTGTGTGGGTAACATATAATATATTACTTGATACTTCAGGTATATTAACCCAATGCATCAACTGATTCCTTATTGTAAACTTTTCTCTATCTCCTTTACCAGTTATAACTAGCATCAACTTAAATCTTTTTGAGAGAGCAAAAAATAATGATTTATAAAACATTTTATATGCCTCATCTACTGTGTATCCATGTAAATCTACTGATATATCAATTGGGAGTTCTCCATTGGCTAATTTTTTGAGAATATTCCTTTCAATACATCTTCTATCATCAAAAATTATTTCACGTGCTAGAGTTTGTTTGAATGGAATTTGTACACGGGTTTCAACTATTCTAGGAACTTTTTTTTTAAAATTTAAAGATTGAACTCCTTGTTTGCATTTTTCAACAGATTGATCTCTTGATATAGTTTTTTTAAATGCAATCCAATCTTTTAAATCGTCTGACACTTAAGCAGTTTCAAAGTTACATGCAATTGATTGTACATCATCATTATCATGTAAAAGATCCAATAATTTATTTGCCTTTACTGCATCTTCCCCTTCAAGGTTAATAATATTATTAGCTCTCCATTCAATTTTTGCCTCACTTGCTTCTCCGTAATGAGATTCTAGGTGATCTTTTACAACATGGAAGTCTTCTAGTTGACAAACCACTTCATAGCAGTCTTCATGTTCCACACAATCATCTGCTCCTGACTCAAGAACAGCATTCAAAAATTCATCAGCAGATTTAATAGCTTCTTTTGAATAAAGCATAAAGCCAATCTTTTTGAACATATAGGTTACACTACCTGTTTCAGCTATGTGCCCACCATTTTTTTCGAATATTTTTCTTATTTCAGCTGCAGTTCTGTGCCTGTTTTCAATCAAACCTTCTACTATTAAAGCAGTTCCTGCAGGTCCATATCCTTCATACCTAATTTCTTCATAGTTACTGCCTATCTCATTCGATGAAGCCTTGTTTATTGCCCCTTCTATCTTGTCCTTTGGCATATTTTCAGATCTTGCAGCATTTATTGCAACTCTGAGTCTTGGATTGAACTCCGGATTCCTGTCTCCAGCCTTTGTAGCAACAATTATTTCTCTAATTAGTTTAGTAAAGGTATTAGATCTTCTCGCATCTTGTGCACCTTTTCTGTGTTTTATTGTTTTGAATTTTGAATGACCAGCCATTTTGATATATTACTTTTTTTAATATTATATACTATGTTAAGTGTACGAAGTAAAAATCAAATTTCAAAAAAGTAAAAAATGCAAAGAATTCTCTCAGAATATATCCATGAAAACCCTGCTTTAAGAGGCAATTTATATAGAATATTAAATCATGGAAATCTTTCTGGGACAGGTAAAATGATAATATTGCCAGTTGATCAAGGTATGGAACATGGTCCTGATGCGAGTTTTTTGAATAATCATGATGCTTATGATCCATTATATCATGTGAAACTAGGTATAGATTCAGGTGTAAATGCATATGCAGCACCGTTAGGGATGATTGAGGCAGCAGCAGCTCACTACCCTGGAGTCATACCAATGATTTTAAAATTAAATAGCAGTAATAGCCTTAAATCTAAAGAAGGTGACCCACATCAGGCAATTATAGGTGATGTAGAAGATGCTGTGAGACTAGGTTGCGTTGGAGTTGGTATCACAATATATCCAGGATCAAATAATTGCGATGAGATGCTTGAGCAGGTGCAGCATATTTTCCAGAGCGCTAAGACAATGGGATTAGTTTGCATTATATGGTGTTATCCTAGAGGCGCAGGAATAAAAGATGACACAGCATTTGATACTGTCTGTTATGCTGCACACATCGGAGCTATTACTGGCGCACACATCATCAAAGTTAAACTTCCAAGTGCAAACATTACCAATGTCAAATTCCTCGACGGCTACGAAAAGCTAAGAATTAACTTTCAAAATCTCTCAGAGAGAGTAAAGCACGTAAAAAAATGTGCATTTGCTGGGAGGCGAATAGTTTTGTTCTCAGGAGGTGCAACAAAAGACATAAGCTCATTGATGGATGAAATCAAAGCAATATCAGATGGTGGTGGTGATGGATCTATTGTTGGTAGAAATTTATTCCAAAGACCAAGGTCAGAAGCAATTGAATTGGTAAAACAAATCTCAGATCTGTATATTTAAATTTGTTGATATCTAACGTTGACTCCGTTATAATTTGTATATAAGTGGATATGTCATAAAAAAATGTTATAAATCAAATGTTAGATACAAACTTTTCAGATCCTAAAGTATTTAAAAGTGCTTTGTTGGAATCAAAAATAGAAGCTGAAGGATATTATCAAAACTTAAAGTCTTCAAAAAGCTATAAAGACTTTCAGACTTTAGAGGCATTAACTCCACATTATATTGAAGCTAAAATATCTGTAGCACTAAATTCTATAAGTAGGGAAAATTTAGAATCACTTAATTTGCAAGAAATACTTGGAGTTCAAGGCGATGGAATAGACAAACTACAAAAAAAATTAAAGTCTGAAATAAAAAAAGAATTGGATGCAAATTCTAATCTTTCACCTAGTGATGCTTTTGAGAAAATTAAGCAAACAACCTGGTGGCAACAAATTTTAGAATTTCTTGGATTAAGTGTAAAAATAGAGTCTCAGCTGCAAAATATATCACCTAAGACTATACAAAAAGTTCTTAAAGCGAGAAAAAGTGAGTTAATGAAAAAGATAGATGATTTCGAAAAAGTTGAAAAAAAAGTAGATATAGCTAAAAGCGCTCATGTTGTTAACGAAATGCAAACAAAAAATGGAAAAACAGTTTTCATAAAAGGTGTAGATTTAGAATCAATAAAAGCAGGTTTTACACGAAATATTATAGGTGTAAGGAATGAAGGGATTAGAGAATACTTTGGAGCTGAATTCATGAGAGAAATGGGAATTCAAAACACTCCTAAAATTGAATTAATACCTGATGAACGTGGTAAAGTCACTAGGATTGTATCCCACAAAGTTGGGGATGATGGTGACGCGGTCACAGAATTAGGAAAAAAGCTTGGCGCACCAGAAGGTACAAAACACATGACATCTGAAGAGAAAGCAGGGGTTCAAAAACAAGCCACACAACTATTTGCAGAAAATGAAGAATTGAAAGAAAAAATCATGGAATTCCATGCGATTAGTTTTTTGATGGGTAATAGAGATTTACATTTAAATAATATAATGATTATAGAAGGTAAAGATAGAAAATTATCCTGTGCACCAATTGATTTCGGGCTTTCAGGTCATAATTTTAATTCTACAATTACTTCTGCTTTTGTAGCAAGCCTTACAAGATTTGATACATCATCTTTGAAACATTCAGATGCCAATCTTTTATTCACAGATGCTGAATATAAACCTGTGTTAGAAAGGGTAGTTAAAGAATATGAAAAAAAAGCTGAAAAAATCCAGGATAAGATTTTCTATGATTGTAAGGCGCTTGGAGCATCAGATGCGGAGGTTCAAACTCTGAAAGCTAGTATAGCGGGAAATGTTGCACTTGCAAAAAGTACATTATCCCCTTCTAAAAGTAGTGAACAAAGTCAAAGTTGTTAAGCAGATACTTCATTTAACCAACTCTCCAGTGCTGGCTTGCTCATTGAACCAAGTTTTGTTTCAATTTTCTTACCATCTTTGAATAACATGAGTGTCGGAATGCTTCTGATTCCCATTTCTGAAGCTACTTCTGGATTATCATCTATGTTTATTTTCACAAACTTTACTTTTTCAGACATGATTTCTGCAACTTCGTCTATCACTGGACCTAGCTGTTTACATGGACCACACCACGGTGCCCAGAAGTCAACTAAAACTACTCCACTATTTTTTAGGACTTCAGCTTCGAATTGCTCTTCAGTAACTTCAAAAACTTTTTTTGACATTTGAAATGAATAAATATTGATTTTTCTTTCGAAGTTTATAGCACAAAAATTTTGCAGGTGAAACAATTTTATGAATTTTTTGAGGAACTGATTTTAACTGCTGCAGACATTGCCACAAACCATTTTTGTATAGCATAGGTCGTGTATCTTAAGACTAATCTCGAGACAGTGACACCCTTGTTTTTAATGTTTATCGGTTCTGGACATAAGGCTAAACAGTTTAAAATAAGCACCTCATACAAAAAATGATAATCCTTTTTTATAAGGTGTGCAAGAGAAAGTTTAAAGATATATGTTTTTAGTTTTTGTTATTCCTTGTATTTGATAATTTTATAAAATCATCATCAGCATGATATGAAGATCTTGTTAATGGACTTGACGCAACCATTAAGAAACCTTTTGCTTTTGCAGCTTCATAATAATATTGAAATTCTTCTGGTGTAACGTATTTCTTTACTTCTGCATGATTGATAGTTGGTCGTAAATATTGCCCTATCGTTATGAAATCAACCTGTGCAGCTCGCAGATCATCCATCACCTGTAAAACTTCATTTTCATTTTCACCTAAGCCAAGCATCAAACCAGACTTTGTGAAAATTGTTGGATCAAGAGTTTTAACTTTACTTAATAAATCTAAGGAATTGAAATATCTTGCACCTGGCCTGATATAAGCATAGAGAGATGGTACAGTTTCAATATTATGATTATATACGTTTGGTTTGGCGTTGACTATTAACTTGTATGCATCCCCTTTCCTTAAGAAATCAGGTGTTAATACTTCTATTGTTGTTTGAGGGCTCTTAGATCTTATTGCATTAATACAATTTGCAAAATGCTCTGCACCACCATCATCAAGATCATCTCTATCAACCGAAGTTATAACAACGTGTTTTAAACCTAACTCTGCAATTGCATTTGCTAAATTTTCTGGTTCATGAGGATCAAGTTGATCTGGTCTTCCAGTCTTCACATTACAAAATCTACATGCTCTTGTACAAACACTACCTAATATCATAAATGCAGCATGTTTCTGACTCCAGCACTCGCCTCTATTTGGACAAGCGGCCTCCTCACACACAGTATTTAGTTTGTTTTTACTAACTATTTGACTTGTTTCATCTAGCTGCTTTCCTATGGGTGCTTTAACTTTTAACCAGTTAGGCTTTTCTGTTATAGGTATCATTCTGCATGTATTTTTTATATACAATATATATTATATTTGCATACATACAAAGAAGTTATTAAATCTGTCTTCTCTGTATTACTCCTTCATCATTCTGAATCATCTCTGCAAATGAATTAGATCTCCTAGATCTCCTAGGTAGACCAATATGGGCACGGATTTCATCAATCTCAGTCGTCAATTTTTGATTATCTTCTTTTAAACTTTTTATTTGATCACCAACAACATCTTTGATTTCAAGTAATTGCTGCAATGTTCCTATAGACATACACATTGCAATCCTTTCAATAATTTGACCAAATAGAGCAGATCTATCACTTTTTATTGATAACATTGTACAATATACAATTGCAGTTAACACTATAGTACCTGCGCCTCCAAGAGCAGCCATTTTTGTACCACCAAACTCACCAAGTCCTAACACAACACTTTGTGCAGTTTTCTCTGTTGTTGCTTTTGTGAGTATTGGCATTAAAGTTTCTGCTAGGGTCCCTCCAGTAGTTTGGGTTATTAAACTTGCTCCCTTACCAACCCCTGCTCCACTCAATAAATCTTTTAATGACATAAAATTGTTTGCTGTAAGATCACCGGTTTTTATACCATATTCATTTACTTCACGTATAATTTCTTGGTACTCTCTTTGCATTTCTGTTGTTACATTAATCACTGCCATAGAATCACGATTATTTGATTGTGGAAACTTAGTTTGTATTCTATTAGCAACATAATTATTAATAGTGGAAGGTGACTCATTTCTAGTTACAATTTTTTCAACGAGTCTTTCAAGTTCAGTACTTGGATTTGGTTTCCAACTAAAAAAGTTATAAATTGTTTGCAGAAAGGAAATTAATTGGTAGTTTTAAAAATTAAAAGTAATAATGCTTAGGTTATTATAAGTACATTTATTTATATTGCAAGCTATAACATTAAATGCCGCAACTTAAAAAGTTTGACACCCATAATAGAATTGATTAGAATCAAAAGAAAAATTTTACTAATGAGTAAATTACTTGATACAGAGACACTTCAAAAACTAAGACAGTTTTTCCGCAATTTCCCAAAAATCGATCTAGGTAATATAACTTTGAGAGATATGCGTATGAGTGATCAAGAAGCATATTATAAATATTTAAATCACCCGATGGTGAGTCAATATCTTTCTAATGAGGACATTCCCAAAACAGAGCAAGAAGCACTTGAATGCGTTAAAATGTGGGGAAGTCTGTTTTATAATAAACAAGGTATTTTCTGGACAATAGCAGACACATCAACTGATAAACTCATAGGGTCAATAGGAATCAGTAGTTGGAACTTCTTCAACAGACGTGCTGAGATCAGTTATGATATAGATCATGAGTATTGGGGACAAGGAATTGCAACAAAAGCTTTAAGTAACGTTTTGAAATTAGCTTTTAATGAGATGATGATATATAGACTTGAAGCAAGGACAATGGAAGGCAATGGAGCTTCACAACATATTTTAAATAAATTTGGATTTAAACAAGAAGGTGTTTTAAGAGGATATAGAATAATCAGAGGTAAGCCAACACACATCTGTATGTATTCCTTAATCAAACCTGATTATCCAGAAATGTTACTGAATTCTTAGAGATCACTATTTTATAAGCGTTATAGATTCATCATGTTGTATCTCCACTTTGAGCTTCTTAGCGCTATTGATATTCACAAGATATAGTTCATCTGTTGAATATTCTACCGCTATGTCTTTAATTTCCTTCTTATTTTTAACTACATCAATAACCATTTTCCCAACCTTCTCACCTAACTTATATTGCTCTGGTCCAACAGCAGCTAAAACACCTAGTTCTACAGTATCAATATCACTACAAAATACTGGTACAGAGCTTTTCATTGCAGTATCAACAATTCCTTTTATAGCACCAAGAGCAGTATTATCATTATTAATAAAGATTGCATCAACGTCATTCAGTAAAGATTTAGAAACAAATACTGCATCATTTGTGTTTTGTGCTATTGCTTCTTTTATTGATATATTAAATTTTTTTGCTTCTTCTTTTACTTTAGAAACTAAAGCCACAGAATTTGATTCTCCAGAATTATAGATAATACCAATTTTATCTAAGTTAGGCATTAACTTCTTAAAAAAAGAAAGCTGCTTATGTGTGATATTGGGCTCAGAATTTGAGACACCCGTAACATTTTTTTCTGGTGATGTAATATTTGCTATTATTCCACTATCCACTGGATCAGTTACAGAACCGAAAATTATAGGTATTGTTTTTGTTTGCCTTGCTGCAACTTGAGTCACCATTGTGCCAATAGTTATGATTAAATCAACTTTTTGATGTATAAATTTTTGCACGATTTGTTGTGCTAAAGCTGTATCTCCTTGTGCTGATTCACTTATAATTTTGACACCTAGTAATTCATTTTTTAATGTTTTATTTACGCCATCAGTTGTCATATCAAGAGCAGGATGATCTATCGATTTTAAAATACCTATTTTATAGCCTGCTATTTCTTTACTCGATTCTTTATAACTTTTTACTACACTGATGCTAAAAAATAATGCGCAAAAAAGCACTACGAAAAAAGCAGCAATTGTACCTTTTGAAAACATTAAGAGTATGCTATAGTTTGTTTAAATATCATATATTGTTAGTTGTATCACAAGTACTTTGTTATAGCAATCAGTTATTACATGATATGTGGAGTATAAATAAAAACTTAAATCATTTATGAATCAATTTAAAACATTTATTGATAATCAAAAACAATTTCAATACTTTGTTAGTGATAATAAAAATAATTTCTTTCAAGAACATCAATTCAAACAAATGAACTCAATATCAGAGAGAATAGGTTATTTAATTACATATGTTGATAAAACAAATGAGTATATTGACGCACCAACAGCATCTGCTGCATATGAAATGGCTAATGCTAAAAAAGAAGTAGAAAAAATCAGTTATCATGCAATCAGAATATAGGCTATTGCATAGCTATAATTTTAATTGTATTATCTGAAAAATCGCGGCTGTGGTGGAATTGGTAGACACGCAACGTTGAGGTCGTTGTTCTCGCAAGGGATTGAAAGTTCAAGTCTTTTTAGCCGCACCAACAAATGAATAAAAATTATTAAAAAAATGACAAGACTTTGTGAAATTACTGGGAAGAAAGTTTTAGTTGGATGTAATGTATCTCATTCAAACATCAAAACAAAAAAAAAGATTCTTACCTAATCTACATTCATTTTCTTTAAGAAGTGATATACTTGGGAAAAACATTACATTTAGACTATCAGTTAATGGACTAAGAACAATTGAACATAACTTTGGTTTAGATAATTATCTTCTGACAACACAATCTTCAAAACTTTCACCGAAAGCATTGGAAATAAAGAAGCTTATACAGCTGGCTATAAAAAATAAAGTAGAAATCAAACAATGAATTTAATTTCAAAACTTATAATTTCTTTCTCACTGCTATTTGTAGTTGGATGTACATCAGATGACATGAGAGTAGAATATTCATATCCTAAAAGTCTTGACGAGCGGGAGCGCGATAGAATAGGCAGTCTTGCATCAGAACCAGTATATCTTTTTAGGGAAAAAACAGAAAAACACAACTAGTGTTTTTTTACGTGAGTTACCATATTCAAATCCTTTATAACCTTTTAATCAAATAATGTCTAAAATATTAACGTCAATACACAATTGGAACGATGTAGAGCTGAAATTAGAAACTGGTAAACTTGCTAAGCAAGCTGATGGTGCTGTTGTAGCAACACTTGGACAAACAACTGTTTTATGTACTGCTGTAATTGCTGAAAAAGCTCCTGAAGTCAATGATTTCACTGACATGGCTGTTTATTACCAAGAAAGATTTTATGCAGCTGGAAAAGTACCTGGAGGATTTATAAAAAGAGAAGGTAAGCCAACAGAAAAAGAAACTCTTATATCTCGTATTATTGACAGGTCACTAAGACCAGTTGTAAAGCTAAGAAATGATCAACAGCTACAAATCATTTGTATTGTGCTCTCATATGATGGTGTGAATATGCCTGATTTACCAGCCCTGATAGGTGCTACAGCTGCAATAAAACTTGCTGGGATTGACTGTCAAAGTGTTGCAGGAACAAGAGTATGTATGATAGGAAATGATCTTGTAATAAATCCAAAGTTTAATGAAATCGAAGGATCTACAGCTGAATTGTTCGTCAGTGGCACAAAAGATGCGATCACAATGATTGAGTGCAGTTCTGCAGAAAAATCTAAAAAAGAAATTCTAAAAAGTTTAAAAACTCTACAGAGCAGTATAGTTTCAGCTATAAAATCAATTGATGAGTTGGTTGAAAAATCAGGTGTTAAGAGTGAAGCTGTAAAGCAATTGAATAATAAGGATTTAGATAACCTTATAAAATCAATAAAAAAATCTAAATCATATAAAGAATTAACCAATGCATTTGAAGAGAAAAAAAAGAAAATAAGATACGCGCAAATCAAAGTTGCTGAAAAACAAATTTTTGAAGATTTAGGTAAAGCAATTGATCCTGAAATGTTCAGTGTAGCTTTAAATAGCTTAAAAAATGACATTTTAAGACATAAGATAATCACAAAAGGCATAAGAATTGACGGTCGAGCTTTTGATGAGATTAGAGATATAACATGTGAAGTTGGAGTGCTACCGAAAGTACATGGTTCAGGATTGTTCACAAGAGGAGAAACACAAGTTTTATCAGTGATAACTATTGGCACACGTCAAGATATGCAGATGGCTGAGGATATCACAAGCGTTAAGTCAGAAAAATTCATGTTGCACTATAATTTCCCACCTTTTTCTGTTGGAGAAGTAGGTGCAATAAAAGGAGTTAGTAGAAGAGAAACTGGACACGGTAATTTAGCACGTAAAGGACTTGTATCTGTACTTTCTAATATGGATAAGTATCAGTATTCTATAAGGGCTGTAGCAGAAGTTTTAGAATGTAATGGATCATCATCTATGGCAAGTGTTTGCGCATCATCATTAGCTCTTATGGATGCAGGATGTCCGATTCAAAAACACGTAGCTGGTATCGCTATGGGTATGATTAAATCAGATAAAGAGACAATCATCTTATCTGACATTATGGGAGATGAAGATCATCTTGGTGATATGGATTTCAAACTCACAGGAACTCTTGATGGGATTACTGCAATGCAGATGGACACAAAAACCTCAGGAGTTGAATATGAAGTCATAGAAAAAATATTAGATCAAGCAATTGTAGGAATTAAATACATCATTGCAAGGATGCATAAAGCAATAGTATCAACACGTAGTGTGGTAAGTGAAGATGCTCCAAAGATGTTTTCAATGCAAATTGAAAAAGATAGTATCAGGACTTTAATTGGACCAGGTGGAAAAACAATAAAAGAAATAAGTGCACTATCAAAAGCAAAGATAGACATTGATGATGATGGTAAAATCAATATTAGTGCCCCTTCTAATTCAGATATAGAGTTAGCAATTCAAAAAATCAATAGTATAGTTTTGCCATTTAAGATTGGTAATACCTATAATGTTAGTGTTACTAAGATTGCTGATTTTGGTGTATTTGTAAAGCTTGGTAGCAATGCTGAAGGGTTTATACATGTTAGTGATCTCTCTGATGGATATGTAGAAAAAATCGACACACATATAAAAGTTGGCCAAGAAGTACAAGCTAAGATGATAGGCTTTGATAGAAATGGTAAAGTTAAACTTACACTGAAATCACAAGTTGAAGAGCTTAAAGTTGAAAAAAAGATATCTGAGCAATCTGAGAAATCAGATAAAACGGAACAGATAGAAACTCCATCAAAAATCGGTGGAAAGGAAACAACATTTAAGAAGAGAAGGTTTTTCTAATATAACTTCTCTCCATTCTCAACTCTCGGGTCTGCTGCTGCTAGTAGCACGCCTCCATTTGAATCTGAAAATCCTACTAAAAGAAATTGGGATAGGAACCCAGCTATGTTTTTCTCACCTAAATTCACACACCCTATGATTCTTTTCCCAATGAGTGTCTTGATGGTATAATGTACTGTGACTTGAGCTGAGGTTTGTAAAATACCTATCTCAGGACCAAAATCAGCCCATACTTTAAATGAAGGTTTTTTGGCTCTGGGAAATTCTTCTACTTGTACGATCGTGGCAGATCTAAGATCTACGCGCTCAAATTCTTCGTATGAAATGAGCTGCATAGTCAAAGTGATTTATTTTTTATCTTTTGAAGAGTCTTTTGTATCAGCTTTTTTAGCTTCTACTGCTGGTGTTTTATTAACATCATCAGATTCAAATTTAACTTGAATTGAAGGTATTGCTTTGTTTACTTCTTCAAGAACGCTATCAGTAATGTCTAAAGACTTATCTGAATATATTACAGCGCCTTTTTCAACAACTATTTGATAACCTTTGCTTTGAGCTTGTGTTTTGACAATATCTGATGTTTTTTCAACAAGTATCTGAGTAGCATTTCTATATGCATCTTCTAAAGCTGCGTGTTGCCCATATGATCTTTTTTGAAGCTCAGCTACTTCTTTACTGATTTCGTCGTTCTTCTTATCTATAGCATCTTGTGACAATGCATTCTTCTTAGTTTCAAGTTCCTGATATTTTTTTTTCAGTTCTGATTCAGATTTTTGAATTTCATCTCTAAATTCTTCATTTTTCTTTTGAACTTGTTTTAAAATATCATTATGTGCTGTTGAGCTTTCTATTATTTTTCTTGTCTCCACAACTGTAATCTTTTGATCGTCAGCATATGTGGTATTCACGAATGATACTGAAAGCATTCCTAGTACAAAGTATAACTTAGAGCTTTTTTTAAATAGCATAAATAAATAGTTAATGAATTGAGTAATTTTTCCAAATAGGAAGATAGACATTTAGATTATAACTGTCAAGAAGTTTTATCTTAATCGTTGCCATGACACAAACACTATGTTATATTAGTCACGATTGTGATTGTTCATCTTCATTACAAAATTTCTAGTAATAGGAGCAATCATTTTTTCCATTTTTTCTTTATGCTCAGAAAGAAATGCAGTTTTTATTTAAGTGATTGAGTATTTTACAGCTAATACTACTTGTAGTATGTCTTAAGTAAAAAAAAGATTCATGGAGAAGCATTGGTATATGAAATTTAAAAAACATGACAACCCCTGGAGATATAGATAGTAAAAATCAGCGTAAAGTACTTACAGTGAAAGGTTCTACTAGAGATACTAGTGCTCAAAAAAATACTTTAACAACAAAAAATACACAACCTACAAAGGTTTCAACGTACCATGGCAGCACTGTTATTGTTATTAACAAAAAAACAGCAGATACTGAATCAGATCAGGAAAAATTTGGTACTCTTACAACCGAAGAAAAAAACAGCAGATTAAACGCTTTGAAGGTTTCTAGAGAAACACTTGTAGAAACAGAAACTAAGAATGAAGTTTTTGAAAAGCAAAAGGATCCAAAGGAATTTTCATTTGAAAAACGTCAGATTAAAGAAATTGTTTCCCGTCCAAAAGAATTGGTAGTGGAACCAATACCTGAGATACAAGTTACTGAAAACAAACCTCAAGAATTAAAACCAAAGAAAGAGACCAAAAGTGATGTAAGAATATATGTACAAAAAACACCAGTTGTGGATTTTGATTCTGATATCAAAAAGAAATTCAAAGATTTAAATTTAAGAGATAAAAAAGAAATCCCTCAAACTGAGGTTATAACGGTAACTCCTGAAGTTGCAAAAACAATCACTACCGCTGCAAGTATTAAACAAATCGAAGCTAATAAGAAGAAGGTTACACATTCAAAAAGCAAAAGTTTTGTTGATGATGAGCCAGTAAACACTGCTTCGCATAAAAATAAAAATAAAGTACACTCAAAAATATCTGCTGCACATATAGCAAAGATAGAAAGTGGTGATGCAGATAGTCTTTTTAGATCTAATATGATCAGAAGAAAGAAAAAAACTAAAACACAAAGTGTCGTTCAAGAAAAAGTTTTAAGGGATATTATTATCTCTGATGCATTAACCGTGAGCGATCTTGCGAGTAAAATCTCTGAAAAAGGTACAACAGTAGTTAAAACACTTATGAGATTAGGTGTATTAGCCAGTATAAATCAAGTTATTGATCCAGATACTGCAGAGCTTGTAGCAACTGAGCTTGGTCATAGAGTGCAAAGAGTTACTGAAGATAATGTTATTAAAAACTTGATTGGTGAGTATAATGCAGTAGATTCAAAGCTTGAAAAACGTGCACCTGTAGTTACTATAATGGGACACGTAGACCATGGTAAGACTTCACTTTTAGATTCTCTCAGAAAAACTGATGTTGCAGCTGGAGAACATGGAGGTATTACTCAACATATAGGTGCCTATGAAGTGCATTTACCTGATGGACAATCAATAACATTTCTTGATACTCCAGGACATGAAGCCTTTTCAGCTATGAGAATGCGTGGGGCAAAAGTAACTGACATTATAATTCTTGTTGTTGCAGGTGATGACGGTATCAAAGCTCAGACTATTGAAGCTATAAGTCATGCTAAAGCAGCTAAAGTTCCGATAATAGTTGCAGTAAATAAAATGGATAAACCATCTTCTAACTTTGATCTTGTAAAGCAATCATTGCTACAACACGATATAATTCCTGATGATTTTGGTGGTGATGTGATGGTCATAGGTATTTCTGCTTTGACTGGATTAGGGCTTGATAATTTGATAGAAGCAATTCTCCTGCAAGCTGATTTATTAGACTTAAAAGCTCCTGCCCATGGTAGAGCGAGAGGATATATAATAGAAGCAAGATTAGATAAAATAAAAGGATTTACTGCATCGCTTCTAGTTCAAAGTGGTGAACTAAAGATGGGTGATATAATCGTAGCTGGACACGTATTTGGAAGGATTAGAACAATTTGTGGTGATAAAGGTCAATCAATAAAAATTGCTGGACCTTCAATGCCTGTAGAAATAACTGGACTTGATAGTGTACCTGTTGCAGGTGATGAGTTCATTGTCATGCAAAATGAAAAATCAGCGAGAGAGCTTGTTGAAATGCTTCAAGTTAAAGTCAGTGAACAAAAGCTATTAAGTAAAACTGGTAAGCCAAAAAGTCTACAAGAATTATTTATACAGAGTCGTGATGATGTCAAGGAAATTCCTATTATAATAAAAGCAGACGTACATGGATCAGCTGAAGCTATTTTACATAGTTTAAATAAAATCATACATCCAGAAGTAAAAGTGAATGTATTACATTACGGAGCTGGTGGTATCAATGAATCAGATATCATGCTTGCAGCTGCCTCGAAAGCATTTATAGTAGGGTTTAATGTGAGACCAAATGTGAATGCAAAAGATATGGCATCAAAGATGGGTGTAGAGATGAGATTTTACTCAGTAATATACCATTTAATAGATGATGTTAAGGCTATTATATCAAATGTATTGAGTCCAACTGAAAGAGAAAGTATTATAGGTTTAGTTGAAATTAGAAAAGTCTTTGAAACAAGTAAGTTTGGTAAAATCTCTGGATGTTACGTAAAAGAAGGTGTTGTGAAGAGAAACTGTTCTGTTAGACTTATCCGTGATAATGAAGTGATTCACACTGGTTCAATTCAATCTCTAAAGCGTCAAAAAGATGATACAAAAGAGGCTAAAGAAGGTTTCGAATGCGGTATTACTCTTGCGAATTACGATGACGTAAGAGTCGGTGATCATATAGAAGCATTTGAAGTCATTAGTGAAAAGAAAACATTATAAAAATGAAAAACTTGTTTATAATCATATTAAGGTACATAAAATCCTTAGAGATTATAGACAAAAACAGGGCAGATCACATGGAATTCCTGGATCAATACTATGAAAAAAACATCTTTATTGTTTCAGGGAGAAAAACCACCAATGATGGTGGTGTAATAATTGCATCTGCTGAAAGTAAAAATAATCTTGAAGAAATCATTAATTTAGATCCATTTTATAAACAAAATCTTGCTGAATATACAATCCATGAATTTACACCTTCAAAATATAATATCATTTTAAAAGACATCATAAATAAATGAACTCAAAATATCGTCGCGGAGTTGGTGCAATGATTTTAAATAATGATAAAAAAATCTTTGTTGCAAGAAGAATGGATTTCTCATCTGGATTGCAAATGCCACAAGGAGGTATTGAAAAAGATGAAGATTTTGAGACAAGTTTATATAGGGAACTTAAAGAGGAAATTGGCACTGATAACTCCAAAATAATTTCTCGACTCAATTTTCCTTTATACTATGATTTCCCACACTATTTATCAGAAAAAATTTATAAAGGTGAATACATAGGTCAGAGGATTCATTGGTTTTTACTCAAATTTTTAGGTAATGATAATGAAATCAACATACAAACGGAAGATCAAGAGTTTTCAGAATGGGAGTGGTCTCACCATTCCAAATTGGTAGATAATGTTGTGGGATTTAAAAAAACTATGTATCACACAGTGATAGATATCTTTAAACCTCAATTTCAGTAGAAGATTGTACTTCTAGTTCTTTTGTTTGCTCGCTTAATGGTGAATTTTCATGAGTATCATAATCATCTGTAACCATCTTTAGTAAACAGCTAGCTGCGAATATTTTTGGAAACGTGAAATTTTTAGACGAATTTGATGCGATCCCAGATGTTAAAAGTATTACACCATATTGTATGTACTTATTATCCGTAATGTTTTGAGTTATGTAGTTATCAAAGACATTTAATACAAGGCCAGCATAAATATTTTCGCAATTTATTTTGTGATTTTGTTTATTATCTGGCGCCAAAGCCACTAATGCAAGAAGGCTAACAGTACCCTTTATACATTTATTAACATTAATTAGTGCCCTAGTTGTAATTATTATTTGTTTCTATTGGTATGTACTATACAGCAGATATATTAAAAATATATTACAGAATTTAATTTCTATCAGGTTTCAAAAAATAACTTAAAATTAAAGCAGAAAAATACACAATATAGCCAGAAAATATAACATCACTGATGAAGTGTTGCCCTTGTATAATCCTAACAAATCCAAAAATACTACCAACAAATATACTCAACAATATGTATTTTTTTCTTCTTGGGTCTGATTTCGGATATAAAAAAGCTAAGCTAAAAAGTAAGAAACCTGTTGCTGAATGTCCTGAAACAAATGATACACACTCCTCATGATAAAATGAAGCATTTCTAGTCCAGACCTTTGTGAAATCTGCAGGTCCTCCAAAAACATCAATGTAAGATGGCCTACACCTCATCATATGCCACTTGATAATTCGAACAATAGAAACACTACCAATTAATCCAACCGATGAAATATAAATTAACTTTCGCTTCATTCCGAATCCGAAAAGGTTTTTGAATCCATTGGTTTTGAGTTCTTTTATTCCAAAGTAACCAACGAATATTATCCATAAAGCCATTCCTCCAAACTGAATCAACCGATCTATGATTGCAATAAAAATATTGTTATCCATCTGTAATGGAAATGTCTTATTATAAAAAAATAAAGACGAAAAACTAATATCTATTGTTGGATAAATTAAAAATAGGAGTGTAAAAAATATGAAAGATGAGATAGAAATCCAGGGCACACTAGATAAAATTTGATTTTTATAGTTAACTTGCATTACTTTGTAAATAGTAAATTTTTTATATAGATAATGTCTAGACCATTTTTGCTTTTTTTTCGAGATGCCTTAGATAAAGGATTATTATTAGTTCTTGGGACAATAGTCGCTATTTTTCTTTCTAATTCTGACTCAGCAAGTATATACAATGCAATTATTCATGCGGATCTTGAGATAAAATATATCAGTAAAATCATCAGCATACCAGCGCATCTAGTTGTAAACGACATACTGATGTCAATTTTTTTCCTCGTTGTAGGTATTGAAATAAAAAAAGAGATGGTATCAGGACATCTTGCATCAAGATCTCAAAGAATACTTCCAATCCTATGTGCAGTATTCGGAGTCATCACACCACTTATTATATATATTACTTTGAACCATAAAATACCTGGAAACGTTGTAGGATGGGCGATACCGACTGCTACAGACATAGCATTTACAGTTGCTGTGATGTCAATGTTCTCAAGTAAAATCCCACAATCAATCAGAATATTTGTAACTGCATTGGCGATAATTGATGACCTTATAGCAGTTATAGCAATAGCGATTTTCTATACAGAAACAATAAATTTAGTTTGTATAATAGGAATCATACTATGTATCGCCATATTGTGGATTTTAAATAAAATGTTTGTTGAAAACCTTAAGGCATATATTTTTATTGGTATTATAATGCTTATTCTATTCCATTTCTCAGGAATTCACACAACTGTATCAGGTGTTATATTAGGATTTTGTATTCCGATGCATTCTGCAGAAAGGCTTGCAAAGTCAATTCAGAAATTCGTAGCTTATTTTATCATGCCAATCTTTGCATTTTTTAATTCAGGAATATCTTTAAATAGTTTTGAATTAAATAGTCTTGCAAATCCAGTTATTTCAGGTGTTTTCTTAGGTCTGTTTTTTGGAAAGCAAATAGGAATATTCGGAAGTTTCTTTTTATTAGTGAAATCTAAGATTGCATCAATGCCAAATCAATCAACTTTCACTGATGCATATATTGCTTCTATACTATGTGGCATAGGATTTACTATGAGTTTATTCGTAGCATCTTTAGCATTTGATCAGAATAGTTTAGAACTAGTTGAGGCAAAAGCTGGGATTATCATAGGGTCAATCGCATCATGTTTATATGGAGCTCTTCTATTGCGTATCAGACACAGTAATAATTAAAATTTGAAGTAAACAGTTGATACTAGTGTGATTAAAAAAAATGTAGTATTATCATCTATTATTATTTATTCAAAATAAATGTTTTATGCCAATTCAACTACTAATGCCTGCTCTATCACCGACAATGACAGAAGGTACTCTTGGAAAGTGGATAAAGAAAGAAGGTGATCATGTAAATCCAGGAGATGTCATGGCAGAAATTGAAACTGATAAAGCAACTATGGAGTTTGAAGCAGTTGATAGCGGTATAATTGCTAAAATTTTAGTACCTGAAAACTCTCATGGAGTAAAAGTAAATTCAGTTATAGCAATCCTTGCAGAAGAAGGTGAAGATATACAAGAATGCATAAATTCATATCAACCAACTGAAATTAAAGTTTCAGAAACAATAGAAGTTGCAAGTGAAATCTCTCAAGCAATTCAATCAATCCAAAAAGATGATAAGAGAGTATTCGCTTCACCATTAGCAAAGAAAATTGCCTCTCAGAATGATGTTGATCTATCAAAGCTAACTGGTAGTGGACCTTATGGTAGAATTGTTAAAGATGATGTCCTAGGTGCTAAGAAAACACTAGTGAAAGCAGAAAAAATTGCTCATGAGATACCTCAAGTTACTACAGAATCTACTTCAGTAGAACTTAGTATCATGAGAAAAGTCATAGCACAAAGACTCGTAGAATCTAAAACAACTGTCCCACACTTTTATTTAATGGTTGATTGCAATGTAACGAAATTAGTTCAGCTAAGGGAGGAAATAAATCACAACTTCGCACAAGTATCATCTACAAAGAAAATATCTGTAAATGATATGATATTAAGGGCGACAGGTTTATCACTTAGCATGATGCCAGCTGTAAATGCATCTTGGGCAAATGATAAAATTATTCAATACAATAGCGTTGATATATCTGTTGCAGTTGCATTGGATGATGGTTTGATAACACCTATCGTTCGTAATGCTAATAATAAATCATTAAGCGTGATATCAGATGAAGTAAAATCTCTCGTTAAAAAAGCAAAGGAAGGCAAACTCAGACCAGATGAATTCCAAGGTGGTAGCATCAGCATATCTAATTTAGGTATGTACTCAATAGATTCATTTTTAGCTATCATCAACCCACCTCAATCTTGTATATTATCTGTTGGTGGGATAAGTAAAAAACCGATCGTCGTAAATGATGAAATTAAAATTGCAAGCATTATGACAATAGGTATTTCATGTGATCATAGAGTTGTTGATGGAGCACTTGCAGCAGAGTTTATAAATAAAATCAAATCACACCTTGAGAATCCTTTATCTCTGATTTAATGGAAGGTTAGCAAAAGCTTTCCATCCATGGCTTTTTTTCATCATTATTTTTTACTACATTTTTCCACTCATAATAATCCCTAACAGTTTCATATCGTGGAACATTTTTTCTATATTGTTTAAAACCTAGGTTTTCGATGACTTTGACTGTTCTTTTATTCTCAGGATGTACTGTAGCAAAAAAACTTCCACCACACTTTTCATAGACATAATCTATAACAGCTTGAGAACCTTCTACTGCAATTCCTTTTTTTTGTTGTACTTTACAACCGAAAATCTCTTTGTCACTTTGACCTTTTTTGAAGACAATACAAACCCTACCTCCAATACCTTCTCTGTTGATTCCAGTCCAAAAAAATCTTTCCTCTGCCCTCATTGAATTTAAGACAGGCCATTTATTAGCTGCTGCATTTCCAGCTATTAATTGCTTAACCTCATTTTCAGTGAAAGTCCTACCAGTACCAAAATATTGCATCTGCACTTTGTCTTTATAAAGAGGTAAAAAAGCTTTGTAATCTTCAGGAAAAGTTGGTCTAAGAAAAAACTTCTCTGCAATTATTATGTGCTGATAAACTTTCAGAAGCTTTACCTCAAGCTTTTCACTCTCCATTGAGATCTGCATATGCACTTCACATTGATTTTATCTGATCATTATGATTTTTTATTTTATTTTTTGATTATAAGTGATTTTATATCATATAAATGTTACAAAAATATTAAAAAATAAATAAATAAAAATAATGAGATTAGGTAAACTTATAGCAATCAGCGGCATTGCATCAAGGAGAGAAGCAGAAAATATAATACTTAGAGGTTTAGTCAAAGTGAATGATGAAGTTATTAATAGCTGTGTAACATTTGTAAATGAATCAGACAAGGTAGTTGTTGATGGCGTAGATATATCAAAGTGGTTGAAGAAAGACGTGGTTATTGAACAAACTAAAATGTGGGTTTTTCATAAACCGAAGGAAGTTATAACATCAAGAAAAGACCCACAAGGGCGTATGACAATTTTCTCAATTTTACCCAGGGAAATGTCAAATGTATTAAGTGTTGGGCGTTTGGATTACAAAACAGAGGGATTGATTCTACTTACAAACAATGGTTCCTTATCAAGGTTTTTTGAATTACCACAAAATCATATAAAAAGAGTTTATAAATGTAAGGTTTTTAGGTCTTATATGACCAATAATGATCTAAATATGATTAGAGATGGTATTACCATAGATGGTATTCATTATAAAAATATCGATATTAGACAAGATGATGAAAAATGGTTCACAATGGTTTTACAAGAAGGAAAAAATCGTGAAATCAGAAAAATTTTCGAAAATTTTGATATGCAAGTCTCAAGACTTATTAGAACTCAATATGGAGAATTTAAGTTAGGTAATTTGAGAGCTGGAGAGTTTTTTGAAGTTAATAGAGATATAGTTGCATATTACACGTCTAGGGTGCAATAATATGTGAGTATTTTTCAATTAATTTTTCTTTAGTGTAGTTAAAATTTACATATTAAGTTGTTAAATTATATAACTTAGCTATACTTAAACTTTAATACTATTTTAACGCTTTTTCAATAAAATTTTTGCGTTATATAGTACTTGAGACTACTGTTGTTTTATGCATATAATATGTTTGTGTAAGGATAAAATATATCAATCAAATAGAAAAATATGAAACATAAAAATAAAAATCATCAAACAACTAATGTTAGAAGTTTATGGAGAGCAGTTATCATGCAAGCAGTTGTAGATGCAACAAATAAGTCTCGGAGTAAGAGAGCGCTATGCCATAGAACTCAAGCTAAAAAATGGTTAAATGAAAGGAAAGATAATACATTTATAGAAACATGTATCTTAGCTGAGATGGAGCCAAATTATGTGCAGATGAAAGTCGATAAATTTTTCAAAAATCAGTAATTATGAAAAAGGTTCTTTAAGATGTAGTATTGTTGTGTTAACAAAAGAATTCTAATTATACTGTTTTTTATTAAAAGATGTTGAAATCGATTCTTATAAAGAATTTTTTGATAATACAAAGTCTACAACTTGATTTTAAGAAAGGGCTGACTGTTATTTCAGGTGAAAGTGGCGCAGGTAAATCAACCATTATAGATGCTATCTGTTGGTGTTTAGGAATTGAAAATAAACGCACTAAAGACATTTGTAATGTTGTTGTGAAGCTTGAGTTTAATGATCATGAAGTTTCAAGAGAAAGTAATGCACAGGGGAAGTCAACTTTTTTTCTGAATGGGAATAAAGTTCCTAAAAAAAACATATTGAATTTTTGTAGCTCTCTCATAACAATTTGTAGGCAGGATAATAGATTGTCTTTCTCTATTGATGATGATTTTAGGGAAGTTATTGATTCTATGATAAATGAGCAGAATTTATTAAATCATTTAAAAGATAAGTTTTTGTCATTTAAAGCAATTCAAGATGAAATAAATGGACTTCAGGAGTTATGTAATGAGGATATAGAATACATCAGATTTGTTGTAGATGAAATTGAAGCCTTACAACTCACAGGAAATGATGAGGAGAAGCTGGTGGCTGAAAGAAGAGAGCAAATAGAGATATATAAATCCCACGAGTCATTACAAAAGGCTATGAAGGTATTTAGTGATGGGAAAATAACATCCCATACAAGCACTTTGGTCAAATATCTCAATTCAGATAGTCCAAAGATAATTGAACTGCAGAAAAGAGTAGACTCAATTAATCAAGAATTAAAAGATGTTGAAGAATCAATCATTGATATAATAGGAATATCAGATTCAAATGAGGAGAGAATAGAATCAATTGATAAAAAGCTAAGCAAACTTAGAGAAGTTGCGAAAAAATATAGAATAAACACAAGTAAATTACTTGATTTCTCTAATGAGTACAGACAAAAGCTTGATACAGCTCTGAACTTAGAAGTAAAGAAAAATACTCTCAATAAAGAGTTAAATATTATTCAGAAAGATTTTACTGATATCTCAGATAAATTTAATATAGCTAGAGATAATGCCTGTAAACATTTAAATTCAAAAATTGCAGATGTGTTAGATGAAATCATGATGTCTGACATAAAAGTTGAATTCTTACTAAATGATTGTAAATGGAGTGAGTTTGGTACTGTAAGTATTAAACTATCAATTCTTTGTCATTCGAATAAGAAAAGAAGTCTTTCTGGCGGTGAGATGTCAAGGCTTCTACTAGCAATAAAAATCGCTACTGCTAATCTTGAAATACCAATTCTTTTTGATGAGATAGATATAGGGATTGGAGGATCTACAGCATATAAAATAGGTAGTAAGTTAGAAAGTTTATCACGTCTTGGACAGATAATAGTTGTGACTCATCAGGCTCAAGTAGCAGCACATGGACATAGCCATATTTTAGTTAGTAAAGAGGATGGGAAATCTAATATAAAAGCGCTTTCTAAACGCCAGAGAGTTGAGGAAATTGGTCGAATGATATCTGGTAATAAAATAACTCAAGAGTCAATATCAGCAGCTAAAAAATTGATTGAAGAGTGTTGTGGTGCGGATGGAGGGACTTGAACCCCCACGCCTCGCGGCACTAGGACCTAAACCTAGCGCGTCTGCCATTTCGCCACATCCGCATTTAAGTGGGGCGAGCAACGGAGATCGAATCCGCGACCTCAAGTGCCACAAACTTGCGCTCTAACCAACTGAGCTATGCCCGCCATAAACTTTTATTGAGTTTTAAAACTCGACTCCGAATGTATCATAACTCAATCTTGGTTGCAACAATCACTTCTTCGCTCCATGACTTATTTAAGTTTTAAAGCTAAGTGATGGCAATAAAATTCAAAACCTTGTTTGAGATAGACTTTATGTGCAGCATGCCTATTGTATCCTGTATCTAAATGAACTGCCTTACATAAGTGTTCTTTTGCGATTTTGATAACATGCTCTAAAAGAAATTTACCATATCCTTTGCCTCGAGCTTTTTCTTTTGTGATAAAATCATCGATATAAAGAACTTTACCACAAGCAAGAGTTATAAGAAAACGGAACCCTATGCAGGCTACAAACTCACTGTCTTCTTCAACTGCAACAATTTGATATCCTTCCTTCTGCTGTTCTATAATTTGATTTACAAAGCTTTCTTTACTTTTTAAATGTGGACGTAACTCTACAAACAAATTAAATGATTGAGCAATTTCATCATAGCTTTCCAAGCTTTTAATTTTCACTTCTTCACTCTATGCATTATGTGTAACTCCCTTAACTGCTTATCAGAAACACTTGACGGTGCATTCATCATAAGATCCTGAGCTTTTTGGTTCAATGGGAACGCTATTACTTCTCTGATGTTTGGTTCATTCGCTAAAAGCATCACAGTTCTATCAATCCCAGGTGCAATACCTCCATGTGGTGGAGCTCCATACTTGAATGCATTGATCATTCCAGCGAATTTCTCATCAACAAAATCTTTTGAATATCCAGCTATTTCAAATGCTTTATACATTATCTCTGGCTTATGATTCCTGATTGCTCCACTTGAAAGCTCTATTCCATTACAAACTATGTCATATTGATAAGCTATGAGCTGCAATTGTTTCTCTACTGTATGTGCAGACAAGAGAGCTTCAAGACCTCCCTGCGGCATTGAGAAAGGATTATGTGAGAAGTCGATTTTTTTCTCATCTTCATTCCACTCATAGAATGGGAAGTTTGTAATCCAGCAGAACTTGTAAATGTTTTGCTCTATCAATCCAAGATCTTCTCCTAGTTTTGTTCTGACACGACCAGCAATCTTAGAAGCTTCAGATTCCTTTCCACATGCAAAAAATACAGCATCACCATCTTTCAAATTCGCTGTATGCATCAAATTCTTAATTCTTTCATGATCTAAAAATTTTGCTATTGGTCCTTTGGCATCACCATCAAATATTATGTAAGCTAATCCTTTGGCACCTAACTCAGTCTGAGCAAAAGCTATCATTTGGTCAAAAAAGCTTCTAGATTTTGATGAAGCACCTGGTGCAGGAATTGCACGAATTACACAACCATCATCGATTGCTTTGCTAAAGATACTGAAATCAGATTTAAAGAAAACACTTGTGACATCAGATATTTCAATCGGATTCCTTAGATCAGGCTTATCAGATCCATACTTCAACATTGATTCTACATAAGGTATTCTGATGAAAGGTGCTGGTGTTACACTATATCCCTCAGCTGCAAATTCAGTAAATAAACCATGCATTAAAGGTTCGATTTTGCTGAAAACATCCTCTTGATTTACAAATGACATCTCAATATCTAGCTGATAAAACTCACCTGGTGCTCTGTCAGCTCTAGCATCTTCATCCCTAAAGCAAGGTGCTATCTGGAAGTATCTATCAAATCCAGAAATCATTAGAAGCTGTTTAAACTGCTGTGGAGCTTGCGGTAATGCATAGAATTTCCCTGGATGTAATCTGCTCGGTACAAGAAAATCTCTTGCTCCCTCTGGTGAGCTTGCAGTTAATATAGGGGTTTGGAATTCTGTGAATCCTAAGTCATGCATCTTGTTTCTAATGTATCTGATGACGTTGCTGCGAAGCATTATATTGTCATGGATCTTTTTTCTTCTGAGGTCAAGGAATCTATATTCTAACCTTAGATCTTCAGGAAACTGCTGATCACTATTGACGTTTATTGGCAGTAGATCTGCAGATGATTGAATTGTATAGCCTTCAACTATTATTTCTATCCCACCTGTATGGATCTGCTTATTGATTGTCTCAGGAGACCTTGCAACAACTGTTCCATGTATAGTTACAACGCTTTCATAACTCATGGTATTTAGTGTCTCATAGTCTTCTGGTGATAGTTTATTTAACTTTTCTTCTTGTGCTGATGTGACTAGTTGAGTTATTCCATAATGGTCTCGAAGGTCTATAAACAATACTCCTCCATGATCTCTTTTTCTATGAATCCATCCAGAAATAGTTACTTTCGCATCGATATTTCTTTCATTTAATTCTCCACAGGTGTGAGTCCGATAATGTGTTTTTAGCATTTTTTAGATTTTTTATGCCAAATGATAGCATAATTTAAATTTGATGGGTAGAAGTAGGTTTATTTTTTGATCACCTTAGCTCCATCAACTTTACCAAGGATTTTTGAATCACTGTCCAAATAAATCTCACCTTTTCCTGATTCAAAAGTTATATCACCTGAGATGGTTGAGTTTTTTAATTCTAATTTTTGCTTACTGTCTGATTCTAGTATGAGCATGTTGTGTGCTTTTGAGTCAAATAGTTTTATTCTTGAAGAACTAATTTCAATGTCATTAAAATCTCCTTTTGACACTATCATTCCTCCAGATATTTTTGTTTTACCTGTGACTGTTATGTTTTTCCCTTCAAATGATCCACTAACAATTAAATCTTTATCAACTTTTAAGTCCTTGAGATCAGCAGAGCCGCTTACAGTAAGGCTTTCAAAGCTATGATTAGAAAGGTCTGCACTACCAGAAATGTTATCTCCATAAGAGATTCTATTTGCAAAACTGAGAGTTATAGCTAATATTGAGCAAAATATAATTTGATTTCTTTTCATTTTTTTAATTTAAATTTACATTTTATTTGCAAGCATTACATCTCCTGCAAGGAAAAGAGATCCGCAGATGATGATTCTCCCAAGGACATTTTCCCCGTATTTTTCTGAATGATATCTAACTATATCTTTGACAGAATCTTTTATTGAATCTGAAATAATTGCTTGGATTCCGAGTTCTTCACATGCATTTTTTATTCTATGTGGATCTTCTGAGTCAGGCTCACCCATAATTTCTATACATGAAATCAACTCTACAATATTCTGAAAATACTTCAGAAAAACATTCATATCTCTGTGTATGGTCCTGCCATGAACTGCATACAAAACACCTTCTGGCTCCATGTTTTGGAGAGTTGCAGTGATCATCTGAGCTCCAGCTTCATTGTGAGCCCCATCAAGCCATAATTCTATATTAGAAGGTAAAACTTTTGACAAAACTCCAATTTTTATCTGCTGCATTCTTCCTGGCCATGATGCTCTACTAATGCCACTAGATATATGTTCTAGAGATAGTTTCGGAAAATGATCCATCAGCTTAATACCTGCCATTGCTGCAGTTGATGCATTTATATATTGATGTATCCCAACTAATGATGGCTTTGGGAAAGTTAATTGACGATCATCAAATGCAATGTCGAATGATTCATCTGAATTTCTATTAAAGATCCAGTCATATCCGCACGCATATCTTTTACAATCTACTTCTTTTGCTTTTTCTATCAATATATCCATAGCTTCAGAGACCTGCCAACTAAATACACAAAAGCTTTTTGGCTTTATGATACCTGCCTTTTCTTTTGCGATTGATGTGATGGAGTTCCCAAGATGTTCTATATGGTCAAATGATATGCTTGTGATGATTGATGCAATGACTTCTTCTACTACGTTTGTAGCATCTAATCTACCTCCCATTCCAACTTCTAATAGCAATACATCTGCTGGAAACCTTGAGAATGCAAGGAATGCTATGGCTGTTATTCCTTCAAAGAATGTTATTGGGATATCTTCTTTTTCACTTACATATCTGCACTCCTCAGCAAATTGATCTACTAATTCAGTTGATATTAGATTACCTGCTAGAGTTATCCTTTCATTAAAGTTTATTAGATGTGGAGATATATATTTATGTACACTATATCCAGCTGACTCAAACATTGATTGTAAATAAGCTAGAGTTGATCCCTTACCATTTGTTCCACCTACGTGTATTATTGGAGGTAGTTTTTTGTGAGGATTGCCGAGTTTTGCCATTAGTAAACGCATCCTGTCCAATCCAAGGTTTATATCTCTATTACCTCTCGGAATAGGCCAATGAGGCATTTTAAAATGCTTAGGACGGTGTTGCATTAAGAATTTATTGCTTTAGAAGGTGCTTTATATCAGAGAAATTTATCACATTATCTTCAGTTTTTACATCTGGCGTTGCTTTAATTGTGCTACTACCTATCATTTCATTGAATTTGCTTTTCCCTATCATTCCAGTATTGTCTGCTGACATTTTTAAAATAAAATCTTCTGATGGATCTGCAAATGATGTAATTGCACAAAATGGAACGATTAATCTTTCTTCTTGTCCATTAAATGCTAGATCTACAGCAAATACATCATCATATACATTTAAATTTCTGAATTGATTTTGTAGTGCAATTGTGATTTCTTGAGGGTACTTTTCAAATAAGTGTGAAGGTATTTGTACGCCATCATATCTTGTGACAAAGCTTATATGAAAGTAATGAGCAGCAGGTAATCCACCATTTTTTTCCACAGAAGTTAAAACATCTCGTATTAAAACTCTCATGGCGCTATCTACAAGGTATTCATAATCAATAATATGTGACATATTAATAACTTCTTCAAAAATAAAAAATTTTAGGTTTAATGTATAAATCAAATCTTATATAATTAATTTGATCTATTTTAAACAGTAATTATAACAAATTATCATCATAAATACAATGAAAATATTACAACAACAAACTATGTTACTAGAAACCTCACTAAAAGAGGTGCAATCGGAACAACAACTTAACCAGATAAGATCTCAGTTTCTAGGTAAGAAGAGTGAAATTACTGAACTTTTAAAAAAAATTCCAACATTGTCCCAGGATGATAGAAAAGTTTTTGGAGAAACAATAAATCATTACAGAAAAGTATTTGAAACCTTAATATCTGCGAAATATAATGAATTTAATGAAAACTCAGTGAACCAAAAACTTAAGGGTGAAATTATTGATTTTACTTTACCATATGATAATGGGATCTCTTCAGGTAATCAACATATACTTACTAAAACTATTGATGAATTACTAAGTATCATGACTCATTTAGGATTTAAAAGTGTTTCTGGTCCTGAAATAGAAGATGATTTTTATAACTTTACCGCACTTAATGTACCACCTCTACATCCAGCAAGGCAAATGCAAGACACATTTTATGTTGATTCTGGTAAACTGCTACGAACTCAAACATCATCAGTTCAAGTGAGATACATGATGTCAAACAAACCTCCTCACTATATTGTATCGGTAGGAAAGGTTTATAGAGTTGACGACGTTGATCAGACTCACCTCCCAATGTTTCATCAGATGGAGTGTTTATGCATTGATAAAGATATAACTTTGTTGGATATGAAGCAGACAATACACAATATGTTGAAGATGTTTTTTATGATTGATGATGTTCCGATACGCTTCAGATCAAGTTATTTTCCTTTCACAACACCTTCAATGGAGGTTGATATGAAATACAATAACAAATGGCTTGAGTTGATGGGGTGTGGAATGGTTCATCAGAAAGTTTTAAAAAATGTTGGGATTGATTCTGGATATCAAGGTTTTGCTTTTGGATTAGGAATAGAAAGATTAGCAATGATAAAGCTCAATGCTTCTGACATAAGAGAGTTTTTGGAAAATGATATCAGATGGATAAAAAATTATGGATAAAAAACTAAGGCAATTTTATGCCTTAATTTTTTGTAGAAATTTAAGATACAATTCGAGTTAGATCTTCTAATAAACTAATCTGTCTTTGTAAAGTAGAAATTGCTATTGTAACTTCTGTTGAAGCTCTAGCAAAGTTCTCAGCTTCTTTAGCAAGATCTGAGTTTAGAATTACACCTTGTGCACTATCTAATTCCTCACAAGAAGTTTGTAACTGATTGATTATATTAATAAATCTAGCTTGTGAAGCACCAACATCATCAAGACATGTTATGAATTTTTCCATCAATGCTCTAACTACAGGCGCATCAGTATCAGCATCCGCAGAATTTTTTAGATTTGTTAAGTTTTTCTGAACAATATTAGAGTTTAAATCTTGTATATTCAAAGATTCAACCATTCCTATAACACCTTTGCTTGTACCTAATTTAATATTAGGGAATGATGTTTGAATAACGTCTTGATTGAAATTTGTACCAGTTACAAATTTAAATGAACTTGATGACTGTCTACCACCTGATGTTGGATATGTTGTTACAACATTAGAAGCTGTGACAGTTGTTGCTTTTACTGCATCTGCTCCTGTTCCTAGTTTAACTCCAGTCAGAGAATTGATTGGCGTTGAGCCAGTTCCTTTCACAGGAGACGTTTGTACGACAGGAGTTGCAGGCAATTTTATTGTAGGGGCTGTTGCGCCACTGAGATCACCACTGGTAGAAGTAAAGCTAATGTCAACACCTTGTATTTTAATTGTAGTAGTGCCAGTTGCTGTACTTGCAGTACCTGTGACTTGAACATCAATTTCTATTTGAGCATCTTTCAGAGTATTAGTGGTTGCTCCACCTCCACCAGTTCCACCAGTTCCACCAGTTGCACCACGTACTAATGTTCCACCAGTGATCGTCATATTATTAGCTACGAGCTTTAGTGCTGGTTCATTAACTCCATTAACAGTCCCACTACCATTAGCTAAAGTGAATGTTCCTCCTAATGCTAGAGCCACTTTATCATAATTATAATTTGCAGGTCCAGCTGTTGCTTTTACACCTAAATCTACTGTTCCACCAGTACCGTTTAAAAGCTTCTGACCATTGAAGTCAACACTATTTGCAATTCTGTCTAGCTCATCTTTATATTGCTGATAAGTTTTGCTCAGTGTATTTTCTATTAAATCATCTGTCATATAACCTAACTTAGCTCTAGCTAAAATCTCATACATCTCGGTCACAACTTTGTATGCATCTTTTATTCCAGCTTCTGCGATGTAAAGCATAGATTGACTTTGTTCCATACCTGTAGTGATGATTGACAATACATTGTATTCAGATTTCATACTTGAACCTATAGCAAGACCTGTAGGATCTTGATATGCATGTAATATTGCATCTCCTGTTGCCATTGCTATACCTGATCTTGATGCTTCTGACAAACTATTAGATAATGACTGACGTATTGGTCCGGTTAAGGACATGTTGATATTAACTGACATATTATAATATTTCCTATTTGTTATTTGGTTAATTCTAAACTCAAGATTATTAGTCTCAAGTTGAACAGTTTTTATCAATAAAACTGGTAAAATCAAAAGTAAACTATAACAAATGAAAATGCAATAAATAAATCTCCTATTAAATCTGATTTTAATCAAAACAATATTGAATATTGTATTATTTTATACTTTTTAAGGTACTTTCTAAAGCTTTTTATTAAAATACATACACAGTATAAAATTATTATATATATGTGGTTTACAAACTACATATTCAACATAATTGTTAATGTTAAATACTAGATAATATGAATTGATTGCTGCATAAATATCTATTTATATATATAATGATTGTACGAGTTTTTAAAGATACTAAATATATATAACATGAGTATTATAATTGCTGCAGCAAAAAGAAGTGCGATAGGAAACTTTAATGGATCCTTATCTAAAGTCAAACTAGAACATCTAAATAAAACTTTATTTGATGGCTTAATTGATCATATATATTCTCCTAATATAACTCAGGTTATCATGGGGCACGTTTTAACTGGTGGTTTTGGTCAAAATACTGCAAGACAAGCGGCTATTGCTTCAGGGATATCACACAATGTTACTGCATATACGGTCAATCAAGTTTGTGGATCTGGAATGAAAGCTATAATGTTAGGCTATCAATCAATAATACATCAGTTAAGTATAGGTATTAACAATCCATTTGTGCTTGCTGGTGGATATGAAATAATGAGTCAAGCACCTCATAATGTATTTGTAAGAGGTGGTACATTTGGTAATCTAGCTCTTAATGATTCAATAATAAATGATGGGTTGACTGATGCATTTAATAAAGTGCATATGGGTATGACAGCTGAAAATCTTGCTCAAAAATATGGCATTAAAAGGGAAGCCCAAGATGCATATGCTTATAACTCTCATATGAAGGCAGCTAATGCACAAAAAAATGGTTTATTTGATGATGAGATAGTTCCCATTACATTACATGATAATAGAATTTTTGATAAAGATGAAGGTATTAGAAATGATACATCAATAGAAAAATTATCACGCTTAAAAACAGCCTTTCTAAAAGATGGTTCTGGAACTGTTACAGCTGGTAATGCTTCAAGTATTAATGATGGCTCTGCAATGGTTTTATTAATGACAGAAAAACATGCGAAGTCTTTTGATATCAAACCACTAGCAAGAATAGTATCTTTTGCAGAAGTTGGTGTTGATCCTATGTTGATGGGTATAGGTCCAGTAGCAGCATCAGAAATGGCTCTTGATATAGTTGGTTGGAAGTCTAATGATCTTGATTTGATTGAAGTCAATGAAGCATTTGCAGCACAAGCTATAGCAGTTAATCGTTTAATGCATTGGGATCCTGAAATAGTTAATGTTAGTGGTGGGGCAATAGCATTAGGTCATCCGATAGGTGCTTCAGGTGCAAGAATACTAGTAACTTTAGTCCATGAATTGCAACGTAGAAAACTAAAGAGAGGGTTAGCAACAGCATGTGTTGGTGGTGGCATGGGAGTTGCTATGTGTATTGAGAGAATTTAAATTTTTGATATTTTGGTGATACCATCCATATATTTTAGAAGATTTTCAGGGATTGATATTGATCCGTCTGGATTTTGATAATTCTCCATTATAGCAACAATTGTACGTCCGATCGGTAAACCAGAGCCATTTAATGTGTGTACAAATTCATTTATACCATCGTGTTTTTTGTACCTTGACTTCATCCTTCTGCCTTGAAAGTTGTTGCAATTTGAACAACTTGATATCTCTCGATATGTTTCTTGTCCAGGTAACCAAACTTCTATGTCATAAGTCTTAGATGCACAAAAGCCTGTATCCTTACTACATAGGAGCATAACTCTATATGGCAGCTCTAGTCTTTGTAAGACAGCCTCTGCTGCTGATAACATTCTTTCATGTTCGGCGTTTGAATCTTCAGGTTTTACTATACTCACAAGTTCAACTTTAGAAAACTGATGTAATCTTATCATTCCTCTTGTGTCACGTCCTGCACTACCTGCTTCAGATCTAAAGCATGGTGTCCAACCAGTCAGTCTGATAGGTAATTCTGATTCATTCATTATCATATCAGATACCATGCTCGTGAGAGTTACCTCTGCTGTAGGAATCAGTCTATAATCACCATTATCTACTACGAATGAGTCCTCTGCGAACTTAGGTAATTGACCAATTCCAAACATCGTAGATTCACGTACCATAAAAGGGGTTGACATCTCAGTGTATCCGAACTCTTTTGTGTGAATATCTAACATGAAATTTACGAGTGCACGTTCTAGCTTTGCTAGTTGAGATTTAAGAGTTACAAACCTACTGCCAGATATCTTAGCTGTTTGAGTAAAATCCATCATGTTGAGATCTTCCCCTAGCTCGAAGTGTTGTTTAGCATCAAATTTCTTTGGCACTCCATGACTTTTAATTAAGTGATTGTCATTTTCATTCTCACCATACGGAACTTCATCACTTAAAATGTTAGGCATTGTTGTGAGAAGCTCAAAGATTTTAGATTCATTTTGATTTAATGATTGATTCACTTCTGATATCTGAATCTTAGCACCTTCTACCTCTTGGATAAGTTTAGATGCTTCTGAATCTCCTTTAGATTTCATAATACCTATCTGCTTAGAAAGATCATTCACTTTTTTCTGAAGGTTTTGTATTGTAGTTTTTTCTTCTCTTACAGATGAGTCTAAATTTAGGATCTCCTTTGCAATTGGTTGTAATCCTCTTTTCTGCATAGCTGCATCAAATGCCTCAGGATTCTCTCTGATATATTTTATGTCGTGCATTTAATATTTTTTTATTAGAATATATAAATGCATCAGATTACTATTGCAAGGAGTTTAAGGCTATCTTGCAATAGGAGTAGGAGAAATTTTAGCTGCTGCTATTTTTTCGACAAACGATTGTTTGGGGCTTTTTGGTAAATCAAAATCTGCTAAGATTTGAGGTAATGGAGTTATAGGTTTGAATATGCGTTTTAATTTCCACTTCTCTGTCTCCCTCTCATTTATTGCATCAACCAATCCATTGAAATACTTTGGCATTGCTGGTAATTCCTTTACTGCCTTGACTAATCTCATTAGATCTACCTGTGGTATTTGAACACTAACATCTAAAGGATGTGCTTTTATATATAATGCATCAAATGGTTCAGCAGATTCTTTTGCTCCTTTTAAAAAATCGTATAAAATTTCAGTTTGTTTCTTATGTTCTTCTAACGATTGTGTCAATCCATGTAATTTTTGAAATATTGGACTATTTTCTTTTTTAAGTTGATCGTACAATTCACAACTAAGGAAACTTTCCTGAGCATCTGTAGATGCTTTTACACCTTTATCACGAATCATTTCTTTTGATTGAGAACCTGAATTTTCCGGTTGTAACGCATTTTTTACAAGATCATAAGTTTCACCTATAACCTCTTGAAATTTATCTATCGCATTTAGGTGTAGTTGACTATTTGGAATAACATTAAAGTTGTTGAAGGTACCACTAAGTAGGTCTTCTGGAGCAATCATTTCACTTTTGCCATAAGGATCCAATTGATCATTTAAGGCTTGTACGAAAACTGTAGAAAAAAGCTGCATATCTAAACTTTGTCCAGCCATTAACTTCAATTCTTTCTCTTGCTCTTTTGTGTACAGTTGTGATTTTTCCTGCATTTGTTTCTCTTAAGTTGCTACTTTACCTACTATAAATTGATTTTACAATAAATCTTAGCAACTTACAAGCGAAATATGGTTTTATATGACCGTATATTGTTTACAGAACTCAGTTATGTTTCCTGCACCCATGAACACAACAGTATTATCACATACAGCAACTTTGTTAAGAATTTCAAACAACTCATTACTGTCTCTAGCGAAAAAACATTTTTTTAAATTAATATTGGAATTTGTACTAATTCTTTTTGAAATTAAATCACATAAAATTTTGCTACTCACTCTATTTATCTGTTGTTCTCCTGCAGCATACACTTCTGTAACGATTGCAACATCTGCATCATCTAAAGACTTTGTGAAATCATCCATCAGAGCACTTAGTCTTGTATACCTATGTGGCTGTAAGACAGCTATTAGCTTACCTGCCTCGACCATTTGCTTTGCAGCTTCTATAGTAGCTCTTATTTCAGTTGGATGGTGTGCATAATCATCTATAATTGTAATGTTTTTACTGTTTGGTAAAATGTTGAATCTCCTTGCTATACCACCAAAATTTCTCATCATTTTTTGTGAAATCTCTACTAATTTCTCATCTAATCCATATTTCACCAATGCTATTGTGAATGCACATAGTGCATTTAAAACATTATGATTTCCATATGCTCTTAGCTTAAAACCTTGAATTTCTTTCTGATTAGCAACGATTGTGAAAGTTATGTATCCTTTTTCATATTTTAAATCCTTTGCATATAAATCATTATCAGGATTAAAGCCATATCTGATGACCTTCTTATCATAATCTATTTGCAGCTGTTTTGTTCCGTGATCATCCCCACAAAGTACAATGTTTTTTACATTCTCATTATTCACAAATGTCTCGCAAGATCTAATCATGTGATTGAAATCCTTATAGAATTCAGCATGTTCAAACTCTATGTTTGTTATGACGGCTATATCAGTTTTTATTTGCATAAAAGTCCCATCAGATTCGTCTGCCTCAACTATCATCAAATCAGTTGACCCGCCTCTGAAGTTACTGTTACAAAATCCCATAATCCCACCTGAGAAGATTGTTGGATTGCTTTCTAATTCATAGAATAGCTCTCCTGTCATCGTAGTTGTTGTAGTCTTTCCATGTGCGCCTGTAATGCTTATAACGCAATCATGTTTTTTGGTGATTTCTGTTAAAATGTCACTTCTGCTGAGAATCGGTATTTGTAATGCATTAGCTTGTAGGATTTCAACATTGTCATTCTGTATCGCTGTAGATCTTATGACGTACTCAACTTCAGACGAAATGTTACTTTGTGAGTGTTCAAAAACTTTAATATTTTGATTATGAAGAGTTTCTTGTATATGACCTGAAGTTGCTTTATCACTACCTTGCACAACTGCACCAAGATTATTTAGATGTTGAGCTATAGCACTCATACCTATGCCACAAATACCTACTATGTGGATTTTTTTACCCTGAAAATTCATGTATTAAAAATTATAACTTTACTATTTTATTCAAAGCTGTTTATATGGTAAATCAAATATTAGCTATACACTAGCTAAATTAATTATATAGTAAAAAATGAGACAAGACTTATTCAATATTAATTTAAAAAACGTCAAACCTTCTGCGACTCTCACAATGAGTAGCAGAGCAGCTGCAATGAAAGCTGAGGGGTTACCAGTTATAAGTTTAGCTGTTGGCGAACCAGATTATGATACTCCAGATTCAATAAAAGCTGCAGCACACAAAGCAATAGATGAAGGCAAGACAAAATATACAGACATTTGTGGCGTTAAACCTTTAAGAGAAGCTATTTGTGCAAAATTATTGAGAGAGAATGGCATTAGCTACACACCAGATCAAATTATTGTTTCAAGCGGCGCTAAACAAACGATCTATGTAGCACTGGCAAGCACTCTAAATGATGGAGATGAGGTTATATTACCTGCTCCGTATTGGCTATCTTATATGGATATGATCTTATTGGCAGGTGGGCAGCCGAAAGTCGTACAATGTCCTGAAAGCAGTAATTTTAAGTTGACACCTCAGCTGTTACAGGAGTCAATTAATTCCAAAACTAAGTGGCTTATAATTAATTCTCCAAGTAATCCAAGTGGTGAGGTTTATTCAGAAGCTGAATTGTATGCATTAGGGCAAGTTCTCTTACAACATCCACACGTTATGCTTATGTCAGATGATATATACGAACATATGATTTATGATAATCAGAAGTTTTATACGATGGCACAGGTTGTACCTGAGTTAAAAGACAGAATTCTAACCGTAAATGGTGCATCAAAGTCATATTCAATGACTGGGTGGAGATTAGGATATGGAGCAGGTCCAACTGATCTTATAAAAGCTATGTCAATGGTTCAATCTCATATGACCTCACATGCATCTTCTATATCTCAATATGCAGTAATTGATGCTTTAAATGGAGCACAAGATTTCTTACCTGGATTCAAATCTTTATTACAAAAGAGGCGAGATATCTTCTTTGATTTGATATCAAAAATACCATTCCTGAAATGTAAGAAGCCAGCTGGTGCATTTTATATGTGGATTGATTGCAGTGAAGTAATAAATAGCTCCAATGGCAAGCTACAGAACAGTAACGACTTCTGTATGTATTTGCTTGAAAAAGCTATGGTGATAGGTGCTCCAGGAGATGCCTTCGGTGTTCCAAATTACATTAGATTTTCTTATACCGTAAAAGAAGCTGATATAGTTGAAGCATGTAAAAGAATAGAAAAAGCATGCTTCGAATTAGTAGCTTAAATCAAACCATATCGTAACAAAATTTTGTCAACTTTTTCTTTATTATGAGTTGACATCTCATGTAGAGGCTGCCTAACATTTGGTGTTTTTATTAGACCCATTTTGTAAGCAGCATATTTCACTGGCACAGGATTAACTTCACAAAAGAGCGAGCTATATATTGGATGCAAGTGTGCATGAATTGCTCTTGCCTTATGCATATTCATCTGCTGTGCAGAATCATGTAGTTCAACACAAATTTCTGGAATTATATTAGATGCTACAGAAACACATCCATGTCCACCATTTACATATATAGATAAACTATTCACATCATCTCCTGCAAGAATTGTGAATTTACTTGTGCATGCTGCAACAAATAGCTCATAGCTTCTATGTGCATCTTTTATGAAGGTATCTTGAGATTTCTCTGTATTTTCTTCAGATTTTTGCATTGCACTCCAATCTATATAGATTCTTATTGGCCTGAGGCTTTCATAATCTTTAAGCGCACACACATTACTTAATCCCATAAGTCTTATGAGAGTCATATCTTCTATATGTACACCTGTCCTTGTTGGTACATTATACAAAATTATAGGTATGTTTATTGCTTCATTCACACTTTTATAATGCTCATATATTCCATCTTGAGATGGTCTGTTATAGTATGGAGTTACTACCATCACTGCATCTGCACCTAAATTTGCAGCTTGTACACTTTGCTCAATAGTTGTCTTTGTACAATTAGTACCTGTCCCAACTATCACATGTGGCTTGTATGGCTTACCATGTACTAAAGTTTTACTTTCCATTGTGAGAGTATTCACAAGATCAATTACATATCTTATTACTTGATATCTCTCATCATGAGATAAAGTCATTCCTTCACCTGAAGTACCAAATAGAATTATTCCATTGACTTTTGCATGGAACTGATTTTTGACGAGATTTGTGATACTTTCCATATCCAATGAGTAATCTGTATTGAATGGAGTGATCAGAGCTGTATATAAACCTTGAAACATTTTTTTTTAAATTTTTCAAAAACTATATCATATCTCTGAGTTTATTTTTATAGCTTATTAGAGTATAGTTCTGGAAAAAATTTGATGAATCAAAACAATATTACTATAGGGACTATCGTAGCAACCTCTGGAATCAAAGGATATGTAAGAATAAAGTGTAGCACTGAGTCTCCGAGAGATATAATAGAATTTTCAAATGTCTTCGATGCAAATGTTAACAATTACAAAATCAAAGCCATTATATCCGTAAAAGGCTCTATAGCTGTGGCACAAATAGAAGGCATAACTTCAATCGAAATGGCTGAAAAACTCATAGGAATTGATTTAATGACTAAAAAGTCAGAATTAATTTCAGCAGATGATGGGGATTTTTATTATGCTGACTTGATAGGTATGGAGGTATATTTTGAAGATGAAACAAAGGTAGGTAATGTCATTGATGTTATGAATTATGGAGCATCTGACATAATTGAAGTTGGTGGATTAGAAGATGGGAAAACAACAATGTATCCATTTGTAGAGGATTTTATTGTTGATGTGAATTTAGATGAGAAAAAAATCATCATTAGAAAACCTGAAATATTTTAATAAAAACTATGTTGAGTATAAATGGCTTATCAAAAAGCTTTGGCGGGAGATGTGTCCTGCAGAATATTAATTATAACTTCCCTCAAACAGGTATTATAGCACTTGTAGGTGTAAATGGTGCTGGTAAGAGTACTTTGCTAAACATATTGTGTGGATTAGAAGAGGCTGAAGATGGTGCAATCGTTAAATCAAAAGATTTTATCATAGGCTATTTGCCTCAGGAACCTAATCCTACACCTGAAGAGACAATTCTAGAAGAATGCATGGCAGGTGATGACATATTATATAAAATAAAAGCAGATTTTAAGGAAATCAGCAAGGAGCTTGAAGCTGGATATACAGATGAGATATATGAGAAGTTTGAACTCCTTGAAGAGGGATTTAGAAATCGAGATGGATATGCTTTTGAACACAATGCTGAAAAGATTCTACTAGGCCTCGGGTTTACTGAAGAGATTTTATGTGATGATCCTAAAAGTCTCTCTGGTGGGTGGAGAATGAGATTAGAATTAGCTAGATTGATTATGAAAAAGCCTGATTTCCTAATCCTAGATGAGCCTACAAACCATCTAGATTTACCAACTATCATATGGCTTGAAACTTATCTTAAGAAATTCAAAAGCACGATTTTATTCGTATCACATGATGAATCTCTACTGAATAGATTGCCAAATATGGTCTTGCATCTGAAAAATGGGAAATTGAATGAATATTATGGTAATTACGATGATTTCTTAGACCAATATGAAGTGAGAGAAGCAGGAAAAGCAGCAGAAAGAAAGAGCATAGAAACAAAAATTAAAGATGCTAAGGAGTTTGTTGATAGATTCGGTGCGAAAGCTTCAAAGGCTTCACAGGCAAGAAGTAGAATGAAAATGATAGCCAAGCTTCAGGACGAAGCTGCTAGCATTGAGGTCGATAGAGCTGATATGGAAATTAATATTAGAATTCCATTGACTGAGAAAAGTGGAAAAGATGTATTAGAACTGATTGATTGTTCTATAGGGTATGATAAGCCTTTGGTGAAAAATGTCTCAATGCATATTTCAAGTCAGCAAAAAATTGCGATAGTTGGAGCAAATGGATTAGGGAAATCAACTTTAATGAAAACCATAGCTGGTGCAATTCCATTAATCAATGGTGAAATGAAGACAGGACATAATGTTAAAATCGCATATTACGCACAGGATCAGTCTGAGCATTTAGATTTAACAAAGACAGCTCTTGAAAATCTAAAGATTGCCAGTGAAAGACTGGATGAATTATCTGCTAGGAAGTTATTGGGATCCTTTTTGTTCAAAGGTAATGATGTTTACAAACCAGTAAGGGTTCTCTCTGGTGGTGAAAAGAGTAGATTGAGCTTAGCTTGTTTGATGGTTCAGGATGCCAATTTCCTACTTTTAGATGAACCTACAAACCATCTTGACATTTTGAGTACTGAGATCTTGAGTGAAGCTCTAAAGAATTATGAGGGGACTGTTTTATTTATAAGTCACAATAGAAGTTTTATAAACTCAACTGCGACTCATATCTTAGCAATTTCAAGTCAAAGAAAACTTTATCTTGCTAAGGGGAATTTAGATGACGTAAAGCCACACTGGCTTTAAATCATCAATTTGTTATTCTTTATTTGTTAAGTTGCCTTCTAGATTAAGTTTATTATCAAGATTAAGGTTATCTACAGCATAAGCAACATTAGGAATAACATGTTCCATTGTTTCACCTGCTGTATGTTGCTTTTTATCTTCTGACATAGACTCAATTGTATACAAATTATGAAGTCTGTCTATTTCTTTGATTAGTAGAGCTTCCTGGTCATCCACTCGTCTCATCTCTCCCATCAGATCCTCAACAGATATATTATATTGATTTCCATCTTTATCTGTCTTTACTCTTGTTAGTCTTTCAACTATTTGAGCAACTCTTGCATTGAACTCTTGCTTTATGAGTTCTAATGTACAAGCTGTATCTT